>NZ_JAMYBY010000001.1:0-409624 GCF_024126555.1 Pseudomonas sp. VE 267-6A
TCAACCGAGGCGCGCATTCTACGCTTTCCTCAGAGTCTGTCAAGCGTTTATTTTGAAGTTTTTCGTTTCACTTCAAACACTTGACTCGCTTCGATCTCTCGTAGCGGGAGGCGAATTCTACAGCGTTACAACCTGCTGTCAACCACCTTTTTCACCGCTGCTGATCTTTCGATCGAAGCACCTCCAGCCCGACCTGAAACGTCCAACTCGTTGATATTCAAGAAGTTTTTCGTTCCGACTGCGCCGGAAGTGGGGCGAATTATAGAGAGATTAAATCGTGCGTCAAGGGCTAATTTGAAACTTTCGCAAAACAAAGCAAACCAGCCCTTCTCTATATAGGAAGGGCGGCTTACGCCGCCCTCTCTTTATTCAGCCTTCAGACTGATACGTGCAAACGCCTTCTTGCCCGCCTGACACACATGGGTGGAGCCCAGCTCGAAGACGAAGCCACGATCAACGACCTCACCATCGACCTTCACGCTTCCTGCCGCCAGCAGATCACGGGCTGCCGCCGAGTTCTTGACCAGGCCCGCCTTGTTCAGCACAGCAGAAATCGGCATGGCCTCGGCAGCCAGCACGTCGATCTGCGGCAGGTCCTCCGGCAGCTCGCCATCCTTCATGCGATTACCCGCTGCGCGGTGGGCATTGGCCGCAGCCTCCTCACCATGGAAGCGTGCCACGATCTCTTCAGCCAGCTTGATCTTGATATCCCGCGGGTTGGCACCAGCAGCCACTTCAGCACGGAACCCATCGATCTCTTCCATGGAGCGAAAGCTCAGCAGCTCGAAGTAACGCCACATCAACGTATCAGGGATCGACACCAGCTTGCTGTACATCACCCCTGGCGCTTCCTGGATACCTACATAGTTACCCAGCGACTTGGACATCTTCTTCACGCCATCCAGCCCTTCGAGCAATGGCATGGTGACGATGTTCTGCGCCTCCTGGCCGTAGCCACGCTGCAGCTCGCGCCCCATCAGGAGGTTGAACTTCTGGTCGGTACCGCCCAGCTCGACATCGGCCTTCAGCGCCACCGAGTCATAGCCCTGCACAAGCGGATAGAGGAACTCGTGAATCGCGATCGGCTGGTTGCTGGTATAGCGCTTGTCGAAGTCGTCGCGCTCGAGCATGCGCGCCACGGTGTACTGTGAAGCCAGGCGAATGAAGTCGGCCGGGGTCAGCGCGTCCATCCAGGTAGAGTTGAACGCAACCTCGGTCTTGGCCGGATCAAGAATCTTGAACACCTGCTGCTTGTAGGTCTCGGCGTTCTCCAGCACCTGCTCGCGGGTCAGCGGCGGGCGCGTGGTGCTCTTGCCGCTCGGGTCACCGATCATGCCGGTGAAGTCGCCGATCAGGAAGATCACCTGATGCCCCAGTTCCTGGAACTGGCGCAGCTTGTTAATAAGGACGGTGTGCCCCAGGTGCAGATCCGGCGCAGTCGGGTCGAAACCCGCCTTGATCCGCAGCGGTTGCCCGCGCTTGAGCTTCTCGACCAGTTCGGCCTCGACCAGTACCTCTTCCGCACCACGCTTGATCAGCGCTAGCTGCTCTTCAACCGACTTCATAACAGACCCGCAAGGCTCAGATTCAAAGGGCCCCAACCATACAAGATCAGCCATCAAATACAAGTTTTTGCCCCGGATGTGACCGCACACCCGACTGATGACGTCTGCGCGCTTGCGCTGAAGGGGATTTGGTTATATTTTATACAGTTATTTCATCTTCATCATGTCATTCATCTTTTCCAATCCATCTTTTTCAAAGTCAATCTACCTATGACCAACGAACCGACTAAAGCGCCTCCGCTTTATCCGAAGAGCCACCTGTTGGCCGCCAGCGGTATCGCCGCCCTGCTCAGCCTGGCCTTGCTGGTGTTCCCCTCCAGCGAGGTCGAAGCCAAGAAAACCACCCTTAACCTCGAGCTGGAATCCCCTGCCGAGCAGCTGAAGCAACAGGAAACCACCCAGGCCGACGTCCGCGAAGAAACCACCGCCTCGCCGTTCGCCCAGATTGACACTGCCCCCGCGCCCACCGAAGAAACCGCCAAGACCGAACCCACCCCAACTGCCGAACCCGCCAAGGATCCAAGCCACCGCGAAGTCACCGTGGCCCGTGGCGACACCCTGTCGACACTGTTCGCCAGGGTCGGCCTGCCGGCCAATGTGGTGCACGAGGTGCTTGCCAGCAACAAGCAGGCCAAGCAATTCAGCCAGCTCAAGCATGGCCAGGTACTGGAAATCGAACTGGACAAGGACGGCCAACTGGCCAGCCTGCACAGCAAGGTCAGCGATCTCGAGACCATCCGCCTGACCAAGGGCGACAAGGGCTATGCCTTCAACCGTGAAATCACCAAGCCTGTGGTTCGCTCGGCCTACGTGCACGGCGTCATCAAGAGTTCGCTGTCGGCTTCCGCGCAGCGTGCCGGCCTGAACCATTCGCTGACCATGGACATGGCCCGCATCTTCGGCTACGACATCGACTTCGCCCAGGACATCCGCCAGGGTGACGAATTCGACGTGATCTACGAACAGAAAGTGGTCAATGGCAAGGTGGTCGGCAACGGCAACATCCTGTCGGCACGTTTCACCAACCGCGGCAAGAGCTTCACTGCGGTGCGCTATACCAACAAGCAGGGCAATACCAGCTACTACACCGCCGACGGCAATAGCATGCGCAAGGCGTTCATTCGTACCCCGGTGGACTTCGCCCGCATCAGCTCGCGCTTCTCGGCAGGTCGCAAGCACCCTATCCTGAACAAGATCCGCGCCCACAAGGGCGTCGACTATGCAGCGCCGCGCGGCACGCCGATCAAGGCCGCCGGTGACGGCAAGGTACTGCTGGCCGGTCGTCGTGGAGGCTACGGCAACACCGTGATCATCAAGCACGGCAATACCTACCAGACCCTGTACGGGCACATGCAGGGCTTCGCCAAGGGCATCAAGACCGGCGGCACGGTCAAGCAGGGCCAGGTGATCGGCTACATCGGCACCACGGGGCTGTCCACCGGGCCGCACCTGCACTACGAGTTCCAGGTCAATGGCGTGCACGTCGACCCGCTCGGACAGAAGCTGCCAATGGCCGATCCGATCGCCAAGGCTGAACGCCAGCGCTTCCTGCAGCAAAGCCAGCCGCTGATGGCGCGCATGGAACAAGAGAAGGCCACCATGCTGGCCTCGGCCAAGCGCTAAGCCATGGCCCTGTATCTGGGAGTGATGTCCGGCACCAGCCTCGATGGCCTGGACATCGCCTTGATCAGACAGGAGCAGCGTCTCACGCTGCTCGCTACCCATTACATTCCGATGCCCCAGGCGCTGCGCGACGACTTGCTCGCGCTGTGCGCCAGCGGCCCCGACGAAATTGCCCGCGCCGCCCTGGCCGAGGCTGCCTGGGTGAGACTGGCCGCCGAGGGCATTCAGCAATTGCTGGCCGAACAGCACCTGCAGCCTGCAGATATCCGCGCTATTGGCAGCCACGGACAGACCATTCGCCACGAGCCTGCCCAGGGCTTCACCGTGCAGATCGGAAACCCGGCGCTGCTGGCAGAGCTGACCGGGATTACAGTGGTCAGCGATTTTCGCCGCCGCGACGTGGCTGCCGGCGGCCAGGGGGCCCCCTTGGTGCCGGCCTTTCACGAAGCGCTGTTCGACAATCAGGGCGAGCGCCTGGCAGTACTCAACGTCGGCGGCTTCAGCAACCTGAGCCTGATCGAGACCGGCAAGCCGGTCAGCGGCTTCGACTGTGGCCCGGGCAACGTACTGCTGGATGCCTGGATCAACGAGAAACAAGGTCACGGCTATGATGCCGACGGCGCCTGGGCGGCCACAGGCCACGTCATCCCCGGGCTGCTCGCCAGCCTGCTCAGCGATCCGTTCTTTGCCGGCACCGGTCCCAAGAGTACCGGCCGCGAGGTGTTCAACCTGACATGGCTGCGCAAGCACCTGGCCGGCCAGCCCCCCGGCAGCGATGCCGACGTGCAGGCCACCCTGCTCGAGCTTACCGCCCATAGCATCGTCAGCTCGCTGCAGGCGGCGCAGACAGCCACCCAGGCGCTGCTGGTCTGTGGCGGCGGCGCCCACAACGGCACACTGATGAAGCGTCTGGCCTGCCTGCTGCCCAACGCCCGGGTCAGCAGCACTGCCATCAACGGCGTCGATCCAGACTGGGTGGAAGCCATGGCCTTCGCCTGGCTGGCACACTGCTGCCTGGAGGGCATCGCCGCCAACCGCCCCAGTGTTACTGGCGCCAAGGGCCTGCGCGTTCTGGGCGCGATCTACCCCGCCTGAACGCACACAGCAAAACGCCGCGCAGAGGCGCGGCGTCAGCAGTACTGCCTGTAACTCAGATCGAGAACGAAGAGCCGCAACCGCAGGTGGTGGTGGCGTTCGGGTTCTTGATGACGAAACGCGAACCTTCCAGACCTTCCTGGTAGTCCACTTCCGCGCCCGCCAGGTACTGGAAGCTCATCGGGTCGACCACCAGGGCAACACCCTCGCGCTCGACGATGGTGTCGTCTTCAGCCACATCTTCGTCGAAGGTGAAGCCGTACTGGAAGCCCGAGCAACCGCCACCGGTCACGAACACGCGCAATTTGAGGCGATCATTGCCCTCTTCATCGACCAGGGTCTTCACCTTGTGCGCGGCACCCTGCGTGAATTGCAAAATCGTGGGGGTGAAGGATTCGACGCTCATGCTGACTTTCTCCCGGCGCTGTTGCCGCCTTAATGCGTGATGACGCGCATTATCCGCTTCTCCGAGAAAATCGGTCAACAATAGAAGCAGCGGCAGGCCGCAAGCGACAAGCGGCAAATGCCGCCCTATGCCCGCTTGCAGTCTGCCGGTTGCGCCTTAAGGCAGCAGCCCGGCGTGGGACAGGCCCATACGCTCGTCCAGACCGAACAGAATGTTCAGGTTCTGTACCGCCTGGCCCGAGGCCCCCTTCACGAGGTTGTCGATTACCGACAACACCACCACCAGATCACCCCCTTGCGGGCGATGCACGGCAATGCGGCATACGTTGGCCCCGCGCACGCTGCGGGTTTCCGGGTGGCTGCCGGCTGGCATCACGTCGACGAACGGCTCATTGGCGTAGCGTTTTTCGAACAGCGCCTGCAGGTCGACCGAGGTGTCGGCGACGGTGGCATACAAGGTCGAATGAATACCGCGGATCATCGGCGTCAGGTGAGGCACGAACGTCAGGCCGACATCACCACCGGCTGCCCGGCGCAGGCCCTGACGGATCTCGGGCAGATGGCGGTGGCCTTTCACCGCGTAGGCTTTCATGCTTTCACCGGCTTCACAGAACAGCGAGCCAACGCTGGCACCGCGGCCCGCACCACTGACCCCAGACTTGCAGTCGGCAATCAGGCGCGAGGCATCAGCAATGCCCGCTTCCAGCAACGGCAGGAACCCCAGCTGGGTCGCGGTGGGGTAGCAACCCGGCACGGCGATCAGGCGGGCGCTGCGGATCTGCTCGCGGTTCACTTCCGGCAGGCCATACACCGCATCCTTGAGCAGCTCTGGCGCGCCGTGGGGCTGGCCGTACCACTGCGCCCACTCATCGGCGTCCTGCAGTCGGAAGTCGGCCGACAGGTCGATGACCTTGGTGCCGGCTGCCAGCAACTCGCCGGCCAGTGCATGGGCCACGCCGTGCGGGGTGGCGAAGAACACCACGTCACAGGCCGCCAGGGTCTTGGTGTCCGGCACGCTGAAAGCCAGGTTGTCGTAGTGGCCACGCAGGTTCGGGTACATCTCGGCCACCGGCAGGCCCGCTTCGGAACGCGAGGTGATGACTGCCACTTCAGCCTGTGGATGCTGTGCCAACAGACGCAGCAGCTCGACACCGGTGTAACCCGTGCCGCCGACGATACCGACCTTGACCATATACCTGCCCCTTTCAACGAACCGACTGGAAAACCACGGATAATATGGGCCCACAGCCTTGGTAACAACCGTTCGGGTGACGCCTGCACACACAAGCCACTACTATCTGACGACCGTGAACCTGAAGGACTACCTAAAAATGCTGTTTCTCTGGATCAAAGCCCTGCACATCGTCAGTGTCGTCTGCTGGTTTGCCGGCCTGTTCTACCTCCCTCGCCTGTTCGTCTATCACGCCCAGAGCCAGGACACCATCAGCCAGGAACGCTTCGTCACCATGGAGCGCAAGCTGTACCGCGGCATCATGGGCCCGGCAATGATCGCGACTTTCGTGTTCGGCATCTGGCTGCTCAGCCTCAACCCCGACTTCCTCAAGCAGGGCTGGATGCACGCCAAGCTGACCCTGATCATTCTGCTGACCGGCTACCATCACATGTGCGGCGCCAACGTGAAGCGCTTCGCGCGCGGCGAAAACACCCGCAGCCATGTGTACTTCCGCTGGTTCAATGAAGTGCCTGTGGTCATCCTGTTGCTCATCGTCATCCTGGTCGTGGTCAAACCGTTCTGATCCTCCACTCCGAGAGCCCGCCATGTCATTGCCCGCCCTGCTTGAACAACGCCTGCGCCTGCCCGTGGTGGTAGCGCCGATGTTCCTGATTTCCAATCCACAGCTGGTCCTGGCCTGCTGCAGCAATGGCGTGGTGGGCAGCTTCCCGGCGCTCAACCAGCGTGACAGTGCCGGCTTCAGGGCCTGGCTGGAGCAGATAGAGGCGGGCCTGGCCGGGCTCGACAACCCCGCGCCCTATGCGGTGAACCTCATCGTGCACCCCAGCAACCCGCGCCTGCAGGCCGATCTTGCGATCTGCATCGAGCACCGCGTGCCCATCGTCATCACCAGCCTGGGTGCGGCAAAGGAAGTGGTCGATGCCGTCCACGGCTATGGCGGCCTGGTGTTCCATGACGTGACCACCCGGCGCCATGCCGAGAAAGCCGCCGAGGCCGGCGTGGACGGCCTGATCGCCGTGGCGGCGGGAGCCGGTGGTCACGCCGGTACGTGGAGTCCTTTTGCCCTGATTACCGAAATTCGCCAGTTCTTCGACAAGACGCTGCTGCTGGCAGGCTGCCTGAACAGCGGTCACGAAGTTCTGGCCGCGCAACTGCTGGGCGCGGATCTCGCGTACATGGGCACCCACTTCATTGGCAGTACCGAAAGCCAGGCGCCTGACGCCTACAAACAAATGCTGCTGGATGCCAAGGCAGCCGATATCATCCACACCGCCGCAGTGTCCGGGGTGCCGGCCAGCTTCATGCGCCAGAGCCTGGAAAACGCCGGGTTCGACCTCAACGCTCTGGGCAAGTCGGGCGAAAGCCGGCTCAAGCCACTGGATGACGAGGCCAAGGCCTGGAAGACCGTATGGTCCGCCGGCCAGGGCGTCGGCGCCATCGACAGCCTGGGCACGGTTGATCAACTGATCGCTCGACTCGACCACGAATACCGCCAGGCCCAGGCCGCGGCGATCCAGCTGGGCCAGCACCGGCCTGGCTGAACCACTCTCAACGGCAAAGGAAGCCCGATGCGCGACACCTACATCAACCCCCTTCAACTGAACAACGAAAAGCTCAGGGTCATGAGCGTGCGCGGCCGCATTGGCAGGGTGCGGCTACTGGCCTGGAGCCTGGTGCTGATTGGCGCAGTGTTCGGGACGGTGCTACTGGTCGCACTGATGTCCTCGCTCTCCAAAGACCTGGCCGCCGCCATCGTGCCGATGTTGCTGGCCGCCAAGATCTTCAGCCTGGTGTTCATCGCCCGGCGCATGAACGACCTGGGCTTCAATGGCTGGTACAGCCTGTTGACCCTGATCCCCTACTACATCGGCAACCTGGTTTTCCTGGCCCTGCTGTTGATTCCCGGCAACCCCGCCAGTAATCGTTACGGGCCGCCACCGCCCCCCAACACCAAGGCGGTTATCGTGGTGGCCTCGCTGTGGATACCGTTCATGGCGTGGGGTATCTACATGACTGCCCTCAACGGCTGACCGCAGCCTTTACCTGCTCCAGTCTGTAAACTAGGCGCCAGCCGCACCGCCCCCTGCCGATTGGAGAACTGCATGACCCGTTACGCCATGATCACCGGCGCCTCCAGTGGCCTGGGCCTGGCATTGGCCGAGGCCCTCGCGCGCCGGGGGCGCAACCTGATACTGGTGGCCCGGCAGCGCGACCTGCTGGAAAGCATCGCCCTGGAACTGACCCAGCGCTTCGGCGTGGAAGTGCTACTGCGCGCCTGCGACCTGGGCGAGCCATTGCGCCTGTCCGGCTTTCTGCTGGAGCTCGAGGAAGGTGACAGACAGATCGACCTGCTGGTCAACTGCGCCGGCATCCGCACCTACGGGCACTTCCTGGCCCAGGAATGGGGCGACGAGCAGGACATCATCGAGGTCAACATCCTCGCCCTCACCCGCCTGTGCCATGCGCTGGGCAACGCGATGGCGGTGCAGGGTGGCGGGCAGATCCTCAATGTCGCGTCGCTGGCCGCCTTCGCTCCCGGCCCCTGGATGACCACCTATGCGGCGAGCAAGGCTTATGTGCTGCATTTTTCCGAAGGCCTGCGCGAGGAACTCAAGCAGACCGGTATCAAGGTTTCGGTGTTATGCCCCGGCCCGGTTCGATCGCCGCTGCGGCGCATCCCCCGGCTGGACAACGGCAACCGCTGCATGAGCCCCGAGGAAGTGGCCCTGTACACCGTGCGCGCACTGGAAAAGAACCGCGCACTGATCATCCCCGGTCGGCGCAACCGCTGGCTGGCCGCCAGCCCGCGTTGGCTGTCACGCTGGCTTGCGCGCAAGCTGGCCGGCGCAATCAACCGGGCCTACTGCCCACGCTGAAGCGAATCGGCACTGGGCGAGCAAGCGGCGCCTGAGTACACTCAAGCCCGAACCCCACCATGGAGCAAGCGTTGTGGAAACTCTGTTCACCAAGATCATCAACCGGGAGATTCCGGCCAGGATCATCTACGAGGACGACCAGGTTCTGGCCTTCCACGATATCGCCCCCCAGGCGCCGGTGCACTTTCTGGTCATCCCGAAAAAGCCGATCCGCACCCTCAACGACCTCACCGAAGAAGACAAGGGTCTGGCCGGTCATATCCTGTTCACCGCCCAGCGACTGGCCAGGGAACTGGGTTGCGAGGACGGTTTCCGCGTGGTGATGAACTGCAACGAGCAGGGTGGGCAGACCGTCTACCACATCCACATGCACGTGCTCGGCCAGCGCCAGATGACCTGGCCCCCGGGCTGATCCAACGCAAGCCCTGTCATCTGGATTGGGTTAAACTGTCGGGCACATTCTTGCGGAGGTGCCCGATGGCTACCGAACGTCACTATTCGCCGCTCGACCGCTTGTTGCTGCAGGCCGATACCGCCATGCGCACCTTGCTCCCCTTCAGCGGCCAACCGTCCCGCCCGTCGCCTGCGATCATCCAGCCAGACGCCGACCTGAGCGACGACCAGACCCGCCACGTCGCCGGCCTGATGCGCATCAACCACACCGGTGAAGTCTGTGCCCAGGCGCTGTACCAGGGCCAGGCCCTGACTGCCAAGCTGCCGCAGGTACGCAAGGCGATGGAACATGCCGCCGAGGAAGAAATCGACCACCTGGCCTGGTGCGAGCAGCGCATCCGCCAACTGGGCAGCCACCCGAGCGTTCTCAACCCGCTGTTCTATGGCATGTCGTTCGGCATCGGCGCTGTCGCCGGCCTGATCAGCGACAAGGTCAGCCTCGGTTTCGTCGCGGCCACCGAGCACCAGGTGTGCAAGCACCTGGACGAGCACCTGGAACAGATCCCGGCCGAGGACGAAAAGTCCCGCGCAATCCTCGAACAGATGCGCGTCGATGAAGAGCAGCACGCCGAGTCGGCACTGGATGCTGGCGGCTTTCGCTTCCCCGCACCGGTCAAGTTCGGCATGAGCCTGATGGCCAAGGTCATGACCAAGAGCACCTATCGAATCTGATGGAACACTTCGATGCCAGGGACCTGGCCCGCGCCGTCGATGCCGGCGTACTGAACCCGGGCCAGGACAAGGCCCTGCTTGAATTCCTCAAGCGCCAGCCCGCACAACGGCCCAGCTTCCAGCTGGCCCATGTCGCGTTCTACTTCGGCGCCCTGCTGATCATGGGGGCCATGGGCTGGCTGCTGAGCGAGGCCTGGATGCGCATCGGCGACAGCGCACTGTTGCTGATCGCGCTGGCCTACATGGCCGTGTTGACCGGCGGTGGCCTGGCACTTCAGCGTCGCGGCCAGCGTATTCCTGCCGGTCTGCTGGCAGCGGTGGCGGTCAGCATCGTACCGCTGGCGGTGTTCGCCCTCGAGCGCCTTACCGGCTTCTGGCCCCTGGACGATACCCAGACTCACTACCACAGCTACTACACCTACGTGCAAGGCGGCTGGCTGCTGATGGAAGCGGCCACCGTGATCGCCGGCCTGCTGATGCTGCGCCTGATCCCCTTCCCGTTCATCGTGATGCCCATCGCCGTGGCGCTGTGGTTCATGTCGATGGACCTGACCGAGTGGATCTACGGCGAGCCGTTCAACTGGGCGCAACGCCAGAAGGTTTCGCTATGGTTCGGCCTCGGTCTGTTGCTGGTGTTCCTCGGCATCGATGGCCGAACCCGCGAGGACTATGCGTTCTGGGGTTATCTGGCCGGGCTGCTGGCCTTCTGGGGCGGGCTGACCTCGATGGACAGTGACAGCGAGTTCGGCAAGGCGCTGTACTGCCTGATCAACCTGGGGCTGATGGCGGTCGCCGTGCTGCTGCGCCGGCCATTGTTCATGGTGTTCGGGGCCATGGGCGTTTCGGCCTACCTTGGCTACCTGTCGTATGACGTATTCGCCGACTCGCTGCTGTTCCCGGTAGTGCTGAGCATGATCGGCCTGGGGGTCATCGGCCTTGGCCTGCTCTACCAGAAGCATCGCGAACGTCTGAGTACAAACCTTCGCGCACTGCTGCCGAACGGCCTGCTCGACCTGTTGCCGGGGCTTCGTCGATGAGGGTGCGCCTGCTGCTGATTCGAGCGCTGCAAAGCATGGGGTTGGTGCTGGTGGGCTACCTGTTCATCTTGGCGATGACCGCAAGCCTGCGCGAAACGCCCTTCAGCATGTCGCTGCCCTATCTGGGCGATTCCGACAACAGCGCGCTGGATCTGGCGCTGTTCTGTGTACCCGGAATGCTGCTGTTCGTGTTGCTGGGCAGCATCATCCGCCGGCGCCGCGTATTGGGCGGCGTGTTTGCTGCCATTGCGGCCGTCAGTGCCTGGCTGCTGTGCGAGCTGTTCTCCACCGCGTTCGGCAATACCTGGAGCACAAGCGAAGTACTCGGGCTGCTGGTGCTGAACCTGCACTGGTGGTTGCTGGCGCTGGTACCGGGGCTGATGCTGCTGTTTGCGCTGGAGCGCTTCGCCAGCAAGGCTGGCTCCTATAAGGGACGCGGCATCCGCCTGTAGGAGCCGGCGTTACCGGCGAATGGCCACGCAACGATCAACCCAGCTCGACAATCTCGTAGGCGTGGGTGATCTCGACCCCGGCGCGCCCCAGCATGATCGATGCCGAGCAGTACTTCTCGGCCGACAACTCCACCGCGCGCTTGACCTGGGCCTCCTTCAGGCCGCGGCCCTTGACCACAAAGCGCAGATGAATCTTTGTGAACACCTTGGGGTCCTCGTCGGCCCGCTCGGCCTCGAGAAACGCCTCACAGCTCTCTACCGCCTGGCGCGATTTCTTCAGAATGCTCACCACGTCGAAATTGCTGCAGCCACCCAGGCCCAGCAGGAGCATCTCCATCGGCCGCACGCCCAGGTTGCGCCCACCACTCTCGGGTGGACCATCCATGACCACTACATGGCCACTGCCCGATTCGCCAAGAAACATGGCTTCGCCTGCCCACTGGATACGCGCCTTCATCACCCGGATTCCCTTGCTTTGAAAAAGGCTGTCAGCTTAGACCTTGCGCGCACGTGCGAAAAGGCTAAGCGTTCGAGTAAATATGCCGATACACCTACAGGCGTCTGATAAGCTGGCGCCAAACTGCTGGCACCCGCGCCCAGCGGTCGACAAGAATGCCCACGCGTCGCGTCTTTCCAGGATTCAGCCATGGTTGCAACAACCCTTCCAGCCAAGATCAAGAACATCGACAAGTTGCTCGCCCACTGCCAGCGTCGCCGCTTTGCAGCCAAGAACAACATCATCTGCGCTGGTGATCGGGCCGATACCCTGTCGTTCATCGTCAAGGGCTCGGTGACCATCCTGATCGAGGACGAGGAAGGCCGCGAGATGATCATCGCCTACCTCAACAGTGGCGATTTTTTCGGTGAGCTGGGCCTGTTCGAACCTATCGGCAAGGAACACCAGCGCAGCGCCTGGGTACGCGCCAAGACCGAATGCGAAGTGGCTGAAATCAGCTACGAGAAATTCCGTGAACTGGCCCGCCAGGACCAGGACATCCTTTACGCCCTGGGCAGCCAGATGGCCCAGCGCCTGCGCAACACCACGCAGAAGGTCGGCGACCTGGCGTTTTTCGACGTGACCGGTCGGGTGGCCCGCTGCCTGCTGGAGCTGTGCAAGCAGCCCGATGCCATGACCCACCCCGACGGCATGCAGATCAAGATCACCCGCCAGGAAATCGGCCGCATCGTCGGCTGCTCGCGAGAGATGGTCGGCCGCGTGCTCAAGGACCTCGAAGAACGTAACCTGGTGCATGTCAAAGGCAAGACCATGGTGGTCTTCGGCACCCGTTAATCGCGCTCGATCGCCGCGATCACCTGCGAGTAGGCCTGCTCCAGGCGCGCCAGCAGCGGTGCCTGGGGCACCACTTCATGCAGGGCGATATGACTGTCGGCGCGGCAGCGCTGCTCAAGCTCGCAACATTCATTGAAGCGATTGACTGCCGCCACCATCGACTCGCGCTCGTTGTCCAGCAGCAGGGCGCCATGCACCAGCACCACCGGGCGCTTGCCGCCCAGGCCCTGACGCCAGCGCTGCGCCGTGCCGACCAGCTTGCGACCATTGAGGTTGACGTTGTAGCGCCCATCGCAGAACGCCCCCTCGATCTCCCCCACCGACGCCAGCCCGCCCCATTCGCGCAGCACCTCGCAAAGCGGCAGGCACAGCCGCTCGTAGGCCTTCTCGATACGACCGTGATCACCCTCGCTGCGCGGCGCCACATACACCAACGCGATATTGATTGTCGCAGCCGACTGCGGCACTGGCTCACCGCCGGTCTCGCGCAGCAGCACCGGCCAGCCGGCAACGGCCAATTCGGTGCAGGCGGCCTCGAAACCTTCCAGCCGGCTCATGCGCCGCGGCATCACCAGCGCGCGGTCCGTCGGCTGCCAGAACAGCAGGCCATGTTGCTTTTCGCCCTTGCACACAGCCGCCAGCAGATCCTGCTCGGCCTGCAGGCCCGCCTCCACCGTCACCGCAACAGCTTGATCAGTCATCACACCCACCTTGTCGATACAAAAAAGCCGGCAACGCCGGCTTCAGTGTGGATCAGTCCAGGCCTTGCGCCGGGTTGTGCACCACGCGCTCGGGGAAGAACAGGCGCTGCAGTTCCAGCCCCGGGTGCTCGGCACGCATGAACGCTTCGCCCACCAGGAACGAGTAGACCTCGTTGATCTCCATCAGCTCGACGTCTGCCCGATTGAAAATGCCACTTTCGGTGATTGCCAGGCGATCACGCGGGATGCGCGGCAGCAGGTCGAGGGTGGTTTCCAGGCTCACCTCGAAGGTGTGCAGGTTGCGGTTGTTCACGCCCACCAGCGGTGTATCCAGGGTTTTCAGCGCACGCTCCAGCTCGTCGCCGTCGTGCACTTCGACCAATACATCCAGCCCTACGCTCTTCGCCGTGGCCGCCAGCTCGGCCATCTTCACGTCATCCAGTGCCGAGACGATCAGCAGCACGCAATCGGCACCCAGCGCACGGGCCTCGACGATCTGATAAGGATCGATCATGAAGTCCTTGCGGATCACCGGCAACGTGCACGCGGCGCGCGCCTGCTGCAGGTATGCATCGGCGCCCTGGAAGTAATCGATATCGGTAAGCACCGACAGGCAGGTGGCCCCGCCCTTTTCATAACTGACGGCAATGTCGGCCGGCACGAAGTCTTCGCGAATCACGCCCTTGCTCGGCGATGCCTTCTTGATCTCGGCGATCACTGCCGGCTGCTTGCGCTTTGCCTGCTCGATCAGCGCATTGGCGAACCCGCGCGGCGCATCGGCGACGGCCGCCAGGCGCTCGAGTTCAGCCAGGCTGACGCGGGCACTGCGCTCGGCCACTTCCTGAACCTTGCGCGCCAGGATGTTTTCCAGAACCGTCGGTACGCTCACTCTTCATTCTCCTGCTTGAATACCGCGGTAAAGGCGCCCAGCTCTTCGAGCTTTTCTCGCGCCAGCCCGGTGTGCAGTGCATCATGGGCCAGCTCGACGCCTTGCTTTAGGCTCATGGCATGGTCGGCGGCATACAGCGCAGCGCCGGCATTGAGCACGATCATTTCTGCCGCCTTCTGACCGTTTTCGGTCTTGCGGCGCCCCAGGGCATCGCGAATCAACTCCAGCGACGCGACCGGGCTGTCTACCGCCAGGCCGTGCAGGCTCTGGCTCTTCATGCCCAGGTCTTCGGGCTCTACCCAGTACTCGGTGATTTCGCCGTTCTTCAGTTCCGCAACGAAGGTCGGCGCGGCCAGGCTGAATTCGTCCAGGCCGTCCTTGGAGTGCACCACCAGCACATGCTTGCTGCCCAGGCGTTGCAGCACCTCGGCCAGCGGCCGGCACAATGCCTGGGTGAACACGCCGACCACCTGGTGCCTGACCCCGGCCGGATTCGTAAGCGGGCCGAGCATGTTGAACAGCGTGCGCAGCCCCAGGTCACGACGCGGGGCGGCGGCATATTTCATCGCCTTGTGGTGGGTCTGGGCGAACATGAAGCCGATACCGACACTGTCGATGCAACGCGCGACCTGCACCGGCGTCAGGTTCAGGTAGATACCGGCGGCCTCGAGCAGGTCGGCGCTGCCGCTCTTGCCCGATACCGCACGGTTGCCGTGCTTGGCCACAGTGCAGCCGGCAGCGGCCACGACAAATGCCGAGGCAGTGGAAACGTTGAAGATATTGGCGCCGTCGCCACCGGTACCGACCACATCGACCACCTGGTCCAGGGTCTGCAGTTGTACCTGGTCAGCCAGCTCGCGCATCACCGATACCGCACCGACGATCTCGTCGATGCTTTCGCTCTTCATGCGCATGCCCATCATGAAAGCGCCGATCTGCGCCTCACTGCACTGGCCGGTCATGATCTCGCGCATCACATCGCGCATTTCCTCGGTGCTCAGGTCCAGGTGACCGACGATGCGGCCCAGCGCGCTCTTGATATCCATGGTGTCAAATCCTTAGCGGCGGCCGCCGGTCTGCTTGAGGAAGTTGGCGAACAGCTCGTGGCCCTGCTCGGTGAGGATCGACTCGGGGTGGAACTGCACCCCTTCGATGTTCAGTGTCTTGTGACGCAGGCCCATGATCTCGTCGACCGAGCCGTCGTCCAGGGTGGTCCAGGCAGTCACTTCCAGGCACTCGGGCAGCGTTTCGCGCTTGACCACCAGGGAATGGTAGCGGGTCACCGTCAACGGGTTGTTCAAGCCTGCGAACACACCCTGGTCGATGTGCGACACGGGGCTGGTCTTGCCGTGCATCACCTGGCGCGCCCGTACCACATCACCGCCAAAGGCCTGGCCGATGGACTGGTGGCCCAGGCACACGCCCAGGATCGGCAGCTTGCCGGCAAAGTGCAGGATGGCTTGGAGCGATACACCGGCCTCGGTCGGGGTGCACGGGCCAGGGGACACCACAATGCGCTCGGGCTGCAGTGCCTCGATCTGGGCGATGGTCAGTTCGTCATTGCGAATGACCTTGACCTCTGCACCCAGCTCGCCGAAGTACTGCACGACGTTGTAGGTGAAGGAGTCGTAGTTGTCGATCATCAGTAACATCTGGGTCAACCTCTTGAGTCTGGCGACTCTGAATTCTGTGTTGCGCCGCAGCGGCGCCCTTCTCAGCTGAGCGGTGTCTGTTCAGCCAAGGCTACCGCGCGGAACATCGCCCGACGCTTGTTGATGGTTTCTTCCCACTCCAGCGCCGGCACCGAGTCGGCGACGATGCCGCCACCGGCCTGCACATGCAGCTCACCGTCCTTGATCACGGCGGTGCGGATGGCAATGGCGGTGTCCATGTTGCCGTTCCAGGCCAGGTAGCCGACGGCGCCGCCGTACACGCCACGCTTGACCGGCTCCAACTCGTCGATGATTTCCATGGCGCGGATCTTCGGCGCCCCCGACAGGGTACCGGCGGGCAGAATGGCGCGCAGCGCGTCCATCGCGCTCAGGCCCTGCTTGAGCTGGCCGGTGACGTTGGACACGATGTGCATCACGTTGGAGTAACGCTCGATCACCATCTTCTCGGTGACCTTGACCGAGCCGGTTTCGGAAACGCGGCCGGTGTCGTTGCGGCCCAGGTCGATCAGCATCAGGTGCTCGGCGATCTCCTTGGCGTCCGACAGCAGGTCCTGCTCCAGCGCTCGGTCGGCCTCCTCGTTGGCACCACGTGGCCGGGTGCCGGCGATCGGGCGCACGGTGACCAGGTTGTCTTCGACCCGCACCAGCACTTCCGGCGAGCTGCCCACCACATGGAAGTCGCCGAAGTTGAAGAAGTACATGTACGGCGTGGGGTTGAAGCAGCGCAACGCGCGATACAGATCGATGGGCGCGGCCTTGAAGTCGATGGACATGCGCTGCGACGGCACCACCTGCATGCAGTCGCCGGCCAGGATGTACTCCTTGACGGTATCGACGGCGCGTTCGTAGTCGGCCTGGGTGAAGCTTGAACGAAACTCCGGCTCAGCAGCCAGAGGGCCACCCAGGGCCAGGCCGCGACGCGGGGCGATCGGCTGGCGCAGTTGTTCGAGCAGTTCTTCAAGACGCGCCAGGCCATTTTCGTAGGCGTTGTCCTGGGCGGGGTCGGCCAGCACGATGGCGTGCATCTTGCCGGCCAGGTTGTCGAACACCACCACGGCGTCCGACACCATCAGCAGGATGTCCGGCACGCCCAGCGGATCGGGATTCGGACACTTGCCCAGGCGCTTCTCTACATAGCGCACGCAGTCGTAGCCGAAATACCCCACCAGGCCACCGTTGAAGCGCGGCAGGCCGTCGATGGTCGGTACGTTGTAGCGTTCCTTGAACGCCTCGACGAAGGCCAGCGGGTCTTCGACTTCATGCTGTTCGATCTCGACACCGTCATGGGTGATGCGCACCTGATGGTCATGCACGCGCAACACGGTACGACATGGCAGGCCGATTATCGAATAACGCCCCCACTTCTCGCCGCCCTGCACCGATTCGAGCAGGTAGGAGTTGGGCTGGTCGGCCAGTTTCAGGTAGATCGACAGCGGCGTGTCGAAGTCGGCCAGGGTTTCGCAGGCCAGGGGAATGCGGTTGTAGCCGGCAGTGGCCAGGCGCAGGAATTCTTCGCGGGTCATGATAGCCTCGTGGCAATGGGGCAATAGGTCGTACAGGCAAACGCGCCGGATCAGGCCGGCCAGAAAAAAGTCAGGCGCGCCAACGCCAACGGGCCAGGGCCTTGATGACTTTCATCCAGAGTTTGCCGGGTGCCACCACGATGGAATCTCTATCAGGGGGGGATTGATCGTCCGACATTAGCTCAGTGGCCGAATCTAAGCAACCAGGCAGCAGCGCGCGCAGGTCATCGATCACCAGCGCGGGCGACTCCTCGCTGATCGGGCGGCCATGGTTGTAGCCGTAGCTGAGCGCCACGCATTGCACCCCTGCCGCCCGGGACGCCAGCACATCACTGCGCGAGTCGCCCACGAACAGCGCCTGGGCCGGCGCCACGTTGGCCATCTGCATCACGAACAGCAATGCGGCGGGGTCGGGTTTCTTCTGCGGCAGGGTGTCGCCGCCGATGATCCAGCGAAAGTATCGCCCGATCTTCATCTGGTCCAGCAAGGGAGCGACGAAGCGCTCCGGCTTGTTGGTGATCAGGGCCATTTCCACGCCCTGCTTGTGCAGCCACTTGAGGGTGTCACGCACGCCGGGGTAGACCACCGTCAATTCATGGTTGTCGGCATAGGCCTGCATGAACAGCTCGAGCCCGCGCGCGGCTTCATCGTCGTCCACCCCGGCATGCTCGATGCTGCCGGCCAGGGCGCGGCGTACCAGCACCTGCACGCCATTACCGACCCATTCGCGCACGGCAGCGACACCGGCGGGCTGGCGGCCCATTTCGAGCAGCATGTGATCCACGGCGGCCGCCAGGTCCGGCACCGAATCGATCAGGGTGCCATCCAGGTCGAACATCACCAGCTTGGGCAGGCCCCCGGGGAACAGCTGCTCGAAGCCGCTCATGGGCGGGCCAGGGCCAGTTCGGCGTGCATCCTGGCGATCACCTCTTTGTAGTCCGGGGCATTGAAGATCGCCGAGCCGGCCACGAAGGTGTCGGCGCCAGCAGCGGCGATTTCCCGGATATTGTTGACGTTGACCCCACCGTCGATCTCCAGGCGGATATCACGCCCGCTGGCATCGATCAGCGCGCGGGCTTCGCGCAGCTTGTCGAGGGTGGCCGGAATGAACTTCTGGCCGCCAAAGCCCGGGTTGACGCTCATGAGCAGGATCATGTCGACCTTGTCCATCACGTACTTGAGCGCATCCAGCGAGGCAGCCGGGTTGAACACAAGGCCCGCCTTGCAGCCGCCGTCACGGATCAGCTGCAGCGAGCGATCGACGTGCAGGGTGGCGTCGGGGTGGAAGGTGATGTAGGTGGCGCCGGCTTCGATGAAGTCGCCGATGATGCGGTCCACCGGGGTGACCATCAGGTGTGCGTCGATCGGCGCGGTCACGCCGTACTTGCGCAGGGCGCTGCACACCATCGGGCCGATGGTCAGGTTGGGAACGTAGTGGTTGTCCATCACGTCGAAGTGGACGATGTCGGCGCCGGCTTCGAGCACCTTGTCGACTTCTTCGCCCAGGCGGGCAAAGTCGGCTGAGAGGATGGAGGGGGCAATAGCGTAGGGCTGCATGGCGCACCTGTTGGGCAGAATCACGGTGGCGCGCATTGTACCTCAGGCAAACCGTCAGGGGCTGACTGGCATCAAGCCTGGATCAGGATCGGTAGTGCCCACTTCGCCGGCAAGGCCGGCTCCTACAGGAGCCAGCCCTGCCGGCGAAGGGTCATCTGTTTCAGCCCGGCTGTTGGGTACGCAGCTTCTCGCCACGCCCGCGCAGCCATTCCAGGGTCAGCAACAGCACCACCGAGAACGCGATCAGCAAGGTCGCCGCTGCAGCAATGGTCGGGCTCAGGTTCTCGCGGATACCGCTGAACATCTGGCGTGGCAGCGTGGCCTGCTCCGGCCCGGCGAGGAACAGCGTCACCACCACCTCGTCGAACGATGTCGCGAAGGCGAACAGGGCCCCCGAGATCACACCCGGGGCGATCAGCGGCAGGGTCACCCGGCGGAACGTGGTGACCGGCGAGGCGCCCAGGCTGGCCGCAGCCCGTACCAGGTTGTGGTTGAAGCCTTGCAGGGTGGCCGACACCGTGATGATCACGAACGGTACACCCAGCACCGCATGCACCAGAATCAGCGAGGTGAAGCTGTTGCCCAGGCCCAGCGGGGCGAAGAACAGGTAGCTGGCCACACCGATGATCACCACCGGTACTACCATCGGCGAGATCACCAGCGCCATCACCAGCGATTTGCCGGGGAAGTCGCCACGGGTCAGGCCGATCGAGGCCAGGGTGCCGAACACCATCGCCAGCAGCGTCGCGGCCGGGGCCACGATGATGCTGTTCTTGAGGGCGCGCATCCACTCGGCCGAACCGAAGAAGTCTTGGTACCACTGCAGCGAGAAGCCTTGCAGCGGATACACCAGGAAGCTCCCCGAGTTGAACGACAACGGGATGATCACCAGTACCGGCAACACCAGGAACAGCAGCACCAGCCCGCAAAGGATGCGCAAACTGTAGTACCAGACCCGTTCGACGGGCGACATGTAAGGGCTCAGCATGACAACGCTCCTCAGCTCAGACGCAGGCGGCTTGCGCCAACCAGCCAGCTATAGATCAGGTACAACAGCACGGTGGCCAGCAACAGCAACCCGCCCAGCGCGGTGGCCATGCCCCAGTTGATGCTGGTGTTGGTGTAGAAGGCGACAAAGTAGCTGACCATCTGGTCGTTCGGGCTGCCCAGCAGTGCCGGGGTGATGTAGTAGCCGATCGCCAGGATGAACACCAGCAGGCAACCTGCGCCGACGCCGGCATAGGTCTGCGGCAGGTACACCCGCCAGAAGCTGGCGAACGGATGGCAACCCAGCGAGATCGCCGCACGCATGTAGGTCGGGGAAATGCCCTTCATCACGCTGTAGATCGGCAAAATCATGAACGGCAGCAGAATGTGGACCATCGAGATGTACACGCCGGTACGGTTGAACACCAGTTCCATCGGCTTGTCGATCAGCCCCAGCGCCATCAGGCCGCTGTTGATCAGCCCCCCGGACTGGAGCAGCACGATCCACGCCGCCACCCGCACCAGGATCGAGGTCCAGAACGGCAGCAACACCAGGATCATCAGCAGGTTGCTCTGCCGGGTCGGCAGGTTGGCCAGCAGGTAGGCCAGCGGGTACGCCAACGCCAGGCAGATGACGGTGATCACCAGGCCCATCCACAGGGTGCGGGCAAAGATGTCGAGGTAGATGGCCTGGTCCGGGGTGGTCGGCGCCAGCTCGCCCAGGTCATCGATACGGTGGTCCACCGAGGCCAGCAGGTAGAACGGCGTCACGCTGCTGGTGTTGCGGCGGATCGCCTGCCAGTAGGCCGGGTCGCCCCAACGCTCGTCCAGCTCCTGCAACGCATCCTTGTAGGATTGCGGCTCGGTCTTGAACGGCAGGGCCCGGGCAGTCTTGGCCAGCAGGCTGCGGTAGCCGGCCAGCTCCATGTTCAGACGCTTGGAAACATCGCCCAGGGTCTGATTCTTGCGCGATTCGGCGAGGTCTTCGCTGAGGGCCTTGTACACGTCCTCGCCAGGCAGGCTCTTGCCGTCCCATTCAGCCACCGCGGCGACGGTGCGCGGCAAGCCGCCAACCACCTCGGGGTTGCCGACGCTCTTGTACAGCAGCGCGGCGATCGGCACGATGAAAACCAGCAGCAGAAACACTGCCAGCGGTGCGATCAATGCTTTTGCCTTCCAGCGGTTGACGCGTTCAGCACGCGCCAGGCGCTTCTTGAGGTTGGAACCTGCGCCTTCGTTCAGGGGCACTGCGATGGCCATAGCGAACTCCGAAAATCTTGGAAACAAGAGGCGTCAGCACGATGCCGACGCCCCATTGGCACGGCTTACTTGGCCGCCCAGGCGTTGAAGCGTTGTTCCAGCTGCTCGCTGTTGTCAGCCCAGAACACCACGTCGATCTGCACCTGATTGGCGATGTTCTCCGGCGTGGTCGGCATGTCCTTCTTGACCTCGTCCGTCAGCAACGCCACGGCCTTGCTGTTGGCCGGACCGTAGGCGATGTTCGAGGAGAACACCTTCTGCTGCTCGGGCTGGATCGAGAAGGCGATGAACTTCTTGGCGTCCTCGAGGTTTTTCGCGCCCTTCGGAATGGCCCAGGCATCGAAGTCGTAGATACCGCCGTTCCATACCACCTTCAGGTTGCTTTCCTTCTGCACCGCAGCGATGCGACCGTTGTAGGCCGAGCTCATCACCACGTCGCCCGAGGCCAGGTACTGCGGCGGCTGTGCACCTGCTTCCCACCACTGGATGTTTGGCTTGAGGGCGTCGAGCTTCTTGAAGGCGCGGTCCTGGCCTTCCTTGGTGCCCAGCACCTTGTAGACGTCTTTAGGTGCCACACCGTCGGCCATCAGCGCGAATTCCAGGGTGTACTTGGCACCCTTGCGCAGGCCGCGCTTGCCCGGGAATTTCTGGGTATCCCAGAAATCCGCCCAGCTGGTGGGCGCAGTCTTGAGTTTGTCGGCGTTGTAGGCCATGACGGTCGACCACACGAAGAAGCCCACGCCACACGGCTGGATGGCGCCGGCCACATAGTCGGACTCATCGCCGAACAGGGCCGGGTCGAGCTGCTCGAACATGCCTTCGTCACAACCGCGAGCCAGTTCCGGCGACTCCACTTCCACCAGGTTCCAGCTCACGCTCTTGGTGTCGACCATGGCCTTGACCTTGGCCATTTCACCGTTGTAGTCGGCGGGGATGATCTTGCCGTTGCCGGCCTTTTCCCACGGCTCGTAGAACGCCTTGACCTGGGCGGCCTTGTTGGCCCCCCCGAATGCGACCACGGTCAGGTCGGCGGCGATGGCCTGGCTTGCTGCGAACAGGCCCAGGGTCAGAGCGGTCAGCTTCAAGTGTTTGTTCATTATTGTTCTCTCCGCGTTGCTGGGATGGGTGAGGCGATCCTCACTGGGCTTCCAGAATAGGATCGAGTGCGCGACCGTGCTCGACCTCCCAGCCCAGTGGCACCACATCGCCCACGGCCAGGGCCGGGTCGAGTTCGGCGATGGGTTGCTTCACGAAGAAGTCCGCCTTGCCGCACACTTCCAGACGCACCCGCACGTGGTCGCCCAGGTAGATGAATTCGGCCACCCGCCCAGAGAAGCGGTTGACGCAGCTTTCGCTGTGACCGTTCAGGCGCACGCGCTCCGGACGGATCGACAGGGTGACCGGCTCGCCCGGCTGGCCGACGTTGACGGCCAGTGCCTCGACCTTCTCGCCACGGGGCAGCGCCACCAGGCAGCGATCGCCGGTCTGGCTGAGCAAGCGCCCGTTGATACGGTTGTTCTCGCCGATGAAGTTGGCCACGAAGGTATTCTTCGGCTCTTCATACAGGGTGCGCGGGTCGGCGATCTGCTGGATTTCGCCCTGGTGGAACACGGCCACGCGGTCGGACATGGTCAGCGCTTCGCCCTGGTCGTGGGTCACGTAGACCACGGTCACGCCCAGACGCTGGTGCAGGTGCTTGATTTCCATCTGCATGTGTTCGCGCAGCTGCTTGTCGAGGGCGCCGAGTGGTTCGTCCATCAGTACCAGTTGCGGTTCGAACACCAGGGCGCGAGCCAGCGCAACACGCTGCTGCTGGCCGCCGGAAAGCTGGCCAGGGTAGCGCTGGGCGAAGGTTTCGAGCTGCACCATGTTCAGCACGCGCTTGACCCGCTCGCTGATGTCGGTCTTGCTCAGGTTGCGCACGCTCAGCGGGAAGGCCAGGTTCTCGGCCACGGTCATGTGCGGGAACAACGCATAGTTCTGGAACACCATGCCGATGTCGCGCTTATGCGGCGGCACGTTGTTGATCGAACGCCCGTCCAGCAGGATCTCGCCGGCGGTAGGGGTTTCGAACCCTGCCAGCATCATCAGGCTGGTGGTCTTGCCCGAGCCCGAGGGGCCGAGCAGGGTCAGGAACTCGCCTTTGCGAATATCCAGATTCAGGTCTTTGACGATCAGCGACTCGCCGTCGTAGCTCTTCTGCACACCACGGAAGCTGACCAGCACTTCGCCGGTTGCAGCGTTCGAATTCACCTCACTCATACCTGCACCTTCTTGTTGGATGACTGCTGTGACCCAAGACTAGAGAAGGCAGAAGGTGGCGCAAATCGGGGGTGCTGAGAGAATGCCATCAGCCGGATGGAAACTTGCGGGTAGGGATTGCCCTACAAGGGTGGCGTTTTCAGACACGTTGATAGCCGTGCTGCCCCCTTCGCTGGCAAGCCAGCCCCCACAAGGTTTGTCGGTACACGCCGAACCTGTGGCGGCTGGCTTGCCAGCGAAGGGATCAACCCGATGTCGTTTTTGGAACACTCACACCAGCTTGTGCTCCATCGCATACTTCACCAGCTCGGCCAGCGAAGTCACATTCAGCTTCTGCATCAGGCGCGCCTTGTGGGTGCTGATAGTCTTGTTGCTCAGCGCCAGCTGCTGGGCAATGTCGTTGACGTTCGCCCCCTGGGCCAACCGTTCGAACACCGAGAACTCGCGCTCCGACAGCATCGAGTGCAGGGGGCGCGAATCCGTCAGCCCCACCTCGAACACCATGCGGTCGGCCAGGTCCGGATCGATGTAGCGCCCGCCCCCCGCCACCCGGCGAATTGCGGTCAGCAGCAGCGCCGGATCACTGTCCTTGGTCGCGTACCCCGCCGCGCCGATCTTCAGCGCCCGCGCCGCCATCTGCGCCTCGTCATGCATCGACAGCACCAGGATCGCCGGCGGCGCGCTCAACGCGCGAATTCGCGGTATCGCCTCCAGCCCGTTCACCCCCGGCATCGAGATATCCAGCAACACCACCTCGCATTCGGTGTGGCGCAAGGCTTCGAGCAACTGCTCGCCATTGCCGGCCTCGCCCACCACCTGCATGTCCTTGGCCAGGCCGATCAACTGCTTGATGCCCTCGCGCACGATGGTGTGGTCTTCGGCAACCAATACTCGAATCACTGTCAGCTCCTGTCGTTGTTCAGGGGGATGCGTACGCTCAACGTGGTGCCCTCGCCCGGTTCGCTGTCCAGGCGCATGCTGCCGCCCAGCATGAGCACGCGCTCGCGCATGCCCACCAGGCCGAACGAGGTCGGGCGCTGGTCACTCTGCACGAAACCCACGCCGTCGTCGCTGATGGTCAGGCACAGCATCGCACCGTCCAGGCCCAGGTTGATCTGCACAGTATGCGCGTGGGCGTGGCGCATGACGTTGGTCAGGGCCTCCTGCAGAATGCGGAACAGGCTGGTGGCCTTGGCGTCGCTGAGCGGCGGCAGGTTGTCCGGTACCTCGACCAGGCACGGGATCTGCGTGCGGGCCTCGAAACGCCGGGCCTGCCACTCGATGGCCGAGGCAATGCCGGCATCCAGAATCGGCGGGCGCAAGGCCGTGGCGACGTCGCGCACCAGCTGGAACAGCTGCGCGATCAGGCGCTTCATGCTGCCCAGGCGCTCGTTCAGGCCCGGGTCCAGCCCGGCATAGGCCAGCTCGCACATCGAGGTTTCCAGCTTGAGCACGGTCAGCATCTGCCCGAGCTCATCATGCACCTCGCGGGCGATCCGCGCTTTCTCTTCCTCGCGCACGCTCTCCAGGTGCGCCGACAGTTCGCGCAGCTGCTCCTGGGAGCGCGCCAGTTCCAGCTCGGCGCGCTTGCTCTGGCTGATGTCCCATACCACCCCGTCCCACACCACGCGGCCGTCGCGCAGATTGCGGGTACTGGCCTTGATGTCGGCCCAGCGCTGCTCACCCTGGCGCGTGACGATGCGGCCCTGCCACGACCAGTCCTGGTCGGTGGCCAGCGCCTGGTCCTGCACGCGGTGATAGTCGGCGCGGTCTTCGCTGTGCACCAGGTTGCGCAAGCCCATGTCCGGGTGCTGCAGTTCGATGGGCGAGTAGCCGACCAGGGCCTCGCTGCCTTCGCTGATATAGGGGAACTCCAGGTCGCCGATCGCCGGGTTGCGTTCCAGCCGGAACACCAGCCCCGGCACGTTGCCGGCAATGCCCTTGAGCCGCGCCTCGCTCTCGCGCAGCGCCGCCAGGGCACGGCGGCGCTCGGTGACGTCATTGATGAACACCACCAGGTATTCGGCATCGCGAAAGCGCAAGAAGCTCAACGACACATCCACCGGTACCAGGCTGCCATCGGCGCGCAGGCACTGGGTCTCGAAGCGCTGCGCCGCCTCGTCGCTGGCCCGTGCACGCTTCCACAGGTCCAGCCAGCGGTCCATGTGCAGGTTGGGCTCGATATCGATCAGCGGGCGATCGTTCAGCGACCCAGAGGTATAGCCGAGCATGCTTTCGACCGCGCGGTTGGCATAGCGCACATGGCTGTCCCAATGCACCCACAGGATGCCCACGGTGCTCTGGTCGAGGGAGAACTGGCTCAGGCGCAGCGCCTCTTCGCGGGCCAGGCGCTTGGCGATGTTTTCCCGCGCAGCCAGCAGATTGAGTTCCAACTGCTGCTGCTGGCGCCGCTGCCAGATCACGATGAAGACGCAACTGAAGAACAGCGCTGCGAACAGCAACGCCAGGTTCTGCCAGAACCCCGGTGACTCGCTCAGGCGCGGGTAGCGGGGTTGCAGCCAGCGGTTGTGCAATTGCTCCAGGTCCTTGGCCGGAATGGCCTGCAGGCCGACCTCGATGATGTCGGCCAGCATCGGCCAGTCACGCCGCGAGCCCACCCGCAGCAACTGCGGCAAGCCGATGTCGCCCACCACCACCAGATCGCTGAACTCGTTCTCGCGCGACAACCGGCTCAACTGCGCTTCATCCAGCACCGCGTAGCGCACCTGCTCGCTGAGCAACAGCTGCAAGGCCTGGCGCTCGGCCGGCACGCCTTGAAGATTCAGGTTGGAATAGGTCGCGCGCAGATAGTCGGCCAGCGAACTGGGCATGCGCACCGCCACTCGCTCGTTTTCGGCGAGCCGCTCCAGGTCCACTGCCATCGAGCCGTTGCGCGGGCCCACGATCAACTGCGGTACGCGCATGTAGGGGTCGCTGAACAACCAGCGACGCAGGCTGGCCGGGGTCTGGGTCAGCCCTGGCGCCAGGTCGATCTCGCCGCCGGCCAGGGCATGCTCGAGCGCGGCCTGGTCGGGGAAGTTGCGCCACGTCAGGTCCAGGTCCAATGCCCTGCCCAGCCAGTTCATCAGCTCTACGTTGACACCCGACAGCTGCTGCAGGCGCCGGTCGAACTGCGCGAACGGGGCCTGCAACACCAGGCCTACCCGCAAGCTGCGGTGCTGGTCGAGCCATTGCTGTTGCGCCGGGGCCAGGCGTACCGCAGCCGGTACGGATGCCTGCTCCGCGTTCGCCATAAAGGGCCAGCACAAGCAGCCGATAAACAACAGGCAGCGCAAACGCATCATCTTGAATCTCGTCAATGAAGGGACCGCCATCGAACATGGCCGTCGTCGACAAATACCATTAGGCTGCCGGTATCACTCTGGCCTGGATCGATCAATGTTCGTACTCAAACGCACGGCGCTTTCGGCGCTATGCCTGTCCTTGATACTACCTTGTACCGCACAAGTTCTGGCGCAGGAAACGCCGGCCGCCGACGCCGATGCCGCGCCGGCCACGCGCGAGGCGCTGCCCGAGCGCAGCCAGGAAGACGCCCAGGCCCTGGAGCGGCAAGTGCCCAAGGATGAGCAGCAAACCCTGCAGGCCGGCAGCGACAGCTTCCTGGCCCTGTGGAAACCTGCCAACACCCCGGCACCCGAAGGCGTGGTGATCATCGTCCCGGGTGCCGGCGAGAGCGCCGACTGGCCACGCACCGTCGGCCCCCTGCGGCGCAAGTTCCCCGATGCAAAGTGGGCCAGTCTGAGCCTGAGCCTGCCGGATCTGCTGGCCGAGAGCCC
Source organism: Pseudomonas sp. VE 267-6A (assembly GCF_024126555.1). Taxonomy (NCBI): domain Bacteria; kingdom Pseudomonadati; phylum Pseudomonadota; class Gammaproteobacteria; order Pseudomonadales; family Pseudomonadaceae; genus Pseudomonas; species Pseudomonas sp. VE 267-6A. The sequence continues at coordinate 27,314 of NZ_JAMYBY010000001.1, forward strand.
GGTGGCCCGCAAGGAAACCCCGGCACCGCCCCCGCAACCGGACAAGGACGTGAAGGGCGCACCGGCCAAGGCCACGCCGGCCGATGCCAATGCCAACATCGCCCAGGCCACCGCAGCAGAAACCGAAAACAGCGAAAGCGCCGAAGCGCCCGCCAGTACCGATCCGGCGGCCAGTGAAAAGGCCGACGCCGAGCGTATCTTCGCCCGCCTGGATGCCGCCGTCGCCTACGCACAGCAGCAGAACGCACGCAGCGTGGTGCTGCTGGGCAGCGGCAGCGGTGCCTACTGGTCAGCCCGTTACATCAGCGAACGGCAACCGCCGCAGGTGCAAAAGCTGGTGATGGTCGCTGCGCAGAACCCGGCCCGCGTCGAACACAGCCTCGACAGCCTGGCCGCCACGCTCAAGCTGCCGACCGCCGACTTCTACTATGCCAACCAGGCCGGCGCCAGGCAGGCGGCCGTGAACCGCCTGCAGGCCAGCAAGCGACTCAAGGACAGCAGCTACCACCAGGTCGCCCTGACGGCCATGCCCGGCAACCAGGCTGCCGAGCAGGAGCAACTGTTCCGCCGCATTCGCGGCTGGCTGAGCCCGCAAGCGGTCGACTAGAAGCCGCGCCGCTTGCGTACCACCGCGTAGGCCTGATGCAGGTCCCGGGTACGCTCGGTGGCGTCGCGCACCTGCGCCGGGCTCGCGCCGCTACCCACCAGTTTGTCCGGATGATGCCGGCTGAGCAGGCGCCGGTAGGCCTGCTTGACCTGTACAGGCTCGGTCTCGGGTAACACCCCCAGCAAGCGCAGGGCCTCGGGATAGCTGATGCCCTGATTGCCCAGGGCCGCCCGGTGCGGCTCGTAGTCGCTGGCCAATGCCTGCACCCGGGTCGTCGACCAGCCCAGCTGCTGCCCCCACTGCATCAGCAGTTCGCGCTCGTGACGCCCTACCCGGCCATCGGCCCAGACCATGCGCCAGCAGGCACGCAGCAAGCCTTCGGCAGCATGGGGTTGCTGCTTGAGGCGACGCAGGTGCGGATGCAGGCGCTCGCTGCCGCTCTTGCCCCGGTTGAATGCGGCAATCGCGCGCAGACGTGCCGGTTCGCTCATCTCCAGGCGCTGCATTTCCTGACGCGCCTGCTGGATATGTCCGTCGACCACCCGCCCTTCACTCTTGGCCAGGCGCCCAAGCAGCACGAACAGCACTTCGTCGTCGCGCAGCACCGCGCGCCCGCCCAGACGCTCGCGCAGGTGCGCCCAACTGTGCAGTTGCAGACGGCGGTCCATCGCCTGACCGAGCAATGCCCCCAGCAACGCCCCTGGAATGCTGGCGATGGCAAAACCCGCTCCGGCACCAATCACTGTGCTCGGCCACAACATGTCAGCGGCGCTCGGCGAGCAGGCGCTCGACTTCGGCAAGGCGTTCAAGGGTACCGACATCCACCCACTGGCCAGTGAAATGCTCTCCACTGACCAGGCCCTTGGCCATCGCCTGGCGAAACAGCGGTGCCAGCTTGAAGGCGCCGGCCTGGCAACCGTCGAACAGTTCCGGGTGCAGCACGGCGATCCCGCTGTAGGTCAAGGTCGGCGAAACCGCGTCGGCATCCTTGACCTGCCCGGCCTGCAGGCGGAAATCACCTTTGCCGTGATGGCCCGGGTTGTCCACCAGCACCAGGTGCGCCAGCCCGGACAGCGACGCAGGCAGGCGGCTGAAGTCGTACTCGGTCCAGATGTCGCCGTTGATCAGCGCAAAAGGCGCGTCGCCAAGCAGCGGCAGCGCCTTGTAGATCCCGCCACCGGTTTCCAGTGGTTCGCCTTCGGCGGAATAGCGGATGCTCAGGCCCAGTTGCGCGCCATCGCCCAGGTGCTCTTCGATCTGCTGCCCCAGCCAGGCATGATTGATCACCACCTCGGTGAAGCCCGCCCTCGCCAGGGCGCGCAGGTGATACTCGATCAACGGCACGCCGGCTACCGGCACCAGTGGCTTGGGTGTATGCAGGGTCAGCGGGCGCATGCGCTCGCCCTTGCCTGCGGCCAGAATCATCGCCTTCATGCGCGCGCCCCGCCTGCGGCCTGCAGGCTGTCGATCAGTTCATCCAGCTCGGCCAGCTCAGGGCGGCGGGCGATCACTTCATCTATATAAGCAAAGAACCGCGGCACATCGGCCAGGTAGCGCGGCTTGCCGTCACGGTGGCAGATGCGCGCGAAGATGCCGATCACCTTGAGGTGGCGCTGCACGCCCATCAGGTCGCTGGCACGCTGGAAGTCCTCGAAATCGGCCTGCACCGGTACGCCCAGAGCCTGCGCCCGCTGCCAGTAGTCCTTGAGCCAGCCCTCTACCCGTGCCTGCGGCCAACTGAGGAAGGCGTCCTTGAACAGACAGGTGATGTCGTAGGTCACCGGGCCGTACACCGCATCCTGGAAATCCAGCACGCCCGGATTGGGCACACTCTGCATCAGGTTGCGCGGCATGTAGTCACGGTGCACCAGCACCTTGGGCTGGGCCAGGGCGCTGTCGATCAGCAGGCTGCTGATGCGTTGCCAGGCCGCCTGCTGCTCATTATTCATCTGCAGGCCCAGTTCACGGCCCACGTACCACTCTGGGAACAGCTCCAGCTCGCGGCGCAGCAGGGCCACGTCATAACTGGGCAACGGCGCCTGCATCGGCAGTTGCTGGAAGGCCAGCAGCGCCTGGATGGCATCGTCGAACAGGCCATCGGCGTTGTCGCTGGTGATCACATCGAGGTAGGTGTGGTTGCCCAGATCACTCAGCAGCAGGAAGCCGCGCTCGAGATCCTGAGCGTGAATTTGCGGCACATTGACCCCGGCGCTGGCCAATAAATGAGCAATTTCCACAAAAGGCCGGCAGTTTTCCTGCGGCGGCGGGGCATCCATCACAATAAAACTGCGTCCTTCGGCGGCCCAGCGGAAGTAGCGGCGAAAGCTCGCGTCGCTGCTGGCAGCGGTCAGGCAGCCCGCTGGAACCGGACCCCAGCCCTGTTTATGGAAAAGATTTGCCAGCTGTTCGGCCAGCCATACATTCAGGTGTTGCAGGCGTACATCATGTTCGGGCATTACATGGGTCTCCGACGGCCCTAGCCGTCAAGCGGGTCATGCTTTATTATCCAGCATCTTTTTCAGACCATCGAGAGGCGTGCGGCCCCACACGCGGGCAGATGGCACGCAGGAAGCCCGGACTAATAAGATGGCATTGAAATCCCCCGCGTTTCGTAAAAAATTCCCGTTGCTCGTCACCGGCGGTCTGCTGGCGATGCAACCCCTGGCCACGTCGTACGTGGTGGCTGCCGAGCAGTTCGACTGCCAAGTTTCCGCTGCCGGAGGTTGGGACTGCAAGCCCAAGACCAGCACCGCGAACCTGCCACCACGCCCTGTGCATGACGGTGCGGCGGTCAGCTCGGCCGGCGAAACGGCTGCCCAGAGCGCCGACGGCAGTGCCGAAGCGGCGGGCAAGGGCCCAGCACTCGTCACCGAAACCAAGGGGCGCGGCCTGAAGGCACGCAGCGCCGACTACAGCCATCTGGACTGGGTACCACGCGATCAGCTGACCCCTGCCCAGCTCGCCGAAGCCGGCCCGTATTGCTCCGGGGCCTACATCGAGCCAACCCGTCCGGGCATGGATGACACCACGCCCAAGGACGAGTCGCCGACCTTCATCGGTGCCAAGGTATCGCGCTACCAGCAGGAGCAGCAGATCGCCACCCTCGCCGGTGACGTGGTGATGCGCCAGGGCAGCATGCAGGTCGAGGCCGACGAGGCCAATCTGTATCAGGCCGAGAACCGTGGCGAACTGAGCGGCAACGTCAAGATCCGCGACAACGGTTCGCTGGTGGTTGGCGATCACGCCGACATCCAGCTCGACACCGGTGAAGCCAAGGTCGACAACGCCGAGTACGTGATGCACAAGTCGCGTATCCGCGGTAACGCGCTGTACGCCAAGCGTGCCGAAAACGCGATCATTCGCCTCAAGGACGGTACCTACACCACCTGCGAGCCGAACAGCAACGCCTGGCAGCTCAAGGGCAACAACATCACACTGAACCCGGCCACCGGCTTCGGTACCGCGACCAACGTCACCCTGCGGGTCAAGGATGTACCGGTGTTCTACACCCCGTACATCTACTTCCCGATCGATGACCGTCGCCAGTCCGGCTTCCTGCCGCCATCGTTCAGTACCAGCAGTGACACCGGCTTCATGCTGGTCACGCCGTACTACTTCAACCTGGCACCGAACTACGACGCCACCTTGTATCCACGCTACATGGCCAAGCGCGGCCTGTTGATGGAAGGCGAGTTCCGCTACCTGACCAAGTCCAGCGAAGGGCAGTTCGGTGGTGCGTGGCTGAATGACGAGGAGGACGAGCGCAAGCGCCAGTCCGACTACAAAGAAAAGCGCTGGATGATCAACTGGCAGCACAAGGGTGGCCTGGACGAGCGCCTGATGACCGAAGTCGATTACACCAAGATCAGTGATCCGTACTATTTCCAGGATCTGGAATCGGATCAGATCGGTGTCGAAAGCCGTGACTACCTCAACCAACAAGGTGCGCTGACCTACCGCGGCGATAACTACAGAGCGCGCCTGAACGTACAAGATTACCAGTTGGCAACCATCAGCAAGATCACGCCGTATGGCCGCCTGCCGCAGGTTACGTTCAACGGGAAACTGCCCTATAACCCTGGTGGGCTGGACTTTACCTACAACACCGAATTCGTTCGATTCGATCGCGACTTGCGCAAAGGTAGCTTCGTAGATAAAGACGGTATTTCCGCACCTTGGTATGACACCCGTGTTTCGGGCTTGGCTCGTGCCAACGGCGACCGGATCAATATTGCTCCCTCGATGAGCCTGCCGTTAAACGCATCGTATGGTTTCGTCAAGCCATCGCTGAAGTATGTCTACACCAACTATGAGCTGGACCTAGACCGCCAAGGCAAGGATTACCTGTTAACGCCGGCGAACTTAAACTCACCCACCAGGGAATCCTTCAACAGCTCACAAGACCGCAGCGTGCCCATTTTCAGCGTCGACAGTGGCCTTTACTTTGACCGCGACACGCAGTGGTTCGGAAAGGACTACCGCCAGACGCTGGAACCGCGCCTGTTCTACCTGTACGTCCCGTACAAGGACCAGACGGACATCCCGGTTTTCGACACCGGCGAATCGACGTTCAGCTATGCGTCCCTGTTCCGCGAAAACCGCTTCAGTGGCTCTGACCGCATCGGTGACGAGAACAAGCTGTCGCTGGGTGTGACCAACCGCTGGATCGAAGACAACGGCTTCGAACGTCAACGTTTGAGCGTTGGCCAGGCGCTTTACTTCAAGGATCGCAAGGTTCAGTTGCCGCGCATCGATTACCGCACACGCAACGACTCGCAATCCGATGTCTCGCCCTATGCACTTGAGTACCAGTTCCGCTTCAACCGAGACTGGCGCGTGAATTCCGATTTCAACTGGGACCCGGACAGCCGCAGCACGCGCTCCGGCAGCGCAATGTTCCACTACCAGCCGGAAGACAACGTCAACAAGATCGTCAACCTGGGTTATCGCTATCGCAACGACGTGGTTCGCTACGACCAGAGCACCGGCCGCTGGCAGGTGGGTGGTGGCGACTACGGCACCCCAGGCCAACCGGGCTACGTCAAGGACTACTACAAGATCCAGCAGCATGACTTCTCCGTCATGTGGCCGATCGTTCCGCAGTGGACCGCAATCGCCCGCTGGCAGCACGACTACAACCGCAACCGCACCCTGGAAGCCATGGGCGGTTTCGAATATGACAACTGCTGCTGGAAGCTGCGCCTGATCAACCGTTACTGGGTCGACTACGACGAGTTCAGCCAGGACGCACCCTCCAACGAAAAAGGCGACCATGGGATCTTCCTGCAGATCGTGCTGAAAGGCCTCGGTGGTGTAGTGGGTAAAAAGGTCGAAACTTTCCTCGACGAAGGCATTCAAGGTTACCGTGCACGTGAAGACCAAGCTTATTGATTGTCTGCGCCCGCTGATGCTGGGCGCTGTATTACTGAGCAGCACCGCGCACGCCGCGGTGCAGACCCTGGACAAGGTGGTGGCCATCGTCGATAACGACGTGGTCATGCAAAGCCAGCTGGACCAGCGCGTGCGCGAGGTCGAACAGACCATCGCCAAGCGCGGCGGCGCCACACCTCCGCCCGGCGTGCTCGACCAGCAGGTGCTGGAGCGCCTGATCGTGGAAAACCTGCAACTGCAGATTGGCGATCGCTCCGGCATCCGCATCACCGACGAAGAACTCAACCAGGCCATGGACACCATTGCCCAGCGCAACGGCATGAACATGAGCCAGTTCCGTGCGGCCCTGGCCCATGACGGCCTGTCGTTCGATGACGCCCGCGAGCAGGTCCGTCGCGAGATGATCATCAGCCGCGTGCGCCAGCGCCGGGTAGCCGAACGCATCCAGGTTTCGGAACAGGAAGTGAAGAACTTCCTCGCCTCGGACCTGGGCAAGATGCAGTTGTCCGAAGAGTTCCGCCTGGCCAACATCCTGATCCCGACCCCGGAAAGCGCCAACTCGGCGGCTATCCAGGCGGCTGGCCAGCAAGCGGCCGCGATCTACCAGCAGCTCAAGCAAGGCGCCGACTTCGCCCAGCTGGCGACTGCCCGTTCGGCCAGCGAGAACGCACTGGAAGGTGGCGAGATGGGCTGGCGCAAGGCCGCCCAGCTGCCACCTCCTTTCGATCGCCTGCTCAGCACCATGGCTGTGGGTGACGTCACCGAGCCTGTACGCACACCGGGTGGCTTCATCATCCTGAAGCTGCAGGAAAAGCGCGGCGGCCAGACACAGCTGCGCGACGAAGTGCATGTTCGCCACATCCTGATCAAGCCAAGCGAAGTGCGCAGCGAAGCCGCCACCCAGCAACTGGCGGAAAAGCTCTATGAACGCATCAGCGCCGGCGAAGATTTCGCCGAGCTGGCGAAGAGCTTCTCCGAAGATCCGGGTTCGGCACTCAATGGCGGCGACCTCAACTGGGTCGATCCGAACGCACTGGTACCCGAGTTCCGCGAAGTCATGGCCAGCACCCCTCAGGGTCAGCTGTCCAAGCCGTTCCAGACCCAATACGGCTGGCACGTACTGGAAGTCCTGGGTCGTCGCTCCACCGACAGCACCGAACAGGCACGCGAACAGCAAGCCATGAACGTGCTGCGCAACCGCAAGTACGACGAAGAGCTGCAAAGCTGGCTGCGTCAGATCCGCGACGAAGCCTATGTTGAAATCAAGCTTCCTGGCGCCGACCAGGCAGCCCAGTGAAACACCAGCGCTTCGCCCTGACACCCGGCGAGCCGGCCGGCATAGGACCAGACCTGTGCCTGCTGCTCGCCGAGCATGCCCAGCCCCACCCCCTGATCGCCATTACCAGTCGTGACCTGCTCGTCGAGCGGGCCGCGCAACTGGGCGTGGCCGTCACGCTGCTGCCTGTCAGCCCCGACGCCTTCCCGGATGCGCCTGCCCCTGCGGGCAGCCTGTACGTGTGGGACACGCCGCTGGCAAGCCGGGTAGTCGCCGGGCAGCTGGACAAACGCAACGCCGCCTTCGTACTGCAAACCCTGACCCGTGCGGGCCAGGGCTGCCTTGACGGGCACTTTGCCGGGATGATCACCGCGCCCGTGCACAAGGGCGTGATCAACGAAAGCGGCATTGCGTTTTCCGGGCATACCGAATTCCTCGCCGAGCTGACCCACACTGCGCAAGTGGTGATGATGCTTGCCACCCGCGGGCTGCGCGTGGCCCTGGTGACCACGCACCTGCCGCTGCGCGCAGTGGCCGACGCCATCACCGCCGAACGCCTGGAGCGGGTCACGCGGATCCTGCATGCCGACCTGCAGAGCAAGTTCGGCATCGCCCAGCCACGCATCCTGGTGTGCGGGCTCAACCCGCATGCGGGTGAAGGCGGCCACCTGGGCAGCGAAGAAATAGACATCATCGAACCGATATTGGCGCGCCTGCGCAGCGAAGGCATGGACCTGCGCGGCCCGTTGCCTGCCGACACCCTGTTTACCCCCAAATATCTGGAGCACTGCGACGCAGTGCTGGCGATGTACCACGACCAGGGCCTGCCGGTGCTCAAGTACAAGGGCTTCGGCGCCGCCTTGAACGTTACCCTGGGCCTGCCGATCATTCGCACATCGGTGGACCACGGCACTGCCCTGGACCTTGCCGGCACCGGCAGGATCGACACCGGCAGCCTGCAGGTAGCACTGGAAACCGCCTACCAGATGGCCGAGACCCATTTATGACCGAGCAATACCAACACAAGGCGCGCAAGCGCTTCGGCCAGAACTTTCTGCACGACGCCGGCGTCATCGACCGCATCCTGCGCTCGATCAGCGCCAAGGCAGGTGAGCGCCTGCTGGAAATCGGTCCGGGCCAGGGCGCCCTGACCCAGGGCCTGCTCAACAGCGGCGGCCAGCTGGATGTGGTGGAACTGGACAAGGACCTGGTACCGATCCTCAACCAGCAGTTCGCCGGCCGTGACAACTTCCGCCTGCACCAGGGCGATGCGCTCAAGTTCGACTTCACCAGCCTGGGCGCCGCGCCGCGCAGCCTGCGGGTGGTCGGCAACCTGCCGTACAACATCTCCACCCCACTGATCTTTCACCTGCTGGCCAACGCTGGACTGATCCGCGACATGCACTTCATGCTGCAGAAGGAAGTGGTCGAGCGCCTGGCCGCCGGCCCGGGCGGTGGCGACTGGGGCCGCCTGTCGATCATGGTGCAGTACCACTGCCGCGTGGAACACCTGTTCAACGTCGGCCCGGGGGCGTTCAACCCACCGCCCAAGGTCGATTCGGCCATCGTGCGCCTGGTACCCCACACCACCCTGCCACACCCGGCAAAGGATCATCGCCTGCTCGAGCGCATCGTGCGCGAAGCGTTCAACCAGCGCCGCAAGACACTGCGCAACACCTTGAAGGCCCTGCTCAGCAGCGACGAGATCGCCGCCGCCGGTGTCGATGGCAGCCTGCGCCCCGAGCAACTGGACCTGGCCGCCTTCGTGCGCCTGGCCGACAAGCTGGCCGAACAGCCGCAGTAACACCTGATAACGGCCGGTCATGCCCGCATGACTGGCCGGCAACCCCGCCGATAGCCTAGACTGATGCCATTGCCGTATTCGCGTCTGTTGCCAAGGCCCTCTTGAATGTCCGATCCCCGCTATCAGGTCGACGTCGACGTCGTCACCCGCTTCCTCAAAGAACATTCCGATCCCGAAAACGACCGCTTTGCCTTTGCCTACACCATTACCGTGCACAACAACGGTTCGGTGGCGGCCAAGCTGATGTCGCGTCACTGGCTCATCACCAATGGCGATGGCCAGGTGGAAGAGGTCAAGGGCGCCGGGGTGATCGGTCAGCAGCCGCTGATCGAGCCTGGCCAGAGCCACACCTACAGCAGTGGTGCCGTGCTCAGCACCCAGGTGGGCACCATGGAAGGCAGCTATCAGATGTTCGCCGAGGATGGCATCCGTTTCGAGGCCCCGATCAAGGCGTTCCGCCTGGCCGTACCCGGGTCGCTGCACTGATGGCGGTGTATGCCGTCGGCGATCTCCAGGGCTGCCTGCAACCGCTCAAATGCCTGCTCGAGCGGGTGAACTTCAACCCGTCGGTCGACCGCCTGTGGCTGGTCGGCGACCTGGTCAACCGCGGCCCCGAGTCGCTGGAAACCCTGCGCTATCTGTACGCCATGCGCGACTCGCTGGTGTGCGTGCTGGGCAACCACGACCTGCACCTGCTGGCCGCCTGGCACAACATCGAGCGCCTGAAGAAAAGCGACACCCTGCGCGAGATTCTCGATGCCCCGGATGCCGACGAACTGCTCGACTGGCTGCGCCGGCAAAAGCTGCTGCATTACGACGAGCAGCGCGGCGTGGCGATGGTGCATGCCGGCATTCCACCGCAGTGGACCCTGGGCAAGGCGCTGGAGCTGGCTGGCGAGGTCGAAGAAGTGCTACGCGATGACAATCGGCTCAAGCTCTATCTGGACGGCATGTACGGCAACGAGCCGAACAAGTGGAACAAGAACCTGGGCGGGGTCGAACGCCTGCGGGTCATCACCAATTATTTCACCCGCATGCGCTTCTGCACCGCCGAGGGCAAACTGGACCTCAAGGGCAAGGAAGGCGCCGACACCGCCCCACCCGGCTACAAACCGTGGTTCGCCCACAAGGGCCGTCGCTCGCGTCACGTGAAGATCATCTTTGGACACTGGGCAGCCCTCGAGGGCCGCTGCACCGAGCCAGGCGTGTACGCACTGGATACCGGCTGTGTGTGGGGCGGTGCGATGACCCTGTTCAATGTCGATACCGGCCAGTACCACCGCTGCGAGTGCACCGAAGAAGGCACCGTACGCCCGCTGGCCAGCCCCGTGCAACCGGCTAGAATAGCCGATCAATCCTGAAGGACCCGCCCATGAGCGAATTCAAACGTATCCCTCCAGAGCAGGCTCAGGCGCTGCGTGCGCAAGGCGCCGTGGTGGTCGATATCCGCGACCAGCCCACCTTTGCCAACGGCCACATCACCGGCGCCCGCCACCTGGACAACCAGTCGGTCGCCGATTTCATCCGCGGCGCCGACCTCGACGCCCCCACCGTGGTGGTCTGCTACCACGGCAACTCCAGCCAGAGCGCGGCCGCGTATCTGGTCAGCCAGGGTTTTTCCGACGTCTACAGCCTCGACGGCGGCTTCGAGCTGTGGCGCGCCACCTTCCCGGCAGAAACCGCCCAGGGCTCTGCCGAATAATTTTTTTGTTGGCCTGCAGCCCGCGCCCTGCGCGGGCTCGCGCCAGACCAGACGAACGGTCGTGGCGAACTAATCGCCCAACCGCCCTTGACCTCGCCGATTACCAACTATCCTTAAGCCCAGGCCATCCAAAAAGGGGAGAGCCGGTACACCGGCGTGCGGGTCATCGGTAAGGTTCCAAGGGTGTTCTGGGGGGTATACAGCAGGCGGCAGTGCCGTCTGCATGCCAGCATCAACTGATCGATCCGACGTCGGCTCCACGTATCGAGCGAGGTGACGTCATGAGTATTTTTAGCCACTTCCAACAACGTTTCGAGTCCACCCGTCAGGAAGAGCTCTCGCTGCAGGAGTATCTTGAGCTCTGCAAGCAGGACCGTAGTGCCTATGCGTCGGCGGCCGAACGCCTGTTGATGGCTATTGGTGAGCCGGAACTGGTCGACACGTCGAACAATTCGCGGCTGTCGCGGATCTTCTCCAACAAGGTGATCCGGCGCTACCCCGCCTTCGAAGACTTCCATGGGATGGAAGAATGCATCGACCAGATCGTTTCCTACTTCCGCCATGCCGCACAGGGCCTGGAGGAAAAGAAACAGATCCTCTACCTGCTCGGCCCGGTGGGTGGCGGCAAGTCGTCCCTGGCTGAAAAACTCAAGCAACTGATGGAAAAGGTGCCCTTCTACGCCATCAAGGGCTCGCCGGTGTTCGAGTCCCCGCTGGGGCTGTTCAACGCCACCGAGGACGGCGCCATCCTCGAAGAGGACTTCGGCATCCCGCGCCGCTACCTGAACACCATCATGTCGCCCTGGGCGACCAAGCGCCTGGCCGAGTTCGGCGGCGACATCAGCCAGTTCAAGGTGGTCAAGCTCTACCCCTCGATCCTCAACCAGATCGCCGTGGCCAAGACCGAGCCGGGCGACGAGAACAACCAGGACATCTCGGCGCTGGTGGGCAAGGTCGATATCCGCAAGCTCGAGGAATTCCCGCAGAACGACGCCGACGCCTACAGCTATTCGGGCGCACTGTGCCGGGCAAACCAGGGCCTGATGGAATTCGTCGAGATGTTCAAGGCACCAATCAAGGTCCTGCACCCGCTGCTCACCGCCACCCAGGAGGGCAACTACAACAGCACCGAGGGCCTCGGCGCCATCCCCTACTCCGGGATTCTGCTGGCCCACTCCAACGAATCGGAATGGCACAGCTTTCGCAACAACAAGAACAACGAGGCGTTCATCGACCGGATCTACATCGTCAAGGTGCCGTACTGCCTGCGCGTGAGCGACGAGATCAAGATCTACGACAAGCTGCTGTTCAACAGCTCCCTGGCCAAGGCCCACTGCGCACCCGACACCCTGAAGATGCTGGCCCAGTTCACGGTGCTGTCGCGCCTCAAGGAGCCGGAGAACTCGAACATCTACTCCAAGATGCGCGTGTATGACGGCGAGAACCTCAAGGACACCGATCCGAAGGCCAAGTCGATCCAGGAGTACCGCGACTCGGCCGGTGTCGACGAAGGCATGAACGGTCTGTCGACCCGCTTCGCCTTCAAGATCCTGTCCAAGGTGTTCAACTTCGACCCCCATGAAATCGCGGCCAACCCGGTGCACCTGCTGTACGTGCTGGAGCAGCAGATCGAACAGGAACAGTTCCCGGCCGAGGTGCGCGAGCGCTACCTGCGCTACCTCAAGGAATACCTGGCACCGCGCTACATCGAGTTCATCGGCAAGGAAATCCAGACCGCCTACCTGGAGTCCTACAGCGAATACGGGCAGAACATCTTCGACCGTTATGTGCTGTACGCCGACTTCTGGATTCAGGACCAGGAGTACCGCGACCCCGAAACCGGCGAGATCCTCAACCGCATCGCCCTCAACGAGGAGCTGGAGAAGATCGAGAAACCGGCTGGCATCAGCAATCCGAAGGATTTCCGCAACGAGATCGTCAACTTCGTGCTGCGCGCCCGGGCCAACAACAACGGCAAGAACCCGACCTGGCTGAGCTACGAAAAACTGCGGGTGGTGATCGAGAAGAAAATGTTCTCCAACACCGAAGACCTGCTGCCGGTCATCAGCTTCAACGCCAAGGCGAGCAAGGAGGACCAGCAGAAGCACAACGACTTCGTTACGCGAATGGTCGAACGCGGCTACACGGACAAACAGGTCCGGCTGCTCTCGGAATGGTACCTGCGGGTCAGGAAATCGCAATAAGCGGCAAGCGTCAGGCTGTCAGCGGCAAGCCCGGAGTACGCGCCGGGCCTGCAGCGACAGCGCTGCCCATCTTGAAGCTAGAAGCTTGAAGCTTGCAGCTACTGCCTACTCCCGGAGGGGCCTATGAGCTATGTGATCGACCGACGCCTGAACGGCAAGAACAAGAGCACGGTCAACCGCCAGCGCTTTCTGCGGCGTTACCGTGACCACATCAAGAAGGCCGTCGAAGAGGCCGTGAGCCGTCGCTCCATCACCGACATGGAGCATGGCGAGCAGATCAGCATTCCTGGCCGGGATATCGACGAACCGGTACTGCACCATGGACGCGGCGGCAAGCAGACCGTCGTACACCCGGGCAACAAGGAGTTCACCGCCGGCGAGCATATCGCGCGCCCGCAGGGCGGCGGTGGAGGCGGCGGCAAGGGCAAGGCCGGCAATTCCGGCGAAGGCATGGACGAGTTCGTCTTCCAGATCACCCAGGAAGAATTCCTCGAGTTCATGTTCGAAGACCTCGAGCTGCCCAATCTGGTCAAGCGTCACCTGACCGGCACCGACACCTTCAAGACCGTGCGCGCGGGCATCAGCAATGAAGGCAACCCCTCGCGCATCAATATCATCCGCACCCTGCGCTCAGCCCATGCGCGGCGCATTGCGCTGTCGGGCAGCAGCCGCGCCAAACTGCGCGCCGCCCAGGAAGAACTTGCACGTCTGAAGCGCGAAGAGCCGGACAACTTCGGCGATATCCAGGAAATCGAAGGGGAAATAGAACGTCTGAGTGCACGTATCCACCGCGTACCCTTTCTCGACACCTTCGACCTCAAGTACAACCTGCTGGTCAAGCAGCCCAACCCCAGTTCCAAGGCCGTGATGTTCTGTCTGATGGACGTGTCCGGCTCCATGACCCAGGCCACCAAGGACATCGCCAAGCGCTTCTTCATCCTGCTGTACCTGTTCCTGAAGCGAAACTACGACAAGATCGAGGTGGTGTTCATCCGCCATCACACCAGCGCGCGCGAAGTGGATGAGGAAGAGTTCTTCTATTCCCGCGAGACGGGCGGCACCATCGTCTCCAGCGCCCTGAAACTGATGCAGGAAATCATGGCCGAGCGCTATCAGGCCAGCGAATGGAACATCTACGCGGCCCAGGCTTCGGACGGTGACAACTGGAACGACGACTCGCCCATCTGCCGCGAGATCCTCACCAAGCAGATCATGCCGTTCGTGCAGTACTACACTTATGTCGAGATCACCCCTCGCGAGCACCAGGCCTTGTGGTTCGAATACGAACGCATCGGCGAAGCCTTCGCCGATACCTTCGCCCAGCAGCAGCTGGTGTCGGCCGGCGATATCTACCCGGTCTTCCGTGAACTCTTCCAGCGCAGGTTAGCCACATGACCGCCAGAGAGCAGAAGCGCCAACCCCTTTCCACCGGGTCCGAGTGGACGTTCGAGCTGATCCAGGCCTACGACCGCGAAATCAGTCGCCTGGCCGAGCGCTACGCCCTGGACACCTACCCCAACCAGATCGAGGTGATTACCGCCGAGCAGATGATGGACGCCTATGCGTCGGTCGGCATGCCCCTGGGCTATCACCACTGGTCATACGGCAAGCATTTCCTGAGTACAGAAAAATCGTACAGTCGCGGCCAGATGGGCCTGGCCTACGAAATCGTGATCAATTCCGACCCCTGCATCGCCTACCTGATGGAGGAGAACACCATCTGCATGCAGGCGCTGGTGGTAGCGCACGCGTGCTACGGGCACAACAGCTTCTTCAAGGGCAACTACCTGTTCCGCACCTGGACCGACGCCAGCTCGATCATCGACTACCTGGTGTTCGCCAAGCAGTACATCACCCAGTGCGAGGAGCGCCACGGCATCGACGCGGTGGAAGACCTGCTGGACTCCTGCCATGCCCTGATGAACTACGGCGTCGACCGCTACAAGCGGCCCTACCCGATCTCCGCCGAAGAAGAGCGTCGCCGCCAGAAGGACCGCGAAGAACACCTGCAAAAGCAGATCAACGACCTGTGGCGCACCATTCCCAAGGGCACCGACAAGTACAACGAGAAAGACAACGCGCGCTTCCCGGCCGAACCGCAGGAAAACATCCTGTACTTCATCGAGAAGCACGCCCCGCTGCTCGAACCCTGGCAACGCGAGATCGTGCGCATCGTGCGCAAGATCGCACAGTACTTCTACCCGCAACGCCAGACCCAGGTGATGAACGAAGGCTGGGCGACCTTCTGGCACTACACCCTGATGAACGACCTGTACGACGAAGGCCTCGTGACCGAGGGCTTCATGATGGAGTTTCTGCAGTCGCACACCAGCGTGGTGTTCCAGCCAGGCTTCGACAGCCCCTATTACAGCGGCATCAACCCCTATGCCCTGGGTTTTGCCATGTACCGCGACATCCGGCGCATGTGCGAGCACCCCACAGAGGAAGACCGCCGGTGGTTCCCCGAGATTGCCGGCAGCGACTGGCTGTCGACCATCAAGTTCGCCATGAGCAGCTTCAAGGACGAGAGCTTCATCCTGCAGTACCTGTCGCCCACGGTGATTCGCGACCTCAAGCTGTTCAGCATCCTGGACGACGACCAGAAGGACGACCTGCTGGTACCGGCCATCCACGACGAAGCAGGCTACCGCACCATCCGCGAGATCCTGGCCGCGCAATACAACCTGGGCAACCGCGAACCCAACGTGCAGATCTGGAGCATAGACCGGCGTGGCGACCGCTCGCTGACGCTGCGTCACCAGCAACATGACCGCAAACCGCTGGGCGACTCCACCGACGAGGTGCTCAAGCACCTGCACCGCCTGTGGGGCTTCGACATCCATCTGGAGACCCTGCAAGGCGACCAGGTGATGAAGACCCACCACGTCCCCCCAAAGGGCGAACACGGCGAAGGTGACTACGGACGGCTGGACCTGGCTGTCGTCCACCTGTAGCCGCCCGCGCCAACCTCCGTTGTGGCCAGACAGGGTATCCTGTGGCCTCAACGGAGGTTTTTTCATGCAGATCTATAAAGTCGGTGGTGCCGTGCGCGACCGCCTGCTGGGCAGGCCGGTCACCGATATCGACTGGGTGGTGGTGGGTGCGACGGTCGAGCAGATGCAGGCCCAGGGCTACCGTCCGGTGGGGGCCGACTTCCCCGTCTTCCTTCACCCTCACAGCGGTGAAGAATATGCACTGGCGCGTACGGAGCGCAAAAGCGGGCGCGGCTATGGCGGCTTCACCTTCCATGCCAGCCCCGAGGTCACACTGGAAGAAGACCTGGTGCGGCGCGACCTGACCATCAATGCAATGGCCGAGGACGAACAGGGCCGGATCACCGACCCGTACAAGGGCCAGCAGGATCTCCAAGACCGGATTTTACGCCACGTTTCCCCCGCGTTCGCCGAAGATCCCCTGCGTGTGCTGCGCGTAGCGCGTTTCGCCGCGCGCTATGCCGGGCTGGGTTTCCAGGTAGCCCCCGAAACCCTCGCACTGATGCGCGAGCTGAGCGAGTCGGGTGAACTGCAGGCCCTTACCGCCGAGCGCAGCTGGAAGGAAATCGCCCGCGCCCTGATGGAAGAGCAACCCCAGGTGTTCATTCAGGTGCTGCGTGATTGCGGGGCGCTGAAGCAGTTGATGCCCGAACTCGACGTGCTGTTCGGCGTTCCGCAACCTGCGGCGCATCATCCTGAAATCGACACCGGCGTGCATACCCTGTCGGTGCTGGAGCAGGCGGCCCGTCACAACCAGCCGCTGACGGTACGCTGGGCCTGCCTGCTGCATGACCTGGGCAAAGGCCTGACCCCCGAAGAGGAGTGGCCGCGGCATATCGCCCATGAGCACCGCGGGCTGAAGGCGATCAAGGCGGTCAACCAGCGCTTCAAGGTACCGCGCGACTGCCAGGAACTGGCCTTGCTGGTGGGCGAGTACCATACCCATGGCCACCGGGCCCTGGAGCTGAAGGCATCGACCTTGCTGGAGTTGCTGCAGCGCTTCGACGTGTACCGGCGCCCGCAACGCTTTGAAGAGTTCATCGCCGCGTGCGAGATGGACGCGCGCGGGCGACTGGGGTTGGAGGAGCGTGATTATCCACAGGCCACCTACCTGCGTGGCGCAGCAGATGCCGCGCGGGCAGTGGCGGTGCAGCCACTGGTAGAGAAGGGCTTTGCCGGCCAGGGCCTGGGCGAGGCGATCAAGCGCGAGCGGCTGAATGCGCTCAAGGCCTACAAGGAAAGCGCCAAACCCTGAATAGTTAGGCCGGCAAGGGCGGCGATTCCTGATCGCCGCCCCTGACCGTCAGTCCAGCGGCAGCGCCTTGCCATTCCAGGTGAATGGCACCGGTTCGAGCACCTGGTCGATCTGCGCCTGCTGCCACAGCTGGGCCATGCTCTTGCCTGCTCCAGGGTGCACCAGTTCCGGCGCGATCAGCGACAATGGCCACAAGACGAACGCATTCTTGAGAATTTCGGCCCTTGGCAACACCAGGCCGTCGAAACTGCCGTGCAGGTCACCATACATCAGCACGTCGATATCCAGCGGCAGCCCCTTGCGGTCCGGAGCATAACGGCCGTTGTCGGCCTCGATGAACTTCAGGCGACGGTCCAGTTCAAGCAATGGCAGGTCGGTCAGGCCGGTGACCACCAGATTGAAAAACGGCCCGCTCTTGATGCCCACCGCCTGGCTTTCGAACACCGTCGAGCAGCGCATGTCCCTGAGCATCGCAGCCAGCGCATCGAGCCCGGCGCCGAGGTGCCGCTCGCGCTCGATGTTGCTGCCAAGGCCTAGGTATACCGGGGTCAGAGACATCCGCGCTCGATCTCCACGCCCACCCCGCTTGCCGCCGCGATGGCGCCAGGCTTGGTCAGCTTCAGTTGCAGCCAGGGAATCTGGAACTCGTCCATCAGCACCTTGGCCAGGCGTTCGGCGAACGTCTCGACCAGCTCATAGCTGGCCTGTTCGGCAAATGCCTGGATACGTGCCGTGACGCTGGCATAGTCCAGGGCCAGGCTCAGGTCGTCGCCGGCCGCCGCCGGGCGATTGTCCCAGGCGAACCGCAGGTCCAGGCGCAGGCACTGGCGAATACCGCGTTCCCAGTCATAGGCGCCGATCACGGTGTCGACTTCCAGCCCTTCGATGAACACTCTGTCCAAGCACTTCTCTCCACAGCACGACAAGGGCGCCTTGCGCCGCTAGAATCAGGGCGTCCTCGCCCGGAATAGTTAGCATGTTTTGGTTACTGGCGTCGCTCGCCTACCTGCTCGGCTCGCTGTCCTTCGCCATCGTTCTCAGCCGCCTGAGCGGCAGCCCCGACCCGCGTGCCTGCGGCTCAGGCAATGCCGGCGCCACCAACATGCTGCGTCTGGCAGGCCGCAAGCTGGCGATCCTGACCCTGCTTGGCGACCTGTGCAAGGGCCTGTTGCCCGTGCTGATCGCCAGCCTGGTCGGCCTCAACGAGCAGCAGCAGGCCTGGATAGGCCTGTGCGCGGTGGTCGGCCACCTGTTTCCGCTGTACTTCCGCTTTCGCGGCGGCAAGGGCGTGGCCACTGCCGCCGGCGTGCTGCTGGGGCTCTACCCCCCGGCCGCCCTGCTGGCCATCAGCGCATGGCTGCTGACCTTCTACCTGACCCGCACCAGCTCGCTGGCCGCCTTGATCGCAACGCCCCTGGCCCTGCCCCTGCTGGCCTGGCGCGAACCCGAGGCGCTGCTGCCGATGAGCGTGCTGACCGTGCTCATCGTATGGCGCCATCGCGGCAATCTACGCGACCTTTTTGCCGGGCGCGAACGGCATTTCTGAGGCGTTCACATGAGCGGCGCTCATGCTCACAGCCCCTGCAACTGCTCCATCGGCCAGCGTGCCTGCACGCTGATCGCCAGGGTTTCCCGCTGCCCGGCCGCCAGACGCTGGCACCCGGCATAGGCGATCATCGCGCCGTTGTCGGTGCAGAACTCGGGGCGCGCGTAGTACACATTGCCCTTGAGCCCGGCCAGCATCTCCTCCAGCGAGGCACGCAGGGCCTTGTTGGCACTCACCCCACCTGCGATCACCAGGCGCTTGAGCCCGGCCTGCTTGAGGGCGCGCTTGCACTTGATGGTCAAAGTCTCCACCACCGCCTGCTGGAACGCCAGAGCGATGTCGCAACGGGTCTGCTCGGTGTCGTCCCCGGTACGCTGGCACTGCTGCCAGGTGTTCAGGGCAAAGGTCTTCAGGCCGCTGAAGCTGAAATCCAGGCCCGGACGATCGGTCATCGGCCGCGGGAACACGAACCGACCCGGCACGCCCTGCAGCGCCAGGCGCGCGATCTCCGGGCCACCGGGATAGTTCAGGCCCATCATCTTGGCCGTCTTGTCAAACGCTTCGCCGGCCGCATCGTCGAGGGACTCGCCAAGCAGTTCGTACTGGCCGATGCCATCTACGCGCACCAACTGCGTATGGCCACCCGACACCAGCAAGGCGACGAACGGAAACTCCGGCGGTTGTGCCTCGAGCATCGGTGCCAGCAGGTGGCCCTCCATGTGGTGCACGCCCAGGGCCGGGATGCCCCAGGCAAAGGCCAGCGCCTGGGCGCACGAAGCCCCCACCAGCAGCGCCCCGACCAGGCCAGGGCCTGCCGTGTAGGCGATGGCGTCGATCTCGGTGGCCACGCAGTCGGCCTCGGCCAGCACCTGGCGGATCAACGGCAGCATGCGCTTGACGTGATCACGCGAGGCCAACTCCGGCACAACCCCGCCATACGCGCGGTGCAGGTCGATCTGACTGAACAGTGCATCGGCCAGCAGGCCGCGTTCGCTGTCGTATAATGCGACACCAGTTTCGTCGCAGGATGTTTCCAATCCCAGTACTAGCATGGGTTTGCGCCTTGTTGGGGCTGAATTCGAAGGCGCGCATGATAGTCCTCGCTCCCGGTGCCGACCAGCGGTTTTCGATCAGAGGCTTTGCATTCAGGCCAGCTAAGGGTTAACATCCGCAACCCTTAAAAACCGACGTTCTCCAGTGCACATATTTGCCACGAGTTCGTTGACCCCCGGTAATGAATGAAGGTAGCTCTGGATGCCAGCCGTCAAAGTTAAAGAGAACGAACCCTTCGACGTAGCTCTGCGTCGTTTCAAGCGCTCCTGCGAAAAAGCCGGTGTACTGGCTGAAGTTCGTAGCCGCGAATTTTACGAGAAGCCAACTTCCGAGCGTAAGCGCAAGGCAGCAGCCGCTGTCAAACGCCACGCCAAGAAAGTTCAGCGCGAACAGCGCCGCGCCGTTCGTCTGTACTGATACAGACGTTCGTCGCCAGCTTCTGCCATGCCCGGTGCAAGCCGGGCTGTCGGCAGTTGATGCTGTTTCCTCTGGCCTGGACCTTCGGGTCGAGCGCCTGAGATGCCCAAACTGCTATGCAGCAAGGGCAAGCCTGCCTCACACGTCAGACCTGGCCTAACCGCCAGCAGTGCACGTCACCCCTGACGAGCCTTCACCGGCTGCAGACGAGCACACCCCTTTCCTTTTTTGTGTCACGTCATTCGAGCTTGCATCGAATGCGTCGCTGTTCCCGCAGCATTAGCGATTACACTTGATTGTCGCCTGATGACGAGAGTGCCATGGCCGGGCTGATTCCCCAGAGTTTTATTGACGACCTCCTCAACCGCACCGACATCGTCGACGTGGTGAGTTCGCGTGTAAACCTGAAAAAGTCCGGCAAGAACCACACGGCCTGCTGCCCGTTCCACAAGGAGAAGACCCCCTCCTTCAGCGTCAGCCCCGACAAGCAGTTCTACTACTGCTTCGGTTGCGGCGCCGGCGGCAACGCCTTGGGCTTCATCATGGACCACGACAACCTGGACTTCCCCCAGGCTGTCGAAGAGCTGGCCAAGGCCGCCGGCATGGAAGTGCCGCGCGAAGAGAGCAGCCGCGGGCAAAAGCCCCGCCAGCCCACCGATTCGCCGCTGTACCCGCTGCTCGAGGCCGCTGCCGAGTTCTATCGCCAGGCCCTGAAGAACCACCCGACACGCCGCTCGGCCGTCGAATACCTCAAGGGCCGCGGCCTGTCCGGCGAAATCGCTCGCGACTTCGGCTTGGGCTTCGCGCCGCCGGGCTGGGACAACCTGTTCAAGCACCTGAGCAGCGACGCCCTGCAGCAAAAGGCCATGGTCGACGCCGGCCTGCTGATCGAGAATGCCGAGACCGGCAAGCGCTATGACCGCTTCCGCGACCGCGTGATGTTTCCCATCCGCGACAGCCGTGGCCGGGTCATCGCCTTCGGTGGGCGGGTGCTGGGCGACGACAAGCCCAAGTACCTGAACTCCCCCGAAACCCCTGTGTTCCACAAGGGCCAGGAGCTCTACGGGCTGTACGAGGCACGCAAGTTCAACCGCAACCTCGACGAGATCATCGTGGTCGAGGGCTACATGGACGTCATCGCCCTGGCCCAGCAAGGTTTGCGCAATGCCGTGGCCACCCTTGGCACCGCCACCAGCGAAGACCACCTCAAGCGCCTGTTCCGCGTGGTGCCCAGCGTGCTGTTCTGCTTCGACGGCGACCAGGCCGGCCGCAATGCCGCCTGGCGCGCCCTGGAAGCCACGCTGTCGAGCCTGCAGGACGGGCGCAAGGCGCGCTTTCTGTTCCTGCCCGAAGGCGAAGACCCGGACACCCTGGTGCGTGCCGAGGGCACCGACGCCTTCCGTGCGCGCATCAACCAGCATGCTCAGCCGCTGGCCGATTACTTCTTCCAGCAACTGACCGAAGAAGCCGACCCGCGGTCGCTCGAAGGCAAGGCGCACATGGTGACCCTGGCCGCGCCGTTGATCGACAAAGTGCCCGGTGCCAACCTCAAGGCCCTGATGCGCAACCGCCTGCGCGAAATAACCGGCCTGGACCTGCACCAGGTCGAACAACTGGCCCACAGCGCCCCCAGCGAGGCGCCACCAGCGTACGACCCGGGCATCGACTACGATGCGATTCCCGACTACAGCCCGGATTACAGCGACTTCCACCAGCCCGAGCATTTCCAGCCGCAGCAGCAACAATGGACGCCAAGCCAGGGCGGGCAGAAGAAGAAGTGGGAAGGCAAGCCCTGGGACAAGAAGGGCAAGCCGTGGGACAAGAACGGCAAACGCGACTTCCAGCCACCGCCGCGGGTGCCGACGTCGGTGGAACCGCCGACCTTGAGCGCCCTGCGCACCCTCATGCACCACCCACAACTGGCCAAGAAGGTCGAGGATGCCAGCCATTTCGCCGCTGAAGAGCATGTGTATGCCCAGTTGCTGGTGGCGTTGCTCGAAGCCTTGCAAAAGAATCCTGAGCTACGCTCCTTACAGCTGATCGCGCGTTGGCACGGCACCGAACAGGGCCGATTGTTGCGCGCATTGGCAGAAAAGGAATGGCTGATCGATGCCGACAACCTTGAACAACAGTTTTTCGACACCATAACTAGCTTGTCCGCTCGCCAACGCGAGCGCAGCCTGGAACATCTGCTCAGGAAAGCACGTCAAAGTGAGTTGAGCGCAGACGAGAAAAATCAGCTGCGTGACCTGTTAAGCCGGAATGTTCCCGCACAAACCCCGACCTCAACTGGCGCGTGAGGTCCTAGCTCGGGTATAATCCTCGGCTTGTTTTTTGCCCGCCAAGACCTTCAGTGGATAGGGTGTTATGTCCGGAAAAGCGCAACAGCAGTCTCGCATCAAAGAGTTGATCACCCGCGGTCGTGAGCAGGGCTACCTGACTTACGCGGAGGTCAACGACCACCTGCCAGAGGATATTTCAGATCCGGAGCAGGTGGAAGACATCATCCGCATGATCAACGACATGGGGATCAACGTATTCGAGAGTGCTCCGGATGCGGATGCCCTTTTGTTGGCCGAGGCCGATACCGACGAAGCCGCCGCCGAAGAAGCTGCCGCAGCGTTGGCGGCCGTGGAGACCGATATCGGTCGCACGACAGACCCGGTGCGCATGTACATGCGTGAAATGGGTACCGTCGAGCTTCTGACCCGCGAAGGCGAAATCGAAATCGCCAAGCGTATCGAAGAAGGTATCCGTGAAGTGATGGGCGCCATTGCGCACTTCCCGGGCACCGTCGACTACATCCTCGGCGAATACGACCGCGTCACCACCGAAGGTGGCCGTCTGTCCGACGTGCTCAGTGGCTACATCGACCCGGATGACGGCATCGCGCCGCCGGCCGAAGTACCGCCGCCTGTCGATCCAAAAGCCCCGGCCAAGGCCGATGCGGACGACGACGAGGAAGAAGAGAAGGAAGGCGCCAGCGATGAAGAGGACGAGGTCGAAAGCGGCCCCGATCCGGTCGTCGCCCAGCAGCGTTTCGGCGCTGTCGCCGACCAGCTGGAAGCAACCGCCAAGGTCCTGAAGAAGCACGGTCGCCACAGCAAGCAAGGCATTGCCGAGCTGCTGCAACTGGCCGAGCTGTTCATGCCGATCAAGCTGGTGCCCAAGCAGTTCGAAGTACTGGTGGAGCGCGTGCGCAGCGCCCTGGAGCGCCTGCGCGCCCAGGAACGCGCCATCATGCAACTGTGTGTGCGTGATGCCCGCATGCCACGTGCCGACTTCCTGCGTCTGTTCCCGAGCAACGAAGTGGACACCACCTGGAGCGGCGATCTGTCCAAGCGCAGCGCCAAGTGGGCCGAAGCACTGGGCCGCCTGGACGCCGATATCGTGCGTTGCCAGCAAAAGCTGATCGACCTGCAGGAAGAGACCGGCCTGACGATCGCCGAGATCAAGGACATCAACCGTCGCATGTCGATCGGTGAGGCCAAGGCCCGCCGCGCGAAGAAAGAGATGGTCGAAGCCAACTTGCGTCTGGTGATCTCCATCGCCAAGAAGTACACCAACCGTGGCCTGCAATTCCTCGACCTGATCCAGGAAGGCAACATCGGCTTGATGAAAGCGGTGGACAAGTTCGAATACCGTCGTGGCTACAAGTTCTCGACCTATGCCACCTGGTGGATCCGTCAGGCGATCACTCGCTCGATCGCCGACCAGGCCCGCACCATCCGTATTCCGGTGCACATGATCGAGACGATCAACAAGCTCAACCGCATTTCCCGGCAGATGCTGCAGGAAATGGGTCGTGAACCGACCCCGGAAGAGCTGGGTGAGCGCATGGAGATGCCTGAGGACAAGATCCGCAAGGTACTGAAGATCGCCAAAGAGCCGATCTCCATGGAAACCCCGATCGGTGACGACGAAGATTCGCACCTGGGTGACTTCATCGAGGACTCGACCATGCAGTCGCCAATCGATGTGGCCACGGTCGAAAGCCTGAAGGAAGCGACCCGGGACGTGCTCTCCGGCCTGACCGCACGTGAAGCCAAGGTGCTGCGCATGCGTTTCGGTATCGACATGAACACCGACCACACCCTCGAAGAGGTAGGCAAGCAGTTTGACGTGACCCGCGAGCGGATCCGTCAGATCGAGGCCAAGGCGTTGCGCAAGCTACGCCACCCGACGCGAAGCGAGCATCTGCGCTCCTTCCTCGACGAGTAATGACGAACCCCGGCAAATGCCGGGGTTTTTCTTTTTCAGGCCCTGACGTTTTAACCCCTGCGTTCTTCGCCCTTCGGTCAAACCCCCGTCTACACTCGAATCTATCCACTTGAGTGACGAGGCCGCTATGCCCAGACTGCCGGCCCTCGTGCTGCCCCTCCTGCTGATGTGGAGTGCAGCGGCCGGCGCCTTGACCCTGAACGACGAAGAGAAAGCCTGGCTCAGTGCGCATCCGCAGCTGCGCCTGGGCGTCGACGCATCCTGGCCACCCTTCGAATACCGTGACCAGGACGGCAAGTACCAGGGATTGGCCGCCGACTACATTGCGTTGATCCAGGAGCGCCTGGGTGTTGTGTTCACGCCGATCGAGCCGAGCAGTTGGTCGGCCGTGCTCGAGCAGGCCCGGCAGGGCCAGCTGGACCTGCTGCCCGGCATCATGTCCACCCCCGAACGCCAGGGCTACCTGGCCTTCACCCGCCCTTACCTCGACTTCCCCATCGTGATCCTGGCCCACGAAGGCGGGCCCAGGCCACGTGACCTCAAGGAGCTGTACGGCCTGAAAGTCGCCGTGGTGGAGAACTACGCCCCACACGAACTGCTGCGTACCCACCACCCTGACCTCAACCTGGTGGCGCTGCCCAATGTCAGCTCGGCGCTTCAGGCCCTGGCCACCGACGAAGTCGATGCCGTGGTCGGCGACCTCGCCTCCAGCGTCTGGAGCCTGCGCCAGCTAAAGCTCGAAGGGCTCTACGTCAGCGGCGAAACCCCTTACCGCTACCAGCTGGCCATGGCGGCCCCGCGCCAACAGAAGATGCTGATCGGCATCCTCGACAAGGTGATTGCCGACATGAGCCCGGCCGAGCTCAGTCATATCCAGGAGCGCTGGGTCGGCAAAGTGCTGGAAAACAGCAACCGCTGGCGCGACCTGCTGCTCTACGGCCTGCCCGGCATCCTGCTGCTGGTGGCGATACTGGCGGCGGTGATGCGCGTCAACCGCCGGCTAAGCTCGGAAATTTCCCGGCGCATAGCCCTGGAACAGGAGCTGCGCAGCAGCGAGTACCACTACCGCGGCCTGGTCGAGAGCCTCTCGGCGATTGCCTGGGAAGCCGATGCCAACAACTTCACCTACAGCTACGTCTCGCCCCACGCCGAAGACCTGCTCGGCTACCCGATCAGCCAATGGCTCAAGCCCGGCTTCTGGCGCGACATCCTGCACCCGGACGACGCCCTCTGGGCACAGGCCTACTGCGACAGCGAAACCGCCGCCGGCCGCGACCACAGCCTGGACTACCGGGTGATCCGCGCCGATGGCAGGGTGCTGTGGGTACGCGACATCGTCAGCCTGATCGAGCATGGGCACACCCCGGTGATGCGCGGGCTGATGATCGACATCAGCGAAACCAAGAACACCGAGCAGGCCCTGCGTCTGTCGGAGCAGAAGTTCGCCTCGGTGTTCCAGCAATGCCCCGACATCCTGCTGATCGCCCGGGTCAGCGATGGCTGCCTGCTGGAGGTCAACGAAGCCTTCGAGGACCAGATCGGCCTGAGCCAGGACCAGGTGATCGGCCGCACCGCCGCCGAGCTCAACCTGTGGGGCATCGAAGACCAGGGGCCAGCCCCGCTGCAGCGCCTGCAGGGCGGCAATATCCGCAACCTCGAAATGCCTTTTCGGCGCAGCAACGGCCAGCTGTTCACCGGGCTCACCTCGGCGGAGATCTTCGACCTGGACAGCACCCCGGCGCTGGTGGTGGCGGTGCGCGACATCAGCCAGCTCAAACAGACCCAGGAGCAACTGCAGACCTCCGAAGAAAAGTTCGCCAAGGCCTTCCACGCCTCCCCTGACGGCCTGCTGCTGTCGCGCCAGAGCGACGGGCTGCTGATCGAGGTCAACGACGGGTTCTGCCGCATCACCGGCTTCGATAGCCAGGTACTGGACCACAGTACCCTGGAGCTGGGCATCTGGGTAGACCTCAACGAGCGCCGGCAACTGCTCGAGCTGCTGAACCGAAACGGCTTCGTACGCGACTTCAGCTGCCACATCCGCCGCGCCGACGGGCAGATCCGCCTGTGCGAAGTCTCGGCGCGGCCGCTGCCGATTGCCGGCGTGGACTGCATGCTGACCATCGCCCGCGACATCACCGAACGCCATCTGATGCAGGAAAAACTGCAACTGGCGGCCACTGTGTTCGAAAACACGGCCGAAGGCGTACTGATCACCGACATCGACCAGCACATCAGTGCGGTCAACCGCGCGTTCAGCGAAATCACCGGCTACAGCGAGTTCGAAGCGCTGGGCCAGACCCCGCGCCTGCTCGCCTCGGGCCAGCACGACAGCGCCTTCTACGCCGCCCTGTGGCATCAGCTGACCGCCGAGGGCCACTGGCAGGGCGAAATCCAGAACCGGCGCAAGAGCGGCGAGCTCTACCCTGCGTGGCTGACCATCAGCGCCGTGCGCAATCACGAGCGTGAGATCACCCACTTCGTCGCCGTGTTCGCCGACATCTCCAGCCTCAAGCATGCCCAGGCCGAGCTCGACTACCAGGCCCACCATGACCCCCTCACCGGCCTGCCCAACCGCACCCTGTTCGAAAGCCGGCTGCAGGCCGCACTCAGCAGCCCACAGCCTTCGGGTCGCCAGGGCGCGGTACTGTTCCTCGACCTGGACCGCTTCAAGCACATCAACGACAGCCTCGGCCACCCGGTCGGCGACCTGCTGCTCAAGGCAATCGCGCAGCGCCTGAAAGAACAGGTGCGCGACAACGACACCGTGGCACGCCTGGGCGGGGACGAATTCATCATCCTGCTGCCCGGCCTGCACCAGCCAAGCGATGCCGAGCATATCGCCAACAAGCTACTGGCCTGCTTTGGCGCACCGTTCCAGGCCGGCGAACACGAGTTCTTCACCAGTGCCAGTATCGGCACCAGCCTGTACCCCCAGGACGGCACCGACGTGGCCTCGTTGATCCGCAACGCCGATGCGGCCATGTACCGCTCCAAGGCCAAGGGGCGCAACCGGGTCGAGAGCTACACCCGCGACCTGACCGCCCAGGCCGCCGAGCGCATCGCGCTGGAGCACGAACTGCGCCGCGCCATCGAGCGCAAGGAACTGAGCCTGAGCTACCAGCCCAAGTTCAGCCTCAAGACCCAGAGCCTGGTGGGCGCCGAGGCCCTGATTCGCTGGCGCCACCCAACCTTCGGCGACGTACCGCCGGAGCACTTCATCTCGCTGGCTGAAGAAAACGGCATGATTCTGCAGCTGGGCGACTGGGTGTTGGAGCAGGCGTGCCGGCAGATGCAAGCGTGGAAGCACAGCTACCTTGCGTTCGGGCCACTGTCGGTCAACCTGGCGGGCGCGCAGTTGCGTCAGCCGTTGCTGGTACAGCGCATCGAGCAATTGCTGCGCACTCACCAGCTCAAGGCGGGTGACCTGCAGCTGGAGATCACCGAGAACTTCATCATGAGCCAGGCCGAGGAGGCGCTGGCCATCCTGCACCAGCTCAAGCGCATCGGTGTGCAACTGGCCATCGACGACTTCGGCACCGGCTACTCCTCGCTCAGTTACCTCAAACGCCTGCCTCTGGACATCCTCAAGATCGACCAGTCGTTCATCCGCGGCCTGCCGGATGACCCGCACGATGCGGCAATTGCGCGGGCGATCATTGCGCTGGGGCGCAGCATGCAGTTGACCATCATCGCCGAGGGCGTGGAGAACCAGGCGCAGCAGCAATTTCTGGCGGCCGAGGGTTGCGAACAGATCCAGGGCTACATCGTCAGCCTGCCGCTGGCGGCGCCTGAATTCGCCGCGACCTTTCTACGCCGGGCAGTTTCGGATCTTTCGGATAGCACAGCCTCGAAACCCTCGCTATAATCCGCGACCACTGGGGCCTATAGCTCAGTTGGTTAGAGCAGAGGACTCATAATCCTTTGGTCCACGGTTCAAGTCCGTGTGGGCCCACCATACTCAAAGCCGCGCATTGCGCGGCTTTTGCGTTTTTGGCGGGATCGCCTCAGATACGCAGTGCTCATTTGCAACTCGTAAACCCGAGTGCGAGCCGGGTCCTTTCCTCATCCGTTTTTGTGGGGCCGGCATCGCCTACGCCGCCCGGCCTGACTTTTGCTCGACGACTATTCGCACACAATCTACTCGTCAGCCGGCTCGAAGCGCTCGCCGCGAAACACCCGACGTGGATTGCCACGCTCGATGCGGTGATGGAACAACCGCCGCTCCGCGCGCAGTTCGCTGTCGACCTGCTCTGCCTGTTGCGCCAGGCGTTGCCCGATGAGCAGCAGCGCCAAGCGTTTGTTGGCGTGCTGGCTACGCTCGCTCTGTACCTTGACGCTGACGCCGCTGGCCAGGTGCGTGGCGCGCACTGCCGAGTCGGTGGTGTTGACATGCTGACCACCCGGCCCGGACGAACGCAAGGTCTCAAAGTGGATCTCGCTCGCCAATTCCGGTGCCGGTGGCGCAAACCGTGCGCCACCAAAGAACCAGTTCTTGCGCGCATGCCCCGGCCGGTACGGACTGCTGCACGTCCATTGCAGCGAGCCCGTCCAGTGATCCGCCAGGCGCTCGGCCTGCTCGCCATCCAGTGCCAGCAACACCGAGCGCAAGGTACCGCGCCGCGGCCCCGGCTCTTCTTCGAGTATCCGTACCGCCACGGCCTGGGCATCCGCTTCGGCCTGCAGCCTGAGCAATGCCTTGGCCACTGCCAGGGCACATTCTTCCGGCCCCTGAGCCGCCGAGAGTTGCAGCAGGATCATCAGCAGCACCCTCCGCGCGTCTTGTAGGTCAGCACCGGTTTCAGTCGTGCCAGCACGCGAACCAACCCCGCTTCACGCAAGGCACCCACCACCGAGTCGATAGCCTTGTAGGCCTCCGGCGCTTCCTCGTAGATCAGCGCCCGGTCGGCGCAGATCACGCGGCTGCCTAGTGCCGTACGACTCAGTTGCTCGACGCTGTAGCGCGAGGCGAGGCGGTCCTTGCACTCGCTGCGCATCCATTTGCGTCCGGCGCCATGGGCCAGGGACAACAGGCTGCGCTCGTCGGCGATCGGCTGTACCAAGTAGCTGTAGTCGCCGCGCGAACCAGGGATCACCACCGCCCCCTGATCCGACGGTGTGGCGCCTTTGCGATGCAGCCAACCATCGAGCCCGTCGACCTGCGCTGGCGACACCAGGTTGTGGTTGATGTCGAGCAGTACATAGCCATCGGCACGCAAGCGGTCGAGCATGCGCCGGGCAATCAACTGACGGTTGGCTTCGGCAAAACGCAGCGCGCCGTCGTGCCGGCCCAGGTAATGAGTGCTGGCCTCGCTGCCCGCCTCCAGCCCGTGATGACCGAACAGGTCGACCTGCTCACGCAAGATCGCCTCGCCCAAACCACGCGAGCCGCTGTGCACCAGCAACAGCAGGTGTTTGCGCTCGATGCCCAAGGCTGCCAGGGCCGCATCGTCGTAGCTTTCATCAAGTTGCTGCAGCTCGGCGAAGTGGTTACCACCACCAATGGTGCCTAGAGAACGCTCGTGCCCCGTGGCAGGCAAACCGAAGCTGGCGACGGCCTCCTGCCACGTCTCGTCGAGCGGCAGGTCGAGGTTGCCAAGGCGTTTCTCCAGCTTGTCCAGATGCAGCTTGGCGGTCGGGATGTCCGTACGCCACAGCGCCATGCCACAGCCGATGTCATTGCCGACCAGCGCCGGGTACAAACGCCCCACGGAAAAGAATGCCGCGCCGACCGGATAGCCACGCCCCGGATGCAGGTCCGGCATGCCGGCCACCCGATGCATGCCCCCTAGGCGAGCGGTGGTTTCGAGTTGTTGGATCGCTTTTCCTTCGATCCAGGTGTCGTCCGCGGCGACCAATACGGCGCCGTCGGACAAATTGCGAATGCAAGTGCCCATAGTCCAATCCTGATGGGTTGAAACAAAAAGATGTTCGGATTGGCAGGCCAGAGGCCGGGCGTTGCGGTACCGCTAACGAGTAGCGGTGAATGCGTTCAAGCCAGGCGCGACCTGCAAAGGGTGATCAACTGTTGCATGATGTACCTCCTTTGCTGTCGGGTGAGAGAAGGCGGGCATCTTAGGTGTGTAATTGCCACCCTGCAACAACCTTGATCACATTTTTACCAGGAGAACAACGTCATGGCCGCAAAACCTGACCGCTCCGCGGTACAAAAAACATACCCTGGCGGTACAGTGCCCAGCTTCCAACCATTTCGCCAATTACGCTAAACACTAGTCCGTGTGGGCCCACCATACTCAAAGCCGCGCATTGCGCGGCTTTTGCGTTTCCGGCCCTCAGAACTTCACAATCACGTCCCCAAACTGGCCGCATACACCCCCGGCGTCTTCCCATAGTGGCGCTGAAACAACCCGATGAACGCCGACACCGAGTCATACCCCAGTTCATTCGCCAGCCGAGTCACGCTCATGCCCTGCGCCAGCAACGGCAATGCGGCCAGCAAGCGCAGGCGCTGGCGCCATTCACGGAATGAAAGCTGGGTCTGCGCCTGAAACAGGCGCACCAGCGTGCGCCGCGATGCCCCCACCTGCTGCGCCCATTGCTCGAGGGTGCGGTTGTCCCCAGGCTCGACCTGCAGTGCATCGGTGATCCGGCGCAGGCGCGGGTCGCTGGGCAGCGGCAGGCTGAACGGTGCTTCGGCCAGCCCCTGCAACTCGTCCACCAGCACCTGCAGCAGGCGCGCCTGCGGCCCGTCGTCAGGGTAGTCGGCGGGAAAGTGGCTGACCCGTTCGATCAGCTCGCGCACCAGCGGCGTCACCTGCAGTACCGCGCAGTCACGGCGAGCGCCCGGCAGCACCGCGGCATCCAGGTACAGCCCGCGAAACGCCAGCGCCTGCTCACTGAACGCCGTGTGCTGCACCCCTGGCGGAATCCACAACGCGCACTGCGGCGGCAGCAGATAGCTGTGGCGCTCGGTCAGCACCTGCATGATCCCGGCGCTGGCATAGGTGAACTGCACCCAGTCATGGCTGTGCATCTGCACTTCATAACCTGCCGGTATGCCGAACATGCGCCGCTGCACCGGGCGCGAAAGCGCCAGCGGTACGGGCGGCACCTGCGGTATCTGTCCCGCTTGCGGCATCAGCTGTCCCCTTTGCTCAAGTGAGCCAAAAGTGCCGATGGTAGCCTGCGCCGCGACCCGTTGCACAACCTGATCGGAGACTTATCGATGAGCACCCATGTACGTCAAAACCGCCTGACCATTCCCGCCATCCAGCAGCGCAAGGGCGCCGGCAGCCTGGTGGTGCTGACCGCCTACAGCCTGCCCATGGCCCGCTGGGTGGATGCCCATGCCGACCTGATCATCGTCGGCGATTCGGTGGGCATGGTGCTGTACGGCATGCCCAGCACCCTGGGCGTGACCCTGGACATGATGATTGCCCATGGCCAGGCGGTGATGCGCGGGGCAGAGCGCGCCTGCGTGGTGGTCGACCTGCCGTTCGGCTGCTATCAGGCCTCGCCGGAGCAGGCATTTGTCAGCGCCGCCCGGGTGCTGCGCGAAACCGGTGCACAGGGCATCAAGCTCGAAGGTGGCGCCGAAATGGCCCACACCGTCGAATTTCTGGTGCGCCGTGGCATTCCGGTGATGGCGCACGTGGGCCTGATGCCGCAGCAGGTCAACAGCATGGGCGGCTTCAAGGCCCAGGGGCGGGATGAACAAAGCGCAACCAAGGTGCGCGACGATGCCTTGGCCATGCAGGCGGCGGGTGCGTTCTCGGTGGTGCTCGAGGGCATCGCCGAGCCGCTGGCCCGCAGCCTGAGCGAAGCGTTGCACATCCCCACCATCGGCATTGGCGCATCCCCTGCGTGCGATGGGCAGGTGCTGGTGACCGAGGACCTGCTGGGCCTGTTCGGCGAGTACCAGCCGCGCTTCGTCAAACGCTATGCCGAGCTGCAACCGCAGATCGAACAGGCACTGGAGCACTACGCCCGCGAGGTGCGCAGCGGCGAGTTCCCGGGGCTGGAGCACTGCTTCAAGGCCGCGCCCTGATAGCACCGGCGTGGACAGTGGGTCGATTAGCTGCCTTAATCGGCCCACTTCCCAAGCGAAAGAAACGATCCCTGTCCATGCCCACCCGCCCTGTCGCCCTCGATGAAATCGACCGTCAACTGATCGCCGCCCTGCAGATCAACGCCCGCGAAAGCGTGGCCATGCTTGCCCGGCAACTGGGCATTGCCCGCACCACCGTGACCTCGCGCCTGGCGCGCCTGGAGAAAACCAACGTCATCAGCGGTTACGGCGTGCGCCTTGGCCAGCGCGTGATCGACGGCGGCCTGCAGGCCTATGTGGGCATCACCGTGCGCCCCCGCTCGGGCAAGGAGGTGGTACGCCGCCTGAGCGCCATGGGGCAGATCCAGCAGTTGTGTGCGGTCAGTGGCGAGTTCGACTATGTGGCGTGGCTGCGCAGCGATTCGCCCGAACAACTGGACCAGTTGCTCGACCAGATCGGCAGTGTCGAGGGCGTGGAGAAAACCACCACCTCGATCATCCTCAGCAGCAAGGTGGACCGCGGCCAACCGGTTTGACATGGGTTAGCGGGGAACAGATAGAGCCCTTCGCTGGCAAGCATGCTAACGGTGCTCGCAAACCTGTAGGAGCCGGCCTTGCCGGCGAAGGCATCACTCTGCTCAAGCATCCCGTCACAATGACAAAAATCCCCACAAAACGACGACACTCTGCATCTTAATAACCAACACCCTCCCCTCGTAGAATGACCGCCAGCATTTCCTATACTCAAGCTCCGCTCCCCGCGCAGCCCTGGCAAGGTCTCCCATGAACAAGAACAATCGCCACCCCGCCGACGGCAAAAAACCGGTCACCATCTTCGGCCCGGACTTCCCCTTCGCCTTCGACGACTGGATCGAGCACCCGGCCGGCCTGGGCAGCATTCCCGCCGAGCGCCACGGTGAGGAGGTGGCCATCGTCGGTGCCGGCATCGCCGGCCTGGTGGCCGCCTACGAGCTGATGAAGCTGGGCCTCAAGCCGGTGGTGTACGAGGCGTCGAAAATGGGCGGGCGCCTGCGCTCGCAGACCTTCTCCGGCGCCGAAGGCATCGTCGCCGAGCTGGGTGGCATGCGCTTCCCGGTGTCTTCCACGGCCTTCTATCACTACGTCGACAAGCTGGGCCTGGAGACCAGACCCTTCCCCAACCCGCTGACCCCCGCCTCCGGCAGCACGGTGATCGACCTCGAGGGCCAGACCCACTACGCCGAAAAACTCAGCGACCTGCCGGCACTGTTCCAGGAAGTCGCCGACGCCTGGGCCGATGCGCTGGAGGATGGTGCACGCTTCGGCGACATCCAGCAGGCAATCCGCGATCGCGACGTGCCGCGGCTGAAGGCGCTGTGGAACACCCTGGTGCCGCTGTGGGACGACCGCACCTTCTACGACTTCGTCGCCACCTCCAAGGCCTTCGCCAAGCTCAGCTTCCTGCACCGCGAAGTGTTCGGCCAGGTCGGCTTTGGCACCGGCGGCTGGGACTCCGACTTCCCCAACTCGATGCTCGAGATCTTCCGCGTGGTGATGACCAACTGCGACGATCACCAGCACCTGGTGGTGGGCGGTGTCGAGCAGGTGCCCCTGGGCATCTGGCGGCATGTGCCGCAACGCTGCGCCCACTGGCCGCAAGGCACCAGCCTCAGCTCATTGCACCGTGGCACGCCACATTCAGGGGTGAAAAGCATCGCCCGCGCCGACGATGGGCGCCTGGCCGTCACCGACACCTGGGGCGTCACCCGCCATTACGCCGCGGTGCTCACCACCTGTCAGAGCTGGCTGCTGACCACCCAGATCGAGTGCGAGGAGTCGCTGTTCTCGCAGAAGATGTGGATGGCCCTGGACCGCACCCGCTACATGCAGTCGTCCAAGACCTTCGTGATGGTCGACCGCCCGTTCTGGAAAGACAAGGACCCGCAGACCGGCCGCGACCTGATGAGCATGACCCTCACCGACCGCCTCACCCGCGGCACCTACCTGTTCGACAACGGCGACGACAGGCCGGGGGTGATCTGCCTGTCGTACTCGTGGATGAGCGATGCGCTCAAGATGCTGCCGCACCCGGTGGAAAAACGCGTGAAACTGGCGCTGGACGCCCTGAAGAAGATCTACCCCAAGGTCGATATCGCCGGGCACATCATCGGCGACCCGATCACTGTGTCGTGGGAAGCCGACCCGCATTTCCTGGGGGCGTTCAAGGGCGCCCTGCCCGGCCATTATCGTTACAATCAGCGCATGTACGCGCACTTCATGCAGCAGGACCTGCCTGCCGAGCAGCGCGGCATCTTTATCGCAGGCGACGACGTCTCCTGGACCCCGGCCTGGGTCGAAGGCGCGGTGCAGACCTCGCTCAACGCGGTATGGGGCATCATGAACCACTTCGGTGGCCGCACCCACGTCGACAACCCCGGCCCTGGCGATGTATTCAACGAGATCGGCCCGATCGCCCTGGCCGACTGAAAGGAGAGACCCATGCGCATAGCCCTGTACCAGGGCCAGCCCCACCCGATGGACGTGGCCGGCAACCTCGAGCGCCTGCACCAGCAGGCGCAGCTGGCGGCGGCACGCGGCGCCGAACTGCTGGTGTGCCCCGAGATGTTCCTCAGCGGCTACAACATCGGCAGCGAAGCGGTCGCACGCCTGGCCGAGCCGCAGGACGGCGCATCGGCCATGGCCGTGGTGGAAATCGCCCAGGCCAACCGCATCGCCATCGTCTACGGCTACCCCGAGCTTGGCGAGGACGGCCAGGTGTACAACAGCGTGCAGTTGATCGACGCCCACGGCAGCAGCCTGGCCAACTACCGCAAGACCCACTTGTTCGGCGGGCTGGACCGCGCCATGTTCAGCCCCGGCCCCGACCATTTCCCGGTGGTCACGCTCAATGGCTGGCAGCTGGGCCTGTTGATCTGCTACGACATCGAGTTCCCGGAAAACGCCCGCCGCCTGGCCCTGGCCGGGGCCGAGCTGATCGTAGTGCCGACAGCCAACATGCAGCCCTACGATTTCATCTGCCAGTTCACCGTGCGCGTACGCGCCCAGGAGAACCAGTGCTACCTGGTGTATGCCAACTACTGCGGCGCCGAGGAGCAGATCCACTATTGCGGCCAAAGCAGCATCATCGGCCCGGACGGCAGCCTGCTGGCCATGGCCGGGCATGAGCCCACGCTGCTGGTGGCCGACCTCGAGCTGCAACGGGTGCACGAAGGCCGCGCCAGCACACCGTACCTGCACGACCTGCGTGTGGAACTCCACGGCGGCCCGCGCAAGCGCTGATTTATCCGCTAGCATGACGGTTCGCACGTTACCGGAGCCGTCATGTCCTGCGCCCACCTCACCCTGCCCAACGGCCTGCACGTCACCCTGCGCCATGCACCGCGGCTCAAGCGCTGTGCAGCGGCAGTGCGGGTTCGCGCCGGCAGCCACGATGCTCCCAACGCCTGGCCGGGGCTGGCGCACTTTCTCGAACACCTGTTCTTTCTCGGCAACCCGCGCTTTGCCATCGACGACGCCCTGATGCGCTACGTGCAGCGCCAGGGCGGCCAGGTCAATGCCAGCACGCGGGAGCGCACCACCGACTTCTTCTTCGAAGTGCCGGCTGCCGCCTTCGAGGGGGGCATCGAGCGCTTGTGTGAAATGCTCGCCAACCCCCAGGCCGACCGTGCGCAACAGCTGCGCGAGCGCGAAGTGATCCATGCCGAGTTCATTGCCTGGGCGCGCAACCCCGAAGCGCAGCGTCAGCACGCACTGCTGCAGAGCGTGTCGGCGCAGCATCCGCTGAGCGGTTTTCACGCTGGCAACCGCTACAGCCTGCCGGTACCCGACGCGGCCTTCCAGAGCGCCCTGCAAGCTTTTCACCAACGCTACTACCAGGCCGGGCAGATGACCCTGAGCCTGGTCGGCCCACAGCCGCTGGCCACCCTTGAAGCCCTGGCCATGCAGTACGGCGCCGTCTTCGCACCTGGGCAGGCCATAGAACAAGGCCCGGCACCGGCGCTGCAGCTTCGCGCTGCGCGGGTTGAACAGCTGCCCGGGCAACGGGATGTGCTGCTCGGCTATGAACAGCTGCCCGCCGGCGCTGCCCAGGCGATCGCCTTTCTCGACACCTGGCTTTCGGACACCCGCCCGGGCGGGCTGCTGGCCGCTTTGCGCGAACGGCGCTGGCTGGAGGATTTCAGTTTTTCGGCATTGCATCAGTTCGCCGCACAGGCACTGCTGCACGCGCGCTTCAAGCTCAATGACGCGGCACCTGCCGACCAGGTCGAAGACCTGTTCCGGGACTGGCTGAGCTTCTTGCGCGATGCCGACCTGACGGCGCTGAACAGCGAATATGCACGTATCCAGCAGTCACGCGCGCTGGCCGCCGGCGCCCTGGAACTGGCGCGCCGCGACAGCAGCGGCCAGCCATTCAGTGCACTCGACGCCCAGGGCCTGGCGGCACTGCAAGGCCTGCTCGAACCCTTCACCGAGCAAGCCCGCCAGCCCTGGCGACTGCCACCTGCCGAGCCCTTGCTGGCCGTCGGGTTCAGCGATGTACCCGCCACGCCGACACCCGCCGGGGTTATCCACAGCCCGGCGCTGCCGGCTGTGCGGCAGTACGGCGTGATCTACCTGCGCTGGCAGGTGCGCTCGGCGTTGCGCGCTCGGCTGTGGCGCGTACTCGAAGGTGCCCTGCGCCCACTGGTCGAGCGCGCCACCCGCGCCTCGGTGGAGCTGCAATGGAGCGAGTGCGAGCACCTCTGGCAACTGCGCTGCGCCGGGTCACCGCCCGCCATTGTCGCAGTCGTCGAGCAGGCATTGGCGCTGCTGCGCCTGCCTGCCGCCCAGGACTGGAGCGCAGGCTCAGGCACCGAGCCGGCGCTGATCCCGATCCGCCTGCTGCTAAAGCAGTTGCCGGGCTATATCGTCGGGCGTGACCCGGGGCCATTGCCGACCTGCCTGATCGCCCAGCCCGAGCTGGATGCGCTCTGGCAGCATGCCCGCTGGCAGGGCATGACCTGCGGCTTCACCGAAGCGGTGCAGCCGGCGCTGAATGCGCTGCTGGCCCAGGTACCGGGACAGCCGGGCATGGCCGAGCCGATCACCGGCGATGCCACAGGGCCCTGGCAGCATGTGCCGCTGCCCGAAGGCGAGCACGCACTGCTGGTGTTCTGCCCCGCCCCGCCCGGCAGCGAGGCGGTGTACCGGCTGCTGGCACATCGACTGCAAGGGCCCTTCTACCAGCGCCTGCGGGTGGAGCTGCAACTGGGCTATGCAGTGTTCAGCGCATTGCGCCAGGTGCAGGGCCATACCGGCCTGCTGCTGGGCGTGCAGTCGCCCAAGGCCGACCCGGTACAGATTCTCGAGCACATGCGCTGCGTGGTCGCAGGCTTCACCCATGACCTGACCGATGATGCCGAGGCGCGTCAGGCCCTGGCGGCGCAGTTCCACGAACCGGACATGGGCAATGCCGACGTCGCCGAATGGGCCTGGCAGGCCCGGCTGGCCGGCAGCGACGCCCCCAGCCTGGACACGCTGCGACAACAGCTGCTGGCCGTCACCGCACAGCAGCTCGAACACGCCGCCCGGCACCTGTTCGACAACGCCCTGTACCTGGCCAGCGCCGCACAGGGCGGATTGTTACCGGCAACGCAACAGCCTTTCTCGCAGGTTTAACCAAACTGTCCATTAATTTTAGTAAGATGGCGCTACCCGGGCCGTTGTAACCCCTTGTTTCAAAGGGGGGCCTAAATATGTAGCCACCCGCCCCCAGACCTATCCGGAAGGAGTACTCCCATGTGGACCAAACCTGCTTACACTGACCTGCGTATTGGCTTTGAAGTGACCATGTATTTCGCAAGTCGCTGAGTCTGCTTGCGGTACAACGCCTCGGTCAGCCGGGGCGTTTTCATTTTTGGACGCAGCAGGAGTGGCCATGTACATCCAGATTCTAGGTTCCGCCGCCGGCGGCGGTTTCCCGCAGTGGAACTGCAACTGCGACAACTGCAAGGGCTTTCGCGACGGCACCTTGCGCGCCAGCGCACGCACCCAGTCCTCGATCGCGCTGTCCGA
This sequence comes from Pseudomonas sp. VE 267-6A, assembly GCF_024126555.1. Taxonomy (NCBI): domain Bacteria; kingdom Pseudomonadati; phylum Pseudomonadota; class Gammaproteobacteria; order Pseudomonadales; family Pseudomonadaceae; genus Pseudomonas; species Pseudomonas sp. VE 267-6A. The sequence continues at coordinate 65,845 of NZ_JAMYBY010000001.1, forward strand.
CGACGGGGTGCACTGGGTGCTGTGCAACGCCTCGCCGGACATCCGCGCGCAGCTGCAAGGCTTCGCCCCCATGCAGCCCGCCCGCGCCCTGCGCGACACCGGGATCAACGCGATCATCCTGCTCGACAGCCAGATCGACCACACCACCGGCCTGCTCAGCCTGCGCGAAGGTTGCCCGCACCAGGTGTGGTGCACCGACATGGTCCACCAGGACCTGAGCACCGGCTTCCCTCTGTTCACCATGCTCAGCCACTGGAACGGTGGCCTGCAGTGGAACCGCATCGAGCTCGAAGGCAGCTTCGTGATCGAGGCATGCCCGAACCTGCGCTTTACCCCGTTCCCGCTGCGCAGCGCCGCGCCGCCCTACTCGCCGCACCGCTTCGACCCGCACCCGGGCGACAACCTGGGGCTGATGGTCGAAGACCTGCGCACCGGCGGCAAGCTGTTCTACGCCCCGGGCCTTGGCCAGTTCGACGACAAGCTGCTGCAACTGATGCACGACGCCGATTGCCTGCTGGTCGACGGCACGCTGTGGGAGGATGATGAGATGCAGCGCCGCGGTGTCGGTACCCGCACGGGCCGCGAGATGGGTCACCTGGCACAGAATGGCCCCGGCGGCATGCTCGAGGTACTCGAAGGCTTCCCCGACCAGCGCAAGGTACTTATCCACATCAACAACACCAACCCGATTCTCGATGAAGACTCCGCCGAGCGCGCCGAACTGGCCCGCCGCAACGTCGAAGTGGCCTTCGACGGCATGAGCATCGAGCTGTAGGAGCCCCCATGAGCGAAGCCGTACCGCTTTCCCCCGCCGCGTTCGAGCAGGCCTTGCGCGCCAAGGGCGCCTACTACCACATCCATCACCCCTACCACGTGGCCATGTATGAAGGCCGCGCCAGCCGCGAGCAGATCCAGGGCTGGGTCGCCAACCGCTTCTACTACCAGGTCAACATCCCGATGAAGGATGCGGCGATCCTGGCCAACTGCCCGGACCGCGAGATCCGCCGTGAGTGGATCCAGCGCCTGCTCGACCACGACGGCGCCCCCGGCGAAGACGGCGGCATCGAAGCCTGGCTGCGCCTGGGCCAGGCCGTGGGCCTGGACCCCGACCAGCTACGCTCGCAGGAGCTGGTGCTGCCCGGCGTGCGCTTCGCGGTCGACGCCTACGTCAACTTCGCCCGCCGTGCCAGCTGGCAGGAAGCGGCCAGCAGCTCGCTGACCGAACTGTTCGCCCCGCAGATCCACCAGTCACGCCTGGACAGCTGGCCACAGCACTATCCCTGGATCGACCCGGCCGGCTACGAGTACTTCCGCACCCGCCTGGGCCAGGCCCGGCGCGATGTGGAGCATGGCCTGAGCATCACCCTGCAGCACTACACCACGGTGCAGGGTCAACAACGCATGCTGGAGATTCTTCAGTTCAAGCTCGATATTCTGTGGAGCATGCTCGACGCCATGAGCATGGCCTATGAACTGAACCGCCCGCCCTACCACAGCGTCACCAGCGAGCGGGTGTGGCACAAGGGGATCACCTTATGAGTTTCGACCGTTCGAAGACGCCGCACTGGCGCCCCGGCTACCGTTTCCAGTACGAACCGGCGCAGAAGGGCCATGTGCTGCTCTACCCCGAAGGAATGATCAAGCTCAACGAAAGCGCCGCGCTGATCGGCGGGCTGATCGACGGCAAGCGCGATGTGGCCGCGATCATTGCCGAGCTGGACGTTCAATTCCCCGGTGTACCCGAACTCGGTGACGACATCGAGCAATTCATGGAGGTCGCCCGTGAGCAACACTGGATCGTCCTTGAGTGAGGTACCGGCCAAGCCCGCAGTCGGCCTGCCGCTGTGGCTGCTGGCCGAGCTGACCTACCGCTGCCCGCTGCAATGCCCGTACTGCTCCAACCCGCTGGACTTCGCCGAGCAGGGCAAGGAGCTGAGCACCGAGCAGTGGTTCAAGGTGATGGCCGAGGCGCGTGAAATGGGCGCCGCGCAACTGGGCTTTTCCGGCGGCGAGCCACTGGTGCGCCAGGACCTGGCCGAGCTGATCGGCGAGGGGCGCCGCCTGGGCTACTACACCAACCTGATCACCTCCGGCATCGGCCTGACCGAACAGAAGATCGCCGACTTCAAGCGCGCCGGGCTGGACCACATCCAGATCAGCTTCCAGGCCAGCGACGAACAGGTCAACAACCTGCTGGCAGGCTCGAAAAAAGCCTTCGCGCAGAAGCTGGAGATGGCCCGCGCGGTCAAGGCCCACGGCTACCCGATGGTGCTGAACTTCGTCACCCACCGGCACAACATCGACAAGATCGACCGCATCATCGAGCTGTGCATCGCCCTGGAAGCCGACTTCGTCGAGCTCGCCACGTGCCAGTTCTACGGCTGGGCCAAGCTCAACCGCGCCGGCCTGCTACCCACCCGCGCGCAGCTGGAGCGCGCCGAACGCATCACCAACGAATACCGCGAGAAACTGCAGGCTGCGGGCAACCCGTGCAAGCTGATCTTCGTCACCCCCGACTACTATGAAGAGCGGCCCAAGGGCTGCATGAACGGCTGGGGCAGCATATTCCTCACCGTCACCCCGAACGGCACCGCACTGCCGTGCCATGGCGCACGCCAGTTGCCGGTACAATTCCCCAACGTGCGCGAACACAGCATGCAGCACATATGGTATGACTCGTTCGGCTTCAATCGTTTTCGCGGTTACGACTGGATGCCCGAGCCGTGCCGCTCCTGCGACGAGAAAGAAAAGGACTTCGGCGGCTGCCGCTGCCAGGCCTTCATGCTGACCGGCGACGCCAGCAATGCCGACCCGGTTTGCGCCAAATCGGCGGACCACGGGATCATCCTCGCTGCTCGGGAGGAGGCCGAAACCGCCACCCAGACCATCGACCAGATGACCTTTCGCAATGATCGAAACTCCCGTCTCATCGCCCGCGGCTGAGCGTTTCAGCGCACAACAGGCGGTTGCCGCCGGCACCGACTACGCCGAACTCAAGCGCAGCCCGCTGGGGCTGTTCTGGAACGAGTTTCGCCCCCAGGACGGCGGTTGCCGCATCTGGCAGTGGCGTGACGGCCAGGCCCGCTGCCTGACCCCCGACGGCTTCAGCGTGCGCAGCCGCGTCTACGAGTATGGCGGCGGCGGTTTCTGCCTGAGCGACGACGGGCTGGTGTTCGTCAACGAAGCCGACCAGCAGCTCTACAGCCAGGGGCTCGAGGGCGGGCAGCCGCAGCCGCTGACCCACGGCCAGTGCCGCTACGGTGACCTGCGCTGGGGCGCCGGCCAGGTGCTGGCGGTTGAAGAAGACGCCGATGTGCACCGGCTGGTATCGATCACCGCCGGCACCCGCACAGTACTGGCCGAAGGCGCCGACTTCTATGCCGCTCCCACCCTCAGCGCCGACGGCCAGCGCCTGGCCTGGATCGAATGGAGCCGCCCGCACCAACCCTGGACTGCCACCCGCCTGCTGTGCGCCGAACGCCGCGATGCACACACCTGGGAAGCGCCGCGCTGCATCGCCGGCAGCGAGGCGCAACCGGAATCGCTGCAGCAGCCGCGCTTCGATGCCGACGGTCGCCTGTACTGCCTGTCGGATCGTGACGGCTACTGGCAACCCTGGGGCGAAACCCCGCAGGGCTGGGCAGCACTGCCGGCCGAGCGCGCCGACCATGCTGGCGCACCGTGGCAACTGGGCGCCAGCACCTGGCTGCCCCTGGACGGCGGCGGGTATCTGGTGAGCTGGTTCGAGGGCGGCTTCAGCCGCCTGGGCGTGCATCATGCCGATGGCACCCTGGAAGACTTCAGTGACGTCTACACCCGCTTTCGCTGCCTGGAGATCGACGACCGGTACCTGTATGCCATCGCCGCCTCTGCCGTCAGCACGCCCGCCGTCATCGCCATCGACCGCCACAGCCATGCCGTTCAGGTGCTGGCCGGCGGTGCGATGCCCTTGCCCAGCGAACAGGTCAGCCAGCCGCGCAGCATCACCTACCCCAGCGGCGATGCCCAGGCGCACGCCTTCTTCTACCCGGCCATGAATGGTGTCGAGGCGCCGCCGCTGGTGGTGTTCGTGCATGGCGGACCGACCTCGGCGTGCTTCCCGGTGCTCGACCCGCGCATCCAGTACTGGACCCAGCGCGGCTTTGCAGTGGCCGACCTCAACTACCGTGGCAGCAGCGGCTATGGCCGCGCCTATCGCCAGGCCCTGCACCTGCGCTGGGGCGAAGTGGACGTGCAGGATGCCTGCGCGGTGGTCGACTTCCTGGCAGGGCAAGGGTTGATCGACCCGACGCAGGCGTTCATCCGCGGGGGCAGCGCCGGGGGCTACACCACGCTGTGCGCGCTGGCGTTCCAGAATGTGTTCCGTGGCGGGGCGAGCCTGTACGGGGTCAGCGACCCGCTGGCGCTGACGCGCGCCACGCACAAGTTCGAAGGCGATTACCTGGACTGGCTGATCGGCGACCCGCAGCAGGATGTGCAGCGTTATCAGGCGCGCACGCCACTGCTGCATGCCGCGCAGATCAAGGTGCCGGTGATTTTCTTCCAGGGCGAACTGGATGCGGTGGTGGTACCGGAGCAGACCCGTTCGATGCTGGCGGCGCTGAAGGCCAATGGGGTGCGTGCCGAAGGGCATTTCTACCCGACCGAGCGGCACGGGTTCCGGACGGCAGCGAACCTGGCGCATGCGCTGGAAGAAGAGTGGAAGTTCTACCGGGAGGTTCTGTCACGGCCATTGCCATTGTAGGAGCCAGCCTTGCTGGCGAATGTCCCAGCGCGGTCTGAACCGTACAGGCCCATTCGCCGGCAACGCCGGCTCCTACAGGCGATGGCCGCGACGCGGTCTAGCGCTTGGCGATGATGTACACCGCGTGCACGATCCCCGGAATGTAACCGCACAAGGTGAGCAGGATGTTCAGCCAGAAGGCGCCACCAAAACCCACCTGCAGGAACACGCCCAGCGGCGGCAACAGAATGGCGAAGATAATTCGGATCAGGTCCATCGGGCAGCTCCTTGTCTAAAGTCCTAACTACAGACTGCAAGCACCCCCCACTGGTTCAAATAGCCATCCCCCATAAAAAAACGCCCCAGGCCAAAAGGATCAGGCCCGGGGCGATGCGCAGGAACGCGAGACGGTTCGTTGAATTCGGTACGGCGCTACCGGGTCAGGCACGCCGCTGGTTGAGTTGCGCCGTGTGCACACGGGCAAAGGCACGCGCCAGGCGCAGCAGCATTTCGTCGATGTTGCCGCGGCTGACGGTCAGCGCCGGCGAAAAGCGCAGCACATTGGCCTGCGCCGCATTGAGCAGCAGCCCTTCCTGCAGCGCCGCCTTGACCAGGGCTGCGGCCGAGTCGTCGCTCAGCTCCAGGCCCCACAGCAAGCCCTGGCCGCGCACCTCGCCCTGGCCATAACGCCCCGCCAGGTGGCTCAGGCCATCACGCAGGTGCCGCCCCGACGCCTGCACCTGCTCCATGAAGCCCGGCTCCAGCACGGCATCGAGAATCGCCAGGCCCGCCGCACTCATCAGTGCATTGCCATGGTGACTGCCTTCCAGCTCGCCGGCCTCGGCGCAGCAGGCCGTACCCCGCGCCAGCAGGGCGGCCAGCGGCACACCGCCGCCCAGGCCCTTGCCCAGGGTGATGATGTCGGCGCGCACGCCGTAGGTCTGCTCGGCCAGCAGCGCGCCGCAACGGCCCACGCCGGTCTGCACCTCATCCAGGATCAGCAGGATGCCCAGTTCGCGGCACAGGCGCTCGACACCCTTGAGGTACTGCTGGGTGGCCGGGATCACCCCGGCCTCGCCCTGGATCGGCTCGAGCATGATCGCCACGGTACGCGAGTCCACTGCTGCATGCAGCGCGGCCAGATCGTTGAACGGCACCTTGCTGAAACCCGGCAGGCCGGGCTCGCAGCGGTTGCACGCCGACGGGTCGGAGGCCGACAGCGCCCCCAGGCTGCGCCCGTGGCAGCTCTGGCGCGCAGTGATGATGTGGTAGGCGCCATTGCGATGCAGCTGGCCCCACTTGCGCGCCAGCTTGATCGCACCTTCGCAGGCTTCGGCACCACTGTTGAGCAGGTAGGCCTGATCGCTGCCGGTGCTCTGGCACAGGCGGTTGACCAGGCTCAACAGGCCACGGTTATGAAAGCCGGCGCCGGGGTTGATCAATGCCTGGGCCTGGCTGCTCAGTGCCTGCACCAGCGCCTTGGGGCTGTGCCCGAGGCTGTTCACCGCGCAACCCTGGGTGAAATCCAGATAGGCGCGGCCTTCGTTGTCCCACAGCCACGAACCCTGGCCGCGCACGAACACCTGTGGCGCACGCTCGGTGGCCGGCATCAGGCATTCCCGCGACAACTGCTCGGCCTGGGCCAGTGCCACCGGCGCCGGTGCCTGCTCGGCAGCGCGCGCCGCCTGGCGACGCAGATTGAACAGGTTCATGCGCGCAGCCCTTCCAGCGGCAGGCCAAGCAGGCGCGCGGCCCAGTCCTCGACCTGGCCGCTGCGCAGGCGCTTGATCGCGATGTCGCGCCAGCGTGACGAGAGGGCCGGACAATCCACCAGCTTTTTCAAACCCGCATGCTCCAGAGGTTCACGGTAAAAAGTATGCAGTGCCCAGGCCACGGTCAGGCCCGGATAGCTGCGTTGTATCAGTTCGAACGGCTCATCGGCGCTGACGAAGCCAGGCTTGAGCACCCGGTAGAACCAGCCGCAGCGCAGCGCGTCCTGCGCCTGTTGCGGCAGGTTCGGCAAGCCCCAGCGATGGCTCAGGCGGTAGCACGGCGAGCGCGGCTGGCTGACCTGCAGCAGCGCCCCGCCCCAGCGGAACATGTCGCCCAGACAGACGTGCTCTTCGGTAAGGCCGCGGGTCGAGAGGTTTTCGCCAAAACCCGGCGCGCACCAGTCGATCTGTGGATAACGTCGCCGCCACCAGGCGTAGTGCTCGGCCGGATAGTGGTGCAAGGCCCGCTCGGGGCCGGTATGGAAGCGCGGGTCGCCGTGTTCGTCGCTGCCCAGCCCCTGTGGCCATAACCACAGCCTTCTTGCAACCTGTTCCTTATCGATATCGGTGAGTAACCCATAACCGACATTTTTTGCCTTGCCTATGTAAACGCCATCCACATACACGGTATTCATCGCGCCTTCTGGCCCTGTAAACCTTGTGAATACGGGATAGACTAGGCTTCTCGCGGGCCTTCGGCCATTTCGTTTTTCGAGCTTTTTTGATAAGTATTGCTTATGGATTTTCGCCAACTGCGTTATTTCGTCGCGGTGTACGAAGAAGGCCATGTGGGCCGGGCCGCCGAACGCCTTTCACTGTCGCAGCCAGCGCTGTCGCAGCAGATCCGCCAGCTCGAACACAGCCTCGATGTGAGCCTGTTCGAACGGGGCAACAAGCGCCTGTTGCCAACCCTGGCCGCACACACACTGTACAACCACGCCCTGCCCCTGCTCGACGGCCTGCAACGCGCCCGCGAGGCGTTGCGCAACTTCCGCGGGCAGGCCTTGCGGACCCTGGCCATCGGCGTGCTGCAGACGGTACGGCCGAGCCTGGTGCCGCAACTGCTCGACCGCCTGCGCAAGGCGCAACCACACCTGGTGGTGCAGATCTACGAACTGTCGGGGCTGGAGATCGAACGGCGCCTGCTCAACGGCACCCTGGACATCGGCATCAGCTACCTGCCGCCGCGCCAGCCGGGCCTTCACGGCCTGCTGCTGTACGAAGACGAGCTGCAACTGGTGATCCCGCACACGCACCCGCTGCGCGAATTCAAGAAGGTCTCGCTCAAGCAGGCCGCCGAACTGCCCATGCTGATGCTGGGCGAAGAGTTCCAGGTACGCCAGATCTGGCAGGCGCAACTGGCCAACCTCGGGCGCCGCCCGCAGGTGCAGGCCGAGATGAACAACATGGGCGGGATTCTCGACAGCCTGGCGCATACCTCGCTGGCAACCGTGTTGCCGGGGCGTGCGCGCGACGCCACGGACGATCCAGAGCTGCTCTGGAAGCCGCTGAGCGAGCCGCGGGTGCCACTGAAGGTAGGCCTGGTGTTTCGCGATGCGCAGCGCCAGCAGGCGTCGGTTGAGCTGCTGCGCAATCTGCTGGAGGAAGAGATCGACCCTCGCCAGATCGGCGGTTCACCTCTGGATGTGCTCGGCTAGAAAAAACCCGGGCAAAAGAAAACCCCGCCGAAGCGGGGTTTTGCAGACTGTTTCCCTGACATCCTTTTCGTCCCGCCGTCCTGGCAGGAAATCCTTCCGTGTCCCTGTTATGTACTGTGCGCATCCTGCGCGACGTCCATGAGGTGAAGATTAGCTGTGGATCCAATCTTACGGAAGAGGCTAAACGTCACCACGTCATGTAAGCAAATGCTTACATGACGCCGTCAGATCAAAACTGTTCCGCGTCGAGCAGGTACAACGACTCGCTGCCCGCCTTCACCGAGGCGCTGAGCGAGTGAATACGCGGCAGCAGGCGGGCGAAGTAGAAGCGTGCGGTGCCCAGCTTGCTGGCGTAGAAGTCGTCCTCACCCTGTTTGGCCAGGGCCGTGCGGGCCATCAGTGCCCACATGTAGGCATAGGCGGTGTAGCCGAAGGCGTGCAGGTACTCCACCGACGCCGCGCCGATTTCGTTGGGGTTCGCCTTGGCGCGGTCGAGCACCCAGGCGGTCAGTTCGTCGAGGCTGTCCAGCGCCGTCTCCAGCGGTTTGACGAACTCGCCCAGCGCCGTGTCGGCGGTGGCGATGAAATGGCGGATCTCGTCGGCGAACAGCTTGTAGAACGCCCCGCCGCTACCCACCACCTTGCGGCCCATCAGATCCAGGGCCTGGATGCCATTGGTGCCTTCGTAGATCTGGGTGATGCGCACGTCGCGCACCAGTTGCTCCTGGCCCCACTCGCGAATGTAGCCATGGCCGCCGAACACCTGCTGGCCATGCACGGTCACTTCCAGGCCCAGGTCGGTGAGAAACGCCTTGGACACCGGCGTCAGCAGCGCCACCAGGTCTTCGGCGCGCTTGCGGGCCTCGCGGTCTTCGCTGAACTTGGCGGTATCGAGCTGCATCGCAACATAGGTGGAGAAAGCCCGGCCGCCTTCGTTCAGTGCCTTCATGGTCAGCAGCATGCGCCGCACATCGGGGTGCACGATGATCGGGTCGGCAGTCTTGTCCCTGGCCTGGGGCCCGGTAGGTGCACGGCTCTGCAGGCGGTCGCGGGCGTATTCGATGGCGTTCTGGTAGGAACGCTCGGCCGATGCCAGGCCCTGGATGCCGACCCCCAGACGCTCGTAGTTCATCATGGTGAACATCGCTGCCAGGCCCTTGTTCGGCTCGCCGACCAGGTAGCCCACGGCGCTGTCGAAGTTCATCACGCAGGTGGCCGAGGCCTGGATGCCCATCTTGTGCTCGATGGAGCCACAGGTGGCCGGGTTGCGCTCGCCCAGGCTGCCGTCGGGGTTGACCAGGAACTTGGGCACCAGGAACAGCGAGATGCCCTTGGGCCCGGCCGGGGCGTCAGGCAGCTTGGCCAGCACCAGGTGGATGATGTTCTCGGTCAGGTCGTGTTCGCCGCCGGTGATGAAGATCTTGGTGCCGGTGACCTTGTAGCTGCCGTCGGCCTGCGGCTCGGCGCGGGTACGTATGATGCCAAGGTCGGTACCGGCGTGGGGCTCGGTCAGGCACATGGAGCCGGCCCAGACCCCGGCGTACATGTTGGGCAGGTACCGCGTCTTGAGCTCTTCGCTGGCGTGGGCGTTGATCGACAGGCAGGCACCGGCGGTCAGCATCGGGTACAGGCCGAAGGCCAGGCTCGAGGAGTTGACCATTTCTTCGACCTGGGCAGAGATCACCTTGGGCATGCCCATGCCGCCATAGGCAGGGTCGCCGCCCACGCCCACCCAGCCGCCATCGGCGTAGGTGCGGTAGGCATCGATGAAGCCGGCCGGGGTGCGCACAGCGCCGTTGTCCCAATGGCAGCCCTCTTCGTCGGCGCTGCGGCTCAGCGGAGCGATGCGCTGGCTGGTGACCTTGCCGGCTTCCTCGAGCACCGCCAGTGCGGTTTCTTCGTCGACCGCCTCGGCCAGCCCGGGCAGTTGTGCCCACAGCCGGGATACTTCGAAGACTTCGTTGAGGACGAAGCGCATATCGCGCAGGGGCGCTTTATAGTCAGCCATGGCAACCTCTCACACCTTGAGTCGGGACGGCCCCGCAGGGCCGCTACACAGTTGCGAGCCAGTGTAACCTAACAACTTTTGTGACACATAGGGTCATCTGGCGACCATATGGTCACTTCTGGTCACGCCGTGCGCACCGCTCCACGCTTGCTCTGGTGGCCGTAGGTCATGGTGCAGTTACGCCCCGCTCCCTTGGCACTGTACAGCGCCTGGTCGGCCGACTTGAGCACCTCATCGGGGCTGCGGTGCTCGGGCAGGCGCTCGGCGGCACCGATGCTGATGGTCACCGACACGCTGCTGGCCCCGGCCGCCCCACGGCGTTGTCGCCCCTGCTGGTCGTCCTGGGGGCGGCTGTCCTGGTTGCGCAGCTGGATATTGTAGTTGGCGATCACCTCGCGCACCGCCTCCAGGTGCGGCAGGCATTCCTCGATGGTCTTGGCCGCGAACACCAGGGCGAACTCCTCGCCGCCATAGCGGTAGGCGCGGCCCCCGCCGGTGACCTTGGACAGTTTGCTGGCCACCAGGCGCAGCACCTGGTCGCCCACGTCGTGCCCGTGGGTATCGTTGAATTTCTTGAAGTGGTCGACGTCGGTCATCGCCAGCACATAGTTGCGCCCCAGACGCTGCATGCGCTCGTTGAGCGCGCGGCGCCCCGGCAGGCCGGTGAGCTCGTCGCGAAACGCCATCTGGTAGGCCTCGTGGGAGACCGCGGCGGCGATCATCAGCATCACCTGGCTGCACATGATATTCAGGGTGAAGGGCAGGATGAAGGTCTGCGGCAGCATCCAGAAGATCCCCATCAGACCGATCACCTGCGCCGCATGCAGCGGGCGCGGTTCGCGCAGGTACTGCACCACCAGCAGGATGAAGGCGAGCAGAAACACCGGGTAGGCCAGCTGGATCAGGCTCATCCACTGACCGTGCAGCGCCGGCCAGCGGATTTCCGCGAGCCAGTTGAGCAGCGCCTGCGGGTAGCTCTGCTCCAGCCCCAGCGCCGTGCTGCCGACCGCCAGCAGCACGGCAAAGCGCGCCACCATGTCCTGGAACAGGTGCGTGCGCTCCTGCCAGGCGCCGTACAGCGCAAACAGGATGGGCAGCAACAGGCACACCAGGTGGAACACCACGGCGGCGTCCTGGCGTACCACGCCATTGTCGCGGTAGTAGTCGGTCTGGGTGTCGAGCAGGAAGTAGGCGATATACACCGTGACCATCAGGAACAGTTCACGCTGACGGCGGTAGACCGTGCAGTAGGCCCCGCCCAGCAGCAGCACCAGGGTTGGCAGCACGTTGAACAGCGAGGTGAAGAAGACGTTGAGGTCTCTGACATAAGCAGCGGCGAGCCCCGACACCAGCAGGAACAGTGACGGCAGAAAATGGCTCAGTCGTACAGCGGATAAACGAAACAAGGGAATCTCCGACCCGGCAGATCAAGTAATGGCATTGTGCCTTTAATGTGTCGGCAGCGCACATGAATAGATGAATATGCCGGCAGCACTTGTAACGGCAGGGTGGGAGCAGGGCTTAGCACGTATTCGTATCAGGTTCTGACTGGCGCATAAAAAAACCCGCCGGTAAGGGCGGGCTTTCTTGCTTCAGGCGATGACTCAGTACGAGAGCCCGAAATGCTCTTCGTTCATGTCCATCAGGTTGCTCGCGCCCGACAGCATGGTTTCCACATGCGTGCGGGTCCGCGGCAGGATGCGCTGGAAGTAGAAGCGCGCGGTCTGCAGCTTGGCGGTGTAGAACGCCTCTTCGCTGGTGCCGGCAGCCAGTTTCTCGGCGGCCAGGCGCGCCATGTCGGCCCAGAAGTAGGCCAGGCAGGCGTAACCGGAGTACATCAGGTAGTCCACCGAGGCGGCACCGACTTCTTCGCGGTCCTTCATCGCGGCCATGCCGACCTTCATGGTCAATTCGCCCCACTCCTTGTTCAACTTGGCCAATGGCGCGACAAACTCGCTGATGGCCTCGTTGCCTTCGTTGTTCTGGACGAACTTGTGCACGATCTTGGTGAAGCCCTTGAGCGCCTCGCCCTGGGTCATCAGCACCTTGCGGCCCAGCAGGTCCAGCGCCTGGATGCCGGTGGTGCCTTCGTACAGCATCGAGATGCGGCTGTCGCGAACGTTCTGCTCCATGCCCCACTCGGCGATGAAGCCGTGGCCGCCGTAGATCTGCACGCCGTGGTTGGCCGACTCGAAGCCGACTTCGGTCATGAACGCCTTGGCGATCGGGGTCATGAAGGCCAGCAGTGCGTCGGCCTTCTTCTTCTCTTCTTCGTCCTGGCTGTACTTGACGATGTCGACCTGCTTGGCGGTGAAGTACACCATCGCGCGGTTGCCTTCGGCGAAGGCTTTCATGGTCAGCAGCATGCGACGCACGTCCGGGTGGACGATGATCGGGTCAGCCGCCTTGTCCGGCGCCTTGGGGCCGGTCAGCGAACGCATCTGCAGGCGGTCGCGGGCATACTTCAGGCCGCCCTGGAACGCCACTTCGGCGTGGGCCAGGCCTTGCAGCGCGGTACCCAGGCGAGCGGTGTTCATGAAGGTGAACATGCAGTTCAGGCCCTTGTTGGCCGGGCCGATCAGGTAGCCGGTGGCGGCGTCGAAGTTCATCACGCAGGTGGCGTTGCCGTGGATGCCCATCTTGTGTTCGATGGAGCCACAGGAAACGGCGTTGCGCTCGCCCACACCGCCTTCGGCGGTCGGCAGGAACTTGGGCACGATGAACAGCGAGATGCCTTTGGTGCCGGCCGGTGCATCGGGCAGGCGCGCCAGCACGATGTGCACGATGTTGTCGGCCATGTCGTGTTCACCGGCCGAGATGAAGATCTTGGTGCCGGTGACCTTGTAGGAACCGTCGGCCTGAGGTTCGGCCTTGGTGCGCAGCATGCCCAGGTCGGTACCGCAGTGCGGTTCGGTCAGGCACATGGTGCCGGTCCATTCGCCGGATACCAGCTTGGTCAGGTAGGTGTTCTGCTGCTCGGCGGTGCCGTGCTCGGAGATGGTGTTCATCGCGCCGTGCGACAGGCCTGGGTACATGCCCCACGACCAGTTCGACTCGCCGACCATTTCGCTGACCGCCAGGCCCAGCGACTCGGGCAGACCCTGGCCGCCGTGATCGACGTCATGGGCCAGGCTCGGCCAGCCGCCTTCGACGAACTGCTTGTAGGCTTCCTTGAAGCCGGTGGGGGTCTTAACGCCCGACTCGCTCCAGGTGCAGCCTTCCAGGTCGCCCACACGGTTCAGCGGGGCCAGTACCTGTTCACAAAACTTGGCGCCTTCCTCGAGGATCGCATCGACCATGTCGGGGGTGGCGTCCTGGCAAGCCGGCAGGCTCTGATAGTGCGCTTCGTAGCCCAGCAGTTCATCGCGAACGAAACGAATATCACGCAAGGGGGCTTTGTAATCAGGCATAGCGATGAACCTCTGCTGATGGATCCTTGAATAGGGAGACCGCGACATACACCGACCAGCTCTAGGCGGCTTTCGGTCAAACAGTTGTTTGAAACATACGTTTACGCCGAAACCTTGTCAAGCACCCCCATGAGGGCATTTCTGCCATGGCAGGCTACGCTCCGGCCCCGCTCGCCAGAACGCAGGCACGACAAGGCGCCCGGCATTGGGCCAGGGCGTCGAGTCAGGATGTAGGGGTAAAACCGGGGAGGTGCGAGGGCCTGCTGGCTCAGGCGTAGGTATCGATCAGCGTGCCGAGCATTTCGTCGGAGGCCTTGGCCACTTTGACACCCAGCTCGACCTGATGCTTGCCCAGGGCAAGTTCGACGGTGCTGGTGGCCAGGTCCATCTGCTGGCTGCGGTCGACCGAGCGCAGGCGTTCGGCCTGGTAGTCGCTGGACTGGCTGGTGGCAGCACGTTCGACAGTGGTGTTGGCGATCTGGCTGGCGGCCTGATCGACGCGGTTCTGGCCGCTCTGAATGGCGCCCAGGCCGGCATAGAATGCGGAACTGCCCGAGATTTCCATTTCAAACTCTCCAGGTGACGGAAGGCACAGATGACATCAATGGCCCCTATTGAAGCAGACAACCCGGCAAAAGGCCCGTCAAAAACACTAATGGCACAGTGCCCTTCAATAGACTCAGCCTAGTCGAGCAAATCCAGCTGCAGGTATGCGGCCACCGCCTCGGCGCTGGCCACCTTGAGTTTTGGCACCCGGCCCAGGCAGGGGGCCGGCAGGCGTTCGGCAAGCGAAGCCAGGTTCTCCTCCAGGCGCGAGGTGCGCGGCTCGATGATGTTCGCCACCCAGCCGGCCAGTTGCAGGCCATCGCGGGCAATCGCCTCGGCACTGAGCAGCGCATGGTTGATGCAACCCAGGCGCACGCCTACCACCAGGATCACCGGCAGCTTGAGCGCAATCGCCAGGTCCGACAGATTGGCCTGATCGGACAACGGCACCCGCCAGCCACCCGCCCCTTCGATCAGGGTGAAATCGGCGTTGTGCGCCAGCACCGTGCGCATCGGCGCCAGCAACGCCTGCACGCTCAGCGCAACACCCGCCTCGCGGGCCGCCAGGTGCGGGGCGATGGCGGGCTCGAAGGCAAACGGGTTGAGCTGCGCATAGGGCAGCGTGAGGCTGCTTTGCGCGATCAGGGCCAGTGCATCGGCGTTGCGCAGGCCCTTGGGGGTCACCTCGCAGCCCGACGCTACCGGCTTGGCCCCAAGGGTACTCAGGCCGGCCAGACGTGCCGCATGCAGCAGGCCGGCGGCAATGGTGGTCTTGCCCACATCGGTATCGGTGCCGGCGATGAAATAGGCAGCATGCATCTCAATCCCCCTGGTGCTGCGGCTTGTGCAGTACCGCATAGACTACCTGATAGGTGGCGGGCAGTCCCTGCGGCTGGCGAAAGCGCTCGTAGGCCTGCAGCAGGCCCTGCATGCGTGCCCTGCCGGTCAGGCCGGCGGGGCGACCGGGGTTGAGGTTGTGTGCGCCCAGCGCCTTGAGCTCGTGGGTCAGGCTGCGCACATCGGGGTAATGCAGTACATGGGGCCGGGCCTCCAGCCCGAGCACCTGCAGCCCGCTGTCGGCACACAGACGCTGGTAGTGCGCCAGAGGGCGGAAGCGATTGACGTGCACCAGCCCGTCCACCGCCTGCCAGCTTTCACGCAGCTCGAACAGCGTGCCCACGCACAGGCTGGCGAACGCCAGCACGCCCCCAGGCTGCAGAACCCGCTGCGCTTCACGCAGCACCGCAGCCAGGTCGGCGCACCACTGCACCGCCAGGCTGGAGAAGATCAGCCCGGCGCTGCCATCACGCAGCGGCAGACGCTCGGCATCGCCCGCCACATGGTAATGCGCGCCCCCCAGCTCACGGGCATGCAGCAGCATGCCTTCGGCGATATCCACCGCCACACCCAGCCCTTGTGGATAACGTTGCTGCAAGTGCCGGCTGAAATGCCCGGTGCCACTGCCCAGATCGATCCAGCAACGCGGTTGCAACTCGGCGGGCAGCTGCGCCAGCAGATGAGCGCCCACCGCCCGCTGCAACGCGGCGACACTGTCGTAGCTGGCCGCAGCACGGGAAAACGAGGCCGCCACCTGGCGCTTGTCGGGCAAGGCGCCGGGCAGCCTGGGCAGGGAAAGATCAGTCATCGCCACTCTCGTGCAGGAAGGTCTTGATAAAGGTCGCCAACGCCTGGGCGTGCTCCAGCAGGAAGGCGTGGGCGCTGTCCTCGACAATGCCCACCTCGACGTCCTGCAGCAGTTCGAACAGCGCCTTGGCCGCCTCGACCGGCACCAGCGCGTCGCTGCCTGCGAACAGGTGCAACTGCGGGCCGCCGAAGTTGCTCAGCGCAGCCCGGGTATCGAGTTTCCGCAATACCTCCAGGCCCGTGGCCAGGTACAGCGGGTCGGTTGCCGGCACCCCCACCTCCAGCAAACGCGCCAGGCTGCGCGGCGCCTGGGCGCCCTGGCTGCACAGCGACTTGAAGCGCTTGAGCGTCACTTGCGTATGGCTACGGCAACCGTCGAGAAAGGTATTGAAGGTGTCGGTCGGCATGCCATGGGGCCAGCCCGCACGGGCCACGAAGCTGGCGTTGCTGCCCAGCGTCACCAGCCCGCAGCAGTGATCGCCGCGTCGCGCCGCCAGCTCGGCGGCGAGCATGCCGCCCAGCGACCAGCCTCCCAGCCAGGTGTCGGTAGGCAGCGTGCGGTCCAGGTGATCCAGCCATACAGGCACGTCACTGCCATCCAGCTCCGGCAGAGGCATCAGCTCCACGTGCAGCTTGGCATCCAGGGCGCGCAAGCTCGCGGCCAACGGCTCCAGTGCAGCGGTACCCAGGCCCCAGCCCGGCAACAGAATCAGTCGATCACGCATCAGCAGGCTCCAGCAGCGAATGACACTCGGCCAATGCATTCAACAATAGCTGTACCTGCGCGGCGCTGTGGGCGGCGGTCAGGGTCACGCGCAGCCGGGCACTGCCGGCCGGCACCGTCGGTGGACGGATCGCCGTGACCATCAGCCCGCGTTCGCGCAACATCGCCGACAGCCGCATGGCCCTTGCGGCATCGCCGATCAGAATCGGCTGGATCGGCGTGAAACTGTCCATCAGGTGCAGGCCGATCTGCTCGGCGCCCTGACGGAACTGGCGGATCAGCGCAGCCAGGTGCTCGCGGCGCCAGTGCTCGTCACGCAGCAGTTGCAGGCTCCTGAGCGTGGCGCAGGCCAGGGCCGGTGGCTGGCTGGTGGTATAGATGTACGGGCGGGCGAACTGGATCAGGCACTCGATCAGTTCCTCACTGCCGGCGACGAATGCACCGGCGGTACCGAAGGCCTTGCCCAGGGTGCCGACCAGCACCGGTACCTGCCCCATGTCCAGGCCGAAATGCTCCACCACGCCACCGCCGTGGCGGCCCAGGGTGCCGAAGCCGTGGGCATCGTCGACCATCAGCCAGGCGCCCCTGACCTGCGCCTGGGCAGCCAGCGCCGGCAGGTCGGCGATGTCGCCATCCATGCTGAACACGCCATCGGTGACCACCAGCGCATTGCCGGTAGCCTTGGCCAGGCGCTTGCCGAGGCTGTCGGCATCGTTGTGCAGGTAGCGGCTGAAGCGCGCACCACTGAGCAACCCGCCATCCAGCAGCGAAGCATGGTTGAGGCGATCCTGCAGCACGCTGTCGCCCTGCCCCACCAGCGCGGTCAACGCACCCAGGTTGGCCAGGTAGCCGGTGGTGAACAGCAGCGCGCGCGGGCGACCGGTAAACTCGGCCAGGGCTAGTTCCAGTTCATGGTGCGGCGAGCTGTGGCCGATCACCAGGTGCGACGCCCCGCCGCCCACGCCCCAGCGCTCAGCGCCTGCACGCCAGGCGTCGATCACCTCGGGGTGGTTGGCCAGGCCCAGGTAGTCGTTGCTGCAAAACGCCAGCAACGGCGTGCCGTCCACCATCACCTGCGGCCCCTGCGGGCTCTGCAGCAGGGGGCGCTGGCGATACAGCGCCGCAGCGCGCCGTTGTTCCAGGCGCGCACTCAGATCAAAGCTCATGGCGACCTCAGGCGGAGGCGGCGTCGTAGAACAGCTCGCTGCTCTTCTGCTCGATCAGCGCCTGCTCGATGGCCGCCTGGTGCACCTCGTCGGCGTGCTCTTCGCGCGCTTCAGGCTGGATGCCCAGGCGCGCGAACAGTTGCATGTCCTTGTCGGCCTGCGGGTTGGCGGTGGTCAGCAGCTTCTCGCCGTAGAAGATCGAGTTGGCCCCGGCGAAGAAGGCCAGTGCCTGCATCTGTTCGTTCATCGCCTCGCGCCCGGCCGACAGGCGCACATGGGACTGCGGCATGAGGATACGCGCCACTGCCAGCATGCGGATGAAGTCGAACGGGTCGACGTCTTCGGCATTTTCGAGCGGCGTGCCCGCCACCTTCACCAGCATGTTGATCGGCACCGATTCGGGGTGCTCCGGGAGGTTGGCCAGCTGGATCAGCAGCCCGGCGCGGTCGTCCAGCGATTCGCCCATGCCCAGGATCCCCCCCGAACAGATCTTCATCCCGGCATCGCGCACATAAGCCAGGGTCTGCAGGCGCTCGCCGTAGGTGCGGGTGGTGATGATGCTGCCGTAGAACTCCGGCGAGGTGTCCAGGTTGTGGTTGTAGTAGTCCAGGCCGGCCTGGGCCAGGGCCACGGTCTGCTCCTGGTCGAGCTTGCCCAGGGTCATGCAGGTTTCCAGGCCCAGGGCCTTGACCCCTTTGACCATCTGCAGCACGTAGGGCATGTCCTTGGCCGACGGGTGCTTCCATGCCGCGCCCATGCAGAAGCGCGTGGAGCCGATGGCCTTGGCCCGGGCGGCCTCCTCCAGCACCTTCTGCACCTCCATCAGCTTCTGTTTTTCCAGGCCGGTGTTGTAGTGGCCGGACTGCGGACAATATTTGCAATCTTCCGGGCAGGCGCCGGTCTTGATCGACAGCAGGGTCGAGACCTGAACGCGGTTGGCGTCGAAATGCGCGCGGTGAACGGTCTGCGCCTGAAACAGCAGGTCGTTGAACGGTAGCTGGAACAGTGCTTTGACTTCGGCCAGGGACCAGTCGTGACGAAGCGTTGCAGTTGTGCTGGCGCTCATGGGTGTTTCCTTGTTTAGGCTTGTACTGGCGCCGGGACAGGAAAGCCCGCCAGCGCATCACGGATAGCTCGCATAGTTAAGGAAGCGCCATGCACTGTCAACCACGCCTTAAACAACTGGTTTACAACTGGCTAAATATCAACCAAACGTGTTTGCTGTGCGATGAACCTGCCCAGCAGTCACACCCCATTTGCGTGGCCTGCGAGGCCGAACTGCCCTGGCTGGAAGAATGCTGTCGAACCTGCGCGCTGCCCTTGCCGATGCATGGCCTGACCTGCGGCCAGTGCAGCCGCCGCCCACCCGCCTTCACCCGGGTCGAGGCGCCCTGGCACTACGGCTTCCCGGTGGATGCACTGATCACCCGCTTCAAGCACCAGCGCCAGTGGCCGCTGGGCCGATTGCTGGCGCAACTGCTGGGCAACTGGCTTGCCTACCGCTTTGCCGAAGACCTGCCGCGGCCCGGCCTGCTGTTGCCGGTACCGCTGGCGCGCCGGCGCCTGCGCGAACGCGGCTTCAACCAGGCTGCGATGCTTGCCCAGTGGTTGGCCGGGCAGTTGGGGATCGCCTGCGAGCCACGTCTGCTCCAACGCCCGCAAGAAACGGCGGCCCAGCAGGGGCTGACGGCCAAGGCGCGCAAGCGCAACCTGCGCCACGCCTTTGCCCTGGCCGATTCGGCGGCGATCAGGGGGCAGCATGTGGCGATCGTCGACGATGTGCTCACCACCGGCGCCACTGCGCAGGCATTGGCCAGCCTGTTGCGGGCGGCGGGTGCCACGCGGGTGGACGTATACTGCCTGGCACGCACGCCCAATCCCGGCGGCGCTTGACTTGCGCCGGGGCGGCGGGCACTTTCTGGGCCATCCCTGCCCCGACTGCGTGCCCGCCCATGTCCCTGCCTGCCCTGTTGACCCAACATATCGTCCGTCGCCCGCAACGCATCGCCCTGCTTGCCCACATCGCCGAGCAGGGGTCGATCACCCGGGCGGCCAAGAGCGCCGGCATCAGCTACAAGGCCGCGTGGGATGCCATCGACGAGCTCAACAACCTGGCCGCCAGCCCGCTGGTGGAACGCAGCGTGGGCGGGCGCGGCGGCGGTGGGGCGAAACTGTCGCTGGAGGGGCAGCGGGTGTTGCGCCTGTACCAGAAGCTGCAACTGTTGCAGGCGCAGGTGCTGGAAGCGGCCGAAGACTCCGACGATCTCGACCTGCTCGGGCGCCTGATGCTGCGCACCAGTGCGCGCAATCAGTTGCATGGGCGGGTCAGCGCCATTCGCGCGCAGGGCCGCATCGACACCGTGGAGCTGACCCTGGCCGGGGGGCTGCGCATCGAGGCACAGATCACCCATGACAGCACCTTGCGCCTGGAGCTGGAACCGGGCACGCCGGTGGTGGCGCTGATCAAGGCCGGCTGGCTGGAGGTGGCGATGCCCGGGCCGGCGCAGGTCAACCAGTTGAGCGCCGTGGTACAGGAACTGATCGATGACCCGCAAGGGACTACCGAGGTGCGCCTGAGCCTGAGCAACGGCCAGACGCTGTGCGCATTTGCCGAGCCGCAGTGGCTGCTGGACAACCGGGTGGCGGTAGGCAGTGAAGTGGCAGTGCGGTTCTCGCCGGCGTATGTGCTGCTGGGTACGCCGCTCTAGATTATTGGGGCTGCAGCACAGCCCATCGCGGGTCAAGCCCGCTCCCACAGGTTCAGCGATTTCCTTGTGGGAGCGGGCTTGACCCGCGATGGGGCATGCAGCGTCCCCGGGGTGCTGTACCATGGCTCTCATACGCCCGGCCACCCGTCGCGCTGCAGGAGTTCCCATGTCACACCCCTTCGATACCCTTACCCCCGACCTGGTCCTGGACGCTGTCGAAAGCATCGGCTTTCTCAGCGACGCTCGTGTTCTGGCACTCAACAGCTACGAGAACCGTGTCTACCAGGTGGGCATCGAAGACGCCGAACCGCTGATCGCCAAATTCTATCGCCCCGGCCGCTGGAGCAACGCGGCGATTCTCGAGGAGCACGCCTTCACCGCCGAACTGGCCGACTGCGAAGTCCCCGTGGTCGCCCCGCTGGTGCACAACGACCAGAGCCTGTTCGAGCATGCAGGCTTTCGCTTCACACTGTTCCCGCGCCGTGGCGGCCGCGCGCCGGAGCCGGGCAACCTCGACCAGCTGTACCGCCTCGGCCAGTTGCTCGGTCGCCTGCACGCGGTCGGCGCCACGCGCCCGTTCGAACACCGTGAAGCGCTGGGCGTGGCCAACTTCGGTCACGCCTCCCTCGCCACCCTGCTCGAAGGCAATTTCGTGCCGCGCAGCCTGCTACCGGCCTACGAGTCGGTGGCCCGCGACCTGCTCAAGCGCGTGGAGGACGCCTACGCCCGCACCCCGTACAAGAGCATCCGCCTGCACGGCGACTGCCACCCCGGCAACATGATGTGCCGCGACGAGGTGTTCCACATCGTCGACCTGGACGACTGCCGCATGGGCCCCGCCGTGCAGGACCTGTGGATGATGCTCGCCGGCGATCGTCACGAGCGCCTGGGCCAGCTGGCCGAACTGATGGATGGCTACAACGAGTTCCATGATTTCGACCCCCGCGAACTGGCCCTGATCGAACCGCTGCGCGCCCTGCGCCAGCTGCACTACAGCGCCTGGCTGGCGCGCCGCTGGGACGACCCGGCGTTCCCGCGCAGCTTCCCGTGGTTTGGCAGCGAACGCTACTGGGGCGACCAGGTCCTGGCCCTGCGTGAGCAGACCGCCGCACTGGCCGAAGAGCCGCTGAAATTGTTCTAGAACCTGCTGCCAGTCTGTCTACAATAGCCGGGTTTTAGATAGCTGCCTAAGCAAGGAATCAGCATGCAAGCCGCCAACCCGCGCCGCGGGTACATACTGGGCCTGACCGCCTACATCATCTGGGGCCTGTTCCCCATCTATTTCAAAGCCCTGCAGAACGTGCCCGCCGTGGAAATCATCGTGCATCGGGTGCTCTGGTCGGCCCTGTTCGGCTCGATCCTGCTGCTGTTCTGGAAGCACCCGGGCTGGTGGCGCGAACTGCGCGACAACCCGCGACGCCTGGCAATCCTGGCCCTGAGCGGATCGCTGATCGCGGGCAACTGGCTGACCTATGTGTGGTCGGTGAACAACGGGCGCATGCTCGAGGCGAGCCTGGGTTACTACATCAACCCGCTGGTCAACGTGCTGCTGGGCATGTTGCTGCTGGGCGAGCGTCTGCGCCGCCTGCAGTGGGTGGCGGTAGGCCTGGCGGCAGTGGGGGTGGCGCAGCAGGTGTGGCAGGTAGGCAGCCTGCCATGGGTGTCGCTGGTACTGGCGCTGAGCTTCGGCTTCTACGGGCTGATCCGCAAGCAGGCGCCGGTGGCGGCGTTGCCGGGGCTGGTGGTGGAAACCTGGATGCTGGTACCGCTGGCCATCGGCTGGCTGCTGCTCAACCCCATGGCCCACAGCGCCCAGGCCAGCTTCTACAGCACCAGCGACGCGCTGTGGCTGGCCGCCGCCGGGCCCGTCACGCTGATACCGCTGGTGTGTTTCAACGCCGCCGCGCGGCATCTGCCTTACACCACCCTGGGCTTTCTGCAGTACCTGGCGCCGACCCTGGTGCTGCTGCAGGCGGTGCTGCTGTTCGACGAACATCTGTCGAGCAGCACCCTGGTGGCGTTCATGTTCATCTGGGCCGGCCTGGCACTGTACAGCGTGGATGCCTGGCTGAGCATTCGCCGGCGCACCTGAGCGCTACGCCACCCCCTACGCCGACTCTTCGGGGCGCAGCTTGAGCTCCACCATCAGGTCGTCGGCCAGGGCCTCCAGGCGCTTTTGCAGGTCATCCAGCGACAGCGTCAGCGGCAGGGCCAGCAGCGCATCGGCGTGAAACAGCGGCTCGCTGCTCATCGGCGCGGGCCGCACGTCGGTACTGAAGCGCTCCAGGTTCACCCCCTGTTCGGCCAGCAGCCGGGTGATGTCGCGCACGATGCCGGGGCGATCGTTGCCCACCAGCTCCATCGCGATCGGCTTCCAGGTGCACGACGGCTCGATGCCGCTTTCGGCGATCAGCACGCGAATCCCGTGCTTGCCCAGCGCCTGCAACGCCTCCACCAGTTCGTCATAGGATTCGGCCGGTACCGCGACGCGCAGGATGCCGGCGAATTGCCCTGCCATGCGCGACATGCGACTCTCCAGCCAGTTGCCGTTATGCTCGGCGATGCATTCGGCCACCCGCTCCACCTGGCCGGCGCGGTCAGGGGCAATCACGGTCAAGACAAGATGATCCACGCGCCAGTCCTCTCTCCAGCCCCCGAATACCGGGGGCGCCGATCAAGTATAGGCAAGGCGCGGCAACCTGCCGCAGCGGGCTCGAACAACAAATCGTGTACTGTTTTTAGATTTATCTGGAACAATTCACTCGATTTTTGAGAACATGCCCGCTCCCAGAACGACGTTTTGCGACCAAATGGTCGCAAAACGGCGTATTTAGTCTGATTTTCCCAAGCGCAGCGCTTCATGTAGTATGCCGCGACGCGCACTACAAAAATGTTGAAACAAGAGCTGAATAGCTGAGCAGAGTGAGGCAAGCAATGACTGAACACGTTCAAGTCGGTGGCCTTC
Source organism: Pseudomonas sp. VE 267-6A (assembly GCF_024126555.1). Classification (NCBI taxonomy): domain Bacteria; kingdom Pseudomonadati; phylum Pseudomonadota; class Gammaproteobacteria; order Pseudomonadales; family Pseudomonadaceae; genus Pseudomonas; species Pseudomonas sp. VE 267-6A. Next base: position 89,169 of record NZ_JAMYBY010000001.1, read on the forward strand.
AGGTCGCCAAAGTCCTGTTCGACTTCGTGAACAACGAAGCCATTCCCGGAACCGGCGTCAACGCCGAGCAGTTCTGGATCGGGGCAGAGAAGATCATCAACGACCTCGCTCCAAAGAACAAAGCCCTGCTGGCCAAGCGTGACACCCTGCAGGCGCAGATCGACGCCTGGCACCAGGCGCGCAAGGGCCAGGCCCACGATGCTCCGGCTTACAAGGCCTTCCTCCAGGAGATCGGCTACCTGCTGCCAGAAGCGGCGGACTTCCAGGCCTCCACCCAGAATGTCGATGACGAGATCGCTCGCATGGCCGGCCCGCAGCTGGTAGTGCCGGTGATGAACGCACGCTTCGCCCTCAACGCCTCCAACGCCCGCTGGGGCTCGCTGTACGACGCGCTGTACGGCACCGACGCCATCAGCGAAGCCGGTGGTGCCGAGAAGGGCAAGGGCTACAACAAGGTACGCGGCGACAAGGTCATCGCCTTCGCCCGCGCCTTCCTCGACGAGTCTGCGCCACTGGCGGCCGGCTCCCACGTCGATGCCACCCGCTACAGCATTGCCGATGGCAAGCTGGTGGTCACCCTCAAGGGTGGCAGCAACAGCGGCCTGCGCGACGACGCGCAACTGGTCGGCTACCAGGGCGATGCCACGGCCCCTGTCGCCGTGCTGCTGAAAAACAACGGCCTGCACTTCGAGATCCAGATCGATGCCAGCACCCCGGTCGGCCAGACCGACGCCGCCGGGGTCAAGGACGTACTGATGGAAGCCGCCCTGACCACCATCATGGACTGCGAAGACTCCGTGGCCGCGGTGGATGCCGACGACAAGGTGGTGATCTACCGCAACTGGCTGGGCCTGATGAAGGGCGACCTGGCCGAGAGCGTGAGCAAGGCCGGCCAGACCTTCACCCGCACCATGAACCCGGACCGCGAGTACACCGCGCCCAATGGCGGCTCGCTGAGCCTGCATGGCCGTTCGCTGCTGTTCGTGCGCAACGTCGGTCACCTGATGACCATCGACGCGATCCTCGACAAGGATGGCAACGAAGTGCCCGAAGGCATCCTCGATGCGCTGGTCACCAACCTGGCTGCGGTGCACAACCTCAACGGCAACACCACCCGCAAGAACAGCCGTACCGGCTCGGTGTACATCGTCAAGCCGAAGATGCACGGCCCTGAAGAAGCCGCCTTCACCAACGAGCTGTTCGGCCGCGTCGAAGACGTGCTGGGCCTCAAGCGCAACACCCTGAAGGTCGGCATCATGGACGAGGAGCGCCGTACCACGGTCAACCTCAAGGCTTGCATCCAGGCCGCCAGCGAGCGCGTGGTGTTCATCAACACCGGCTTCCTCGACCGTACCGGCGACGAGATCCACACCTCCATGGAAGCGGGCGCCGTGGTGCGCAAGGGCGCCATGAAAACCCAGAAGTGGATCGGTGCCTACGAGAACAACAACGTCGACGTGGGCCTTGCCACCGGCCTGCAGGGCCGCGCGCAGATCGGCAAGGGCATGTGGGCCATGCCTGATCTGATGGCCGACATGCTCGAGCAGAAGATCGCCCACCCACTGGCCGGTGCCAACACCGCCTGGGTGCCGTCGCCGACCGCCGCCGCGCTGCACGCGCTGCACTACCACAAGGTCGACGTGTTCGCCCGCCAGGCGGAACTTGCCAAGCGTGCGCCGGCCTCGGTCGACGATATCCTGACCATTCCGCTGGCCACCGACACCAACTGGTCGGACGAAGAGATCCGCAACGAACTGGACAACAATGCCCAGGGCATTCTGGGCTATGTAGTGCGCTGGATCGACCAGGGCGTGGGTTGCTCGAAAGTGCCGGACATCAACGATGTGGGCCTGATGGAAGACCGCGCCACCCTGCGGATTTCCGCGCAGTTGCTGGCCAACTGGCTGCGTCACGGCATCATCAGCGAGGCGCAGGTGATCGAAGGCCTCAAGCGCATGGCGCCGGTGGTCGACAAGCAGAACGCCAACGACCCGCTGTACCGCCCGATGGCACCGGACTTCGACAGCAACATCGCCTTCCAGGCGGCGGTCGAGCTGGTGATCGAGGGTGCGAAGCAGCCGAACGGTTATACCGAGCCGGTACTGCATCGCCGTCGTCGCGAGTTCAAGGCGCGCAACGGGCTGTAAGCTCGTTACAGCGCTGCCTTACGCACCCCTTCGCTGGCAAGCCAGCGAAGGGGTTCAGCCGATGCCCAGCTCATGCCTCACCAGCTTCACCAGCTTTTCCAGCTTCTCCTGGTCGAGCGGCTTGAGCAGAAAGTCGACCACGCTCAGGTGCATTGCCGCAATCGCGTCCTGCACCTTGGCATCGCCCGACACGATGATGATCGGCAACGCGGCCTGGTCCGACTCACGAATCTGCTCGATGAACTCGATGCCCCCCACCGGCTGCATGCGCAGGTCGGTAATCAGCAGCCCGATTCTGGGTTCGCGCTTGAGGTAGTCGAACGCCACCGTGGTGTTTTCTGCGGCAAGGCAACGAATGCCATGGGCCTTCAAGTAACTCGCCAGCGCTTCGCGCGACCCTTTGTCGTCTTCGACGATCAGCACCTTGGGCAGCGCGGTCCCGCGCGCAGTCACGCTCGCCAGCGCCTTGCGCTCGGCTTCGCTCAGTATGTCGTCGGCTTCGGGCATGGCTGTTCCATCGTAAAAATATCCGTTGAATCAAGTTCAGACCGCAAACGCATGTGCCGCAACCCGCCTTTCGTCGGATAATTGACGCTTACCCACTTTAGACAAACGTCCAATGGGCACTGCGCACCCCGCGGCCGACCATGCAGCACGATAAAAACAAATGCTCGGCCCTCGGCGCCGACGCACAGATGCGGTAAAGCTCATGAGCAAGATGGACGCCTTCGACCAGGCCGGCAAAACCGCAGTACTGCAGAATATTCACGGCACCATGCAGTTCCTGCAACGCTTTCCTCCCTTCAACCAGATGGAAAACGCCCACCTGGCGTACCTGGTGGAACAATGCCAGCTGCGCTTCTACGCCAGCGGTGAGAGCATCATCAAGCCTGCCGACGGACCCGTCGAGCACTTCTACATCGTCAAGCAGGGACGCGTGGTGGGCGAGCGCAACCATGCCGCCACCGGCACCGAGACCACCTTCGAGATCACCGGAGGCGAGTGCTTCCCGCTGGCCGCCCTGCTGGGCGAGCGCGCCACCCGTACCGAACACCTGGCCGCCGAAGACACCTTCTGCCTGCAACTGAACAAGGCGGCGTTCATCCGTCTATTCGCACTCTCAGAAGTGTTTCGGGATTTTGCCCTGCGGGGCGTCAGCAGCCTGCTCGACCAGGTCAACCAGCAAGTCCAGCGCCGCGCGGTTGAAACCCTCGGCAACCAGTATTCGCTCAACACCCGCCTGGGTGAGCTGGCCATGCGTCATCCGGTCACCTGCGCCCCAGATACGCCCGTACGCGAGGCCGTACGCCTGATGCACGAGCAGCAGGTGGGCAGCATCGTGATCGTCGACGAGCAGCGCGCACCGGTCGGCATCTTCACCCTGCGCGACCTGCGCCAGGTGGTGGCCGATGCCAGTGCCGACTTCGCCGCGCCGATCGCCGCGCACATGACCGCCGCGCCTTTCTACCTCAGCCCCCAGGCCAGCGCCTTCGACGCCGCCATCGCGATGACCGAGCGCCATATCGCCCATGTGTGCCTGGTGCAGGACCAACGCCTGTGCGGGGTGGTCTCCGAGCGCGACCTGTTCTCGCTGCAGCGGGTCGACCTGGTACACCTGGCGCGCACCATCCGTCACGCCGCGCGGGTCGAGAACCTGGTGTCGCTGCGCGGCGAGATCGGCCAGCTGGTCGAGCGCATGCTCGCCCATGGAGCCTCGTCCACCCAGATCACCCACATCATCACCCTGCTCAACGACCACACCGTGTGCCGGGTGATCGAACTGGCGATCCAGGACAAGGGCGACCCCGGCGTGCCGTTCAGCTGGCTGTGCTTCGGCAGCGAAGGCCGCCGCGAACAGACCCTGCACACCGACCAGGACAACGGCATCCTGTTCGAGGCACGCGACGCGGCCCAGGCTGCCGAAATTCGCGCCCGCCTGCTGCCGCTGGCGCAGCACATCAACCAGGGCCTGGCGCAGTGCGGCTTCACCCTGTGCAAGGGCAACATCATGGCCGGCAACCCCGAGCTGTGTCTGTCGAGGGCCGAGTGGGCACGGCGCTTTGCCGCGTTCATCCGCGAGGCCACCCCCGAGAACCTGCTGGCCTCGAGCATCTATTTCGACCTGCGCGTGGTGTGGGGCGACGAACAGGCGTGCGAACAACTGCGCCAGGGCATCCTCGACCAGGTCGCCGACAACCGCCTGTTCCAGCGCATGATGGCCGCCAACGCCCTGCGTCAGCGCCCGCCCGTGGGGCGCTTTCGCGAGTTCGTGCTGACCCGCAGCGGCAACGACAAGGCCGCCACCCTCGACCTCAAGGTGCAGGGCCTCACGCCCTTCGTCGACGGCGCGCGCCTGCTGGCGCTGGCCAATGGCGTGCACGCCAACAACACCCTGGAGCGCCTGCGCCAGCTGGTAGGCAAGGAAGTGATCGACCCGCTCGATGGCGGCGCCTATGAAGAGGCCTACCACTTCATCCAGCAGACCCGCATGCAGCAGCACCAGTTGCAGACCCGCCAGAACCTGCCCTACTCCAACCGCGTCGACCCCGACAGCCTCAACGACCTGGACCGGCGCATCCTGCGCGAATCGCTGCGCCAGGCCCAGCGTCTGCAAAGCAGCCTGGCCCTGCGCTACCAACTATGAGCTACCTGTCATGAGCCTGTTCGCCTGGCTGCGCCCCAGCCAACCCGCACTGGACGCCGCCCAGCAGCAGCGTCTGGCCCAACTGCCCGGCCCCGCCCCGCTGCAGGACCACACCCTGCGCGCCCAGCGCTGGGTGGTGCTGGACCTGGAAACCACCGGTCTGAACCTGAACCGCGACCAGGTGCTGTCGATTGGCGCGGTGGTGATCGAGGACGGCGCCATCGACTTCAGCCAGCAGTTCGAGCGCACCCTGCACCGGCATGACCACAAGCCGGGCCCCAGCGTGCTGATCCATGGCCTGGGGCCCAGTGCGATTGCCGCCGGCTGCGTGCCGGCCGATGCACTGCTCGACCTCATGGCGTTCATCGGCGACAGCCCGCTGCTGGCGTTCCACGCCGGCTTCGACCAGCGCATGCTCAGCCGCGCCCTGAAGGACAGCCTGGGCTACCGCCTGCAGCACCCGTTCATCGACGTGGCCGAGCTGGCCCCGCTGCTCAACCCCGACGTGGTGTTGCGCGACGCCGGGCTCGACGACTGGACCGCGCACTTCGGCCTGCAGGCCGGTGAACGCCACCACGCCAGCGCCGATGCACAGGTCACTGCCGAACTGGCACTGATCCTGTTCAGCCAGGCGCGACGCCAGCACATCGACAGCCCGCTGCTGCTGGAGCATCGCCTGCAAGGCTGGCGCCGGCGACGGCAACACAGCCACGGCTTCTGACCAGCCCCGGATACGTCATCCGATGAGCGTTAATTGCACAGTGCCAGCGGCTCTGACACAATCGCGAATAATTCTCGTTAGTTAACGCATCTATTCCGGGGAACACCTTGTCGTCAGTGCAAAGCCCACACGGTGAGCTGGTTGGTGCGCTGTACCGTGACCATCGCGGCTGGCTGCTGGGCTGGCTGCGGCGCAACGTCGCCTGTGCCGAGCGCGCCGAAGACCTGAGCCAGGACACCTTCGTGCGCCTGCTCGGGCGCGAGCAGCTGCCCGCACCACGCGAGCCGCGGGCGTTCCTGGCCGCGGTGGCGCGCGGCCTGCTGTTCGACCACTTTCGCCGGGCGGCACTGGAGCAGGCGTACCTCGCCGAACTGATGCTGATCCCCGAAGCCGAGCAGCCGTCACCGGAAGAACAGCACCTGATCCTCGAAGACCTCAAGGCCATCGACCGCCTGCTGGGCAAGCTGTCGAGCAAGGCGCGCGCCGCGTTCCTGTACAACCGCCTCGACGGCATGGGCCATGCCGAGATCGCCGAGCGCCTGGGCGTGTCAGTGTCGCGGGTGCGCCAGTACCTGGCCCAGGGCATGCGCCAGTGCTATGTGGCGCTGTACGGCGAGCCGACATGAACGGCTTCAGTAGCAGGCCGGTATCGGCCAAGGTGCTTGATGCCGCCATCGCCTGGCAGCTGTGCCTGGATGCGGGCAGCGCCGAGGAGCGTGCCGATTTCGAGCGCTGGCACGCGGCAGACGAAGAACATGCGCGGGCCTGGATGCAGCTGGGCATGCTCAACCAGCGCTTCGCCGCAGCGGCCGGCCCGGCGCGCAAGGCCCTGGGCGAAACCCGGGCCGGCCTGCGCCAGCGCGTGCGCAAGCTGGGCAGCGGGCTGGCCAGCATCGTGCTGGTGGGCGGCCTGCTCGGCTGGCTGAGTACCCACCAGAGCCTGGACTACTGGCTGGCCGACCAGCGCACGGCCACCGGCGAGCAGCGCAGCCTGCGCCTGGAGGACGGCACCCTGCTCAGCCTCAACACCCATTCGGCGGTGGATGTTCGCTTCGATGGCCAGCAGCGCCTGATCGTGCTGCGCGAGGGCGAGATTTCCATCGAGACCGGGCACAAGGATGACCGTCCGTTCATCGTCGCCACGGCCGACGGGCGCCTGCGTGCACTGGGCACACGCTTCCTGGTGCGCCTGGAAGACCAGGGCACGCGCCTGAGCGTGTTGCAGTCGGCGGTGGCGGCCAAGCCGCAGGACAGCGGCGACGAGCAGATCGTGCGCGAAGGCCAGCAGGTGATGATGAGCCACGACCAGCTGGGCAGCATCGATCCGCTGGCCCTGGGCGCCGACGCCTGGACCCACGGCATGCTGGTGGTCGACAACGTGCGCCTGGATGCGCTGGTGCAGGAGCTGGGGCGTTATCGCAGCGGCTACCTGGGGGTGTCGCCGGAGGTGGCCGGGTTGCGCATTACCGGCAGCTTCCCGCTGCACGACACCGACCTTGCGCTGCAGTCGCTGCTGCCGACCTTGCCGGTGCAGGTGCAAAAGCGCACGCCATGGTGGGTGACGATCGTGGCCAAGGGCGAGACCCCGTAAAACGCCTTCGCCTGCAACGCCCTCCTGCAGGAGCGGGCGTTGCCGGCGAAGGCCTCAACATTATTTTTTACCCACCCCCTGACACTTTTCCCTTTTCACTCGGCATGGAAGCTAGTTAGCACTATTGCGCCGAGGAACCGCTGCATGTCCCGTCCCCTTGAAAAGCTGTTGCGTCATTGCCTGCTGACCCTGGCCCTGACCAGCACCGCCGCCATCGCCGCCGAATCGAGCGCCGCGCGCAGCTACAGCCTGCCCGCCGGGCCGTTGTCGACCACCCTCAACCTGATCGCCAGCCAGGCCGGCATCGCCCTGACCCTGGACCCGAGCCTGGCCAGCGGACGCACCTCGGCGCCGGTCAGCGGCCAGTACGACGGCCTCGGCGCCCTGCAGGCCGCCCTGCGCGGCACCGGCCTGCAACTGCAGCAGAGCAGCGCCGGCACCTACAGCCTGATCGCCGCCCCCGAAGGCAGCCTGGCCCTGCCGGAAACCAGCATCAACGCCGCCGGCGACTACGAGAGCGCCTGGGGCCCGACCACCGGCTACGTCGCCACCCGCACCGCCGCCGGCACCAAGACCGACACCCCGATCGTCGAGGCGCCACGCTCGATGTCGGTCATCACCCGCGAACAGCTCGACCAGCGCCAGGTGCTCAACCTCAACGACGCGCTGCGTTACACCGCGGGCGTGCAAAGCAGCGGCTACGGCTCGGACTCGCGCGCCGACTGGCTGCGCGTGCGCGGCTTCGACCCCACCCAGTTTCTCGACGGCCTGCCGCTGCCCAAGGGTTCGTTCGCCAACCCCAAGGTCGAACCCTGGAACCTGGAACGCATCACCGTACTGCGCGGCCCGGCCTCTTCGGTGTATGGCCAGACCCCGCCCGGCGGCATGCTCGACATGCTCAGCCGACGCCCGCAGGCCGAAAGCGCGCACCAGATCGAAGCCCAGGTCGGCAGCAACGAACACCGGCAGATCAACTTCGACAGCACCGGCAAGATCGACGACGCCGGCCAGTTTCTGTACCGGGTCAGCGGCGTGGTACGCGACAGCAACGCACCGGTCGACCATATTCCCGACAAGCGCTACAACCTCGCCCCCAGCCTGACCTGGAACGTCGACGACGACACCAGCCTGACCTTCATCTCGCAGTTCACCCGCGACGATACCGGCATTACCGGGCAGTTCCTGCCCTTGCAGGGCACCCGGCTGGCCTCGCCTGCCGGGGCGAAGATTTCCCACCACAAGAACCTCGGTGAGCCGGGCTGGGACTTCTACGACCGCACCTATTACGCCCTGGGCTACGCCTTCGAGCACCGCCTCGACGACGTATGGCAGCTGCGCCAGAACCTGCGCTACACCAAGAGCGACCTGTCGTTTCGCGCGGTCAACGTGGCCACCTTCAATACCGTAGAACCCGACGGCACGGTCAACCGCGAGGCCGGCATCGTCAACGAAGACATCAGCCAGTTCGCCGTCGACAACAACCTGCAGGCCAACTTCAGCACCGGCGCGCTGGAGCACACCCTGCTGCTGGGCCTGGACCACCAGCGCTCCAACACCAACTACCAGTGGCTGTATGGCGGCTCGTACAACTACGACGCCAACGGCAACATCAGCGGTATCAACGTGCCGCCGATCAGCCTGATCCGGCCGGTGTATGGCGCAGACATGTCCAACGTGAGCTATTTCGCGCTGCAGGACTACGGCCAGAAAACCCGCCAGACCGGCGTCTACGTGCAGGACCAGATCGCCCTGGACAACTGGCGCCTGACCCTGGGCGGGCGTGAGGACTGGATTCACACCGGCACCACCTTCCACAACAAGGGCGACGCCACCAGCACCCAGCGCGACAAGGCCTTCACCGGCAACGTGGGCCTGAGCTACGTGTTCGACAACGGCCTCACCCCGTACCTGTCCTACACCGAGTCGTTCCAGCCGACCACCGGCGCCAACGTGGATGCAGCACAGTCGTTCAAGCCCACCGAAGGCCGCCAGTACGAAGTGGGCGTCAAGTTCCAGCCGGTGGGCAGCAACACCCTGCTGACCGCTGCCGCCTACGACCTGCGCCAGAGCAACGTGAAGGTCACCGAAGGCAGCATCTCTCGCAGTGTCGGTGAATTGCAGGTGCGCGGCATCGAGCTGGAAGCCACCAGCGCCGTCACCGACAACCTCAAACTGGTCGGCTCCTACACCTACACCGATACCGAGATCCGCAAGGGCGTGCCTGGCGAAGTCGGCAACCGCATGGCGCTGATCCCGCGCAACCAGGCCACCCTGTGGGCCGACTACACCTGGCACGCTGGCCCGCTGGACGGCTTCGGCATGGGCGCCGGGGTTCGCTATGTCGGCGATACCTACGGCAACACCGCCAACACCGAGGTGGCGCATGTAGGCTCCTACACCGTGTACGACGCTGCCTTGCACTACGACCTGGGTCGCCTGGACAGCAGCATGAAGGGGCTGAGCGTGGCGGTGGAAGCCAAGAACCTGTTCAACAAGGACTACCTGGCCAACTGCGACGGGTTCTGGTGCTACTACGGCGACCAGCGCAACGTGGTCGCCAGCGTGAACTACACGTTCTAGGGCCAACGATGAAGAGCCAAACCATACGTCGCTGGTCGTGGGTGCATACCTGGAGCAGCCTGGTGTGCACGCTGTTTCTGCTGTTGCTGGCGCTGACCGGGCTGCCGCTGATCTTCCACCACGAGATCGACCACCTGCTGGGCGATGCGCCCGAGCTCAAGGTAATGCCCGCCGACACACCCAGACTCGACCTGCAGGCCCTGGTGCTCAAGGCCCAGGCCCATCGCCCGGGCGAGGTGATGCAGTACTTCGGCTGGGACGAGGACGACAGCAACGGCGTGATCGCGATCATGGCCGCCACCGCCGGTACCGAGCCCAACTCGTCGCACACCTTCATGCTCGACGGGCGTAGTGGCGAGGTGGTGGAGATGCCCTCGGCCAACGGCGGCTTCATGCTGACCATGCTGCGCCTGCATGTGGACATGTTCGCCGGCTTGCCGGGCAAGCTGCTGCTGGCCTTCATGGGCCTGCTGTTCGTGGTGGCGATCATCTCCGGGGTGGTGCTGTACGCGCCATTCATGCGCAGGCTGAAGTTCGCCACGGTACGCCACGACAAATCGCGGCGCCTGCGCTGGCTCGACCTGCACAACCTGATCGGCATCGTGACCCTGACCTGGGCGCTGGTGGTGGGCGTGACCGGGGTGATCAGCGCGCTGTCCGACCTGGTCATCGCCGCCTGGCGCAACGACAGCCTCAGCGCGATGATCGCACCGTACCGCGATGCACCGCCGCTGACCGCACTGGCCCCGGCCAGCCGTCTGCTGGACATTGCCGCCGAGGCGGCGCCGGGCATGCAGCCGGACTTCATCGCCTTCCCCGGCACGCGCTTTTCCAGCGAGCACCACTATGCGGTGTTCATGAAGGGCAGCACCCACCTGACCGCTCACCTGCTGACCCCGGTACTGATCGATGCCAGCACCCTGCAGGTGACGGCGATTGGCGAGCGGCCGTGGTACATGGACGCGATGGGCCTGTCGCAGCCGCTGCACTTTGGCGACTACGGCGGCCGGCCGATGCAGATTCTATGGGCGCTGCTGGATGTGCTGACGATCATCGTGCTCGGCAGCGGCGTGTATTTGTGGTGGGTGCGCAGGCGACGTGATGAAGCGTGAATCGAGGTTCTGGAAGGTGTTCGGCATGCCGGGCCTGATTGCCCTGCTGGGCGCAGTGGGGCTGTTCGCGGCGCTGCTGGGGGATGGCCCGTGGGATGTGCTGGCGTGGGTGGGGCTGGCCCTGCCGGTGGGGTACAGCCTGCGAGGTTTTTGGCCGGCCGCGCGATAGTCTTGGTCGGCAAGGCCGGCGCCTGCAAGGTTTCACGTCGTCTGCAGGAGCCGGCCTTGTCGGCGAAGGCGCAGGTCAGTCAGCCAGTTTCGGCAGGCACTCATCCAGCCGCTGGTGCAACGCACTGTCCGCCGGCCAGTTGCGCAACAACCGCGCCCGGTCACGGGCGAAGGCCTTGGCGAAACTGAGCTGGGTGGCGTGCTGGCACATCGCATCAAGGTCGATCAGCGACCATTGACCGTCCTGCCAGAACAGGTTGTGGCCCTTCAGGTCGCCGTGGCTGATGCGTTCGCCCATCAGCTGCTGCAACAGGGTCTGCAGCGCTTGCAGTTGCTCCTCTGGCACCTCGGCGCTGTCGACGTAGGGCGCAAAGCTCTCGATCAGGTCCGGCCCGTCGGCATACTCGGTCACCAGGTACGCACGGCTGCGCAGCCCCAGCACGCGCTGCTCCAGCACCGCCAGCGGCCTGGGCGTGGCGATGCCGAGGAACTCCAGGCGATGCCCTTCGATCCACGAATGCCAGGCCCGGCTGGGGCGCCAGAAGCGCTTGAACCAGTGGGCGGTGTTCTTGATGTTGTAGCGCTTGAGCACCAGGCTGCGACCGCCCGCCTCGACCCGTGCCACGCTCGCCGCGCCGCCAGTCTTGTACAGGTGGCCCTGGTCGATCAGCGCGTCGGCCTGCTCCAGCACCGGCAGCATGGCCGCCACCTCCGATCGACGGATCGCGCGCAGGCCCGAGGCCCCGCGCTGCACGCTGAACAGCGTGCACTCGCGACCAGCCTTGTCCAGGTAGTCCTTCAGACGCCAGCTGCGCACCTTGTCGATCTGCTTCTGCAAGGCTTCCAGCGGCAGCGCATGCTCGCCGTTGACCAGCACGTAGTGAACCAGCAGTTCCTCGACGAAGGGCTCCAGGCGCTTGGGCAACTGCGCAAAGAACACCCCCAGGTTCTGCAGCACCTGCTGACGCGACAGCGGCTGGCCCGGGGTTTCGGCCTTCACCCCCGCGCCATCGATCAGGTACAGCTCCCCGCCATGGCGCAGCAGGTTGTCCAGGTGCAGGTCGGCCTGCCACAGGCCCTTGGCATGCATCTGCGCCACGGCGCGCAGGGCTTCGCCCAGCACTTCCTGCTGGGCATCGGCAAGCACCGGCAGGCCCTCGACCGCCGCCCAGGCATCCGCCAGGCTGTGGGCGTGCTCAAGAAATTCGAACAGCAGCCAGCCGCCCTCGCCTTCACGCAGGCCGTCGGCCAGCAGCAACGGCGTGGTCAGCCCCTGGCTGGCCAGCAGGCGCGCACCGTCCAGTTCGCGCTGGAAGTGGCGGGCGGCGCTGCTGCCCACCAGCAGCTTGGCCAGCACCGGCTTGCCACGCCAGATCCCGGCACCGACATACCGCTGCCCCGGCAGCACCCGCAGCAGGCTGAGCAGTTGCAGCTCGGCCGGCCCGGCGGCGTCGGCCAGGGCAATGCTCAATGGCAGTTGCGGGCTGCGCCCGGCGTCCTTGAGTTCAGACAAACGCATCAGCGGGCCTCTTTTTCACGACGGCGATGCAGCAGGCGCTGCAGCCAGGTATCCACCAGCGTACTGTCGGCCGGTTGCTCCAGGTAGGCGGCCAGCATCAGCCGTACATCGCTCTCGCTCCATGCGCCAGCACGACGCAGCAGCGGCTCCAGGTCCTTGAGGCGATCACGCTGGCCCAGCAGCAGCGGCCGGGTTTTCTCCAGGTCGATCAACTGCGCCTGCCAGCCTTCGCTGCGCTCGCGCAAAAAGATGTGCTTGGGGTAGAAGCAGCCATGCACCTGCCCCGCCGCGTGCACCGTGCGGGCCAGTTCGCCACAGGCGCGCAGGATGCCCTGGCGTTGCTCCAGGGCCAGTTGCGGCCACTGCCCGAGCAGGTGGTCAAGATCGCTCCAGTCATCCAGCGCACGGGTCATCAGGATCGCGCGGCGCTCGCCGTCGACCCTGCGCTCGGCGTAGAACACCGCCTGCAAGGCCGGGATCTGCAGCTTCTGGTAGCGCTTGATGTTGCGAAACTCGCGGGCGAAAGTCGGCTCGCCGAAGGGGCTGTGCAGGGTGCGCGTGAGGTAGTCGCTCTGGCGCTTGAGGTAGAACCCTTTGCCCTCCAGCTCCAGGCGGTACACGCGGCTCCAGCCGCCGCGCCCGGTGTTGGGCTCGTCCACGGCGTCCAGCTGCAGCGCCCACAGCGCCTCGAAGCTGTTCAGGCCGTGGCGTTCAAGCAGTGCAGCTTCGGCACTGGCCAGGAAATCACTCATTCGCGCCCCTCGAAAAACGTCACGACGTGCCGCACGCGGCGCTTGTCCGACGCGTTCAGGCGATCGCGACGGCGATATTGCAGGTAGAACCGCAGGCGCTGGGTGGCCGACAGGTGATACTTGGCCACCTTGTCCAGGCAGGCCAGATCCTTGGTGATGCGATAGCGCAGCATGAAGCCGACCCAGAACGCACCGGTCGGGCAGTCGATGAAGAACAGCATGCCCTTGTCATCGACCAGCAGGTTGCGCCACTTGAGGTCGTTGTGGGTGAAGTGATGGTCGTGCATCACCCGCGTGTGGCGGGCCAGCTGTCGGCTGACATGGTCGACCCAGCCGGCATCTGCCAGGCGCGGGTCGTTGCGCTTGGCCAGTGCCGAGAGGTCCTCGGTGCGCGGCAGCTCGCGGGTGATCATGGCGCCCCGGTGGAAGGCGAAGCCGCGCCGCTCCAGGCCGCAGGCCACCACCTCGGCGGTGGGGATGTCCCACTTGGCGAACTGCTTGAGGTTCTGCCACTCGGCCTTGATCCGCGGGCGCCCCAGGTAGCGGCGCAGGCCCTTGCCGGCGCCGGTGTAGCGCTTGACGTAGTAGTTCACCCCGCCGCGCTCCACGCGAATCACTTCGCTGAGCGGGTCGTGGGTGAGGCGTTCGCCCTTGAGCGCGAACACCGCATCGATGCTGCCGAAATCCTGTGCCAGGGCCGAGTAGGCCGGCTCCAGTGTCCAACCCGCCATCAGAGCGCGTCCCCATACCGTTGTTTACGCTCGTAGAGCTTGTTTGCCTTGCCCTCCAGCCAGCGCAGCAAGGTGGCGTGCTCGGCCAGGATCTGGCGCAGCGGCTGCTGGAAGTAGCCGCGCAGAAAGCGCAGCTTGTCGCGTCGGGTCAGGCCGATGTCCAGCGCCGAGAAGTACAGCGCGGCCAGGTCCTTGTCGCGCCAGCGTCGGGAAATGCTGGCGCGGGTCTGGGCCCGGTGCAGGTCGATCACCGACAGCCTGAATTCGTCCGGGGTTACCGGGCGGTCGGTGTGCAGCAGAAAGTGGCAGATGTAGCAGTCGCGGTGGTTGACCCCGGCGCGGTGCATCATGCCGGTCATGCGCGCCACCTCGGCGATCAGCGCGCGCTTGAGACGCGGCGCCGGCGGCGTCCTGACCCAGTCGAGGCTGAAGTCCTCGAGGCTGACGGTGGGCGCCAGCTCCTCGGTGACGATGAACGAATGCTGGGTCGCCGGGTTGCTGCCGCGTTCGCCGTAGGCCACCGCGGTCATGGTCGGCACCCCGACTTGGTGCAGGCGCTGGATGGCCTGCCATTCCTGGCCGGCACCGAGCACCGGCAGCTTGGCGGTGAACAGGTTCTTGAAGATCTCGCCCCAGCCGATGCCGCGGTGGATCTTGACGAAATAACCGTTGCCCTCGACCTCGGTGCGCAGCGTGCGCCGGCCTTCCAGCTCGCGGTACACCTCGCCTTGCAGGGCCTCGACGGCGTCGAAGGCATCGCGCCCGGCCCACAGGCGCTTGAAGGGTTCAGCCAGTATCAGTTTCATGCGCGCTCCTGCGCCAGGATCACGTCGGCCGCATGCTGCGGCATGCTGTACAGGTCGGCGGTGTCGGCGAATGCCAGGCCGTTGCGGCCCCAGTCGGCACGCGCCGCATCGTCTTCGAGCATACGTTGCAGGTAGCGGTTGAGTTGCTCCTGCTCGAACGGCTCGTCGAGCACCAGGCCGGCATCGGCCTCAGCGATGTAATGGGCATAGCCGCACACTGCCGAAACCAGTACCGGCAACCCGGCCACCACGGCTTCGAGCAGCACGGTGCCGGTGTTCTCGTTGTAGGCCGGGTGGATCAGTGCGTCGGCCCCGAGCAGAAAGCGCGGGATATCGCTGCGGCCCTTGAGGAACTGCACCTGCTCGGTCAGCCCCAGGGTCGCGCTCTGCAGCTGGAACACCTTGGGGTCGTCCTGGCCGATGACCATCAGCCGGGTGCGCTTGCGCAGGCTGTTGGGCAAGGCGGCCAGCGCCTTGAGGCTGCGGTCCACGCCCTTGGTCTTGAAGCCCGAGCCGATCTGCACCAGCAGGCGCTCGTCGTCCGCCAGGTTGAACTCGCGGCGAAACTCGGCGCGGATCTCGGCGGCATTGGCCGGCGCCCGGCGGTCCTGGCTGATGCCCGGAGGCAGCAGGTGGAAGCGCTCGGCGGGGGTGTCGTAGTGCTTGACGAACAGCGGCTGCTGGACCTCGGAGATCATCAGGATCTGGGTCTTGGCGTCCTTGCCGAACACCGCACGCTCGTACTCGGCAAAGTGGCGGTAGCGACCCCAGCGGCGGTACAGCGAGTGGCGCAGGTTCTGCGCCTTGTCCTCGAAGCAGCCGTCGGCGGCGTAGTACACGTCCAGCCCCGGCATCTTGTTGAAGCCGATCAGGCGGTCGACCGGGCGCCTGGCCAGGTCGGCCTGCATCCAGTCGGTGAGCTTCTCGTTGCGCCTATGGTTGAACAGCGCCTTGACCGGCGCCACCAGCACTTCGAAGCCCTCGGGCACGTCGCCCTCCCAGATCAGGGTATACACCCGGATCTGGTGGCCACGGCGCTGGCACTCCAGGGCGATGCGCATGAAGTCACGCTGCAGGCCGCCGAAGGGGAAATACTTGTAGAGCACAAAGGCCAGTTGCATCAACGCACATCCTCTGCCCGCAGCAACGCGCTCAACTGGCTCGCCACACGCTCGGGGTTCAGGCGAGTGAAGCACAGCGGCCACTCGCGTTTGAGATCGAACCGGCGCCGGTCGTCGGCGCTCGGCTTGTAGGTGCACTTCTTCTGCAGGCACGGGGCGCAGGGGAAGTCACTGCCCAGGTGCACCTGGGCCTTGCCGTAGGCCCCGGTCAGGCCCGGGTTGGTAGGGCCGAACAGCGACAGGGTAGGCACATCGAGTGCCGCCGCCAGGTGCCCAAGGCCGGTGTCGACGGCCACGCAGGCCTTGGCGGCAGCCAGCACCCGGGCGACCCCGGCCAGGTTCAGCCTGGGCAGCACCTGGGCGTTCTTCAGGCCCTGGGCGATGCGCTCGGCGCGGGCCTTTTCGGCCGGGTTGCCCCATGGCAGGCAGATATGCAGGCCGGCACGCCCCAGGCGTTCGGCCAACTGGCGCCAGTACAGTTCGGGCCAGTGCTTGGTGTCCCAGGTGGTGCCATGCAGGAACACCACGTAGGGCTTGGTGGGTATCTCTTCCAGGCGCGAGCGATCCAGGCCGTAGTCACCCAGCCCCGAGGGCAGGTCGTAGCCCAGCGCCAGGGCGAACAGCTGGCGCACCCGCTCCACCGCATGCTGCCCGCGGGCCACCGACAGGCGCCGGTCGTAGAAGCGGCTGGCCAGCCCCTCGCGTGCCGAGTAGCGGTCCAGCCCGGCCACCGGCGCCTTGACGTAGCGGGTCAGCCAGGCGCTTTTCACCAGGCCCTGGGCGTCGATCACCAGGTCGTACTTGCGCTCGCGCAGGCGCTTCTTGAACTGGCGCCATTCGCCGTTCTTCAAGGTTTGCCAGAGGTTCTTGCGCCAGCGACGGATGGCCACCGGGATCACGTGATCGACCGCAGGGTGCCAGGTGGGGATTTCGGCGAAGCCTTCCTCGACCACCCAGTCGAAGCGGATGCCGGGAATGGCGTGCGCCGCGTCGGTCAGTGCCGGCAGCGCGTGGATGACATCCCCCAGCGAGGAGGTCTTGATCAGCAGTACCCGCAACTTAATCGACCTCGACCGTGACGTCGACCAGCGACGGACCGTTGAGCCGCTGCAACGCCGAGGCCACCGCCTCCGGTTCCAGCAGACGCAGGCAATTGTAGTGGCCGAAGCGGCAGGTGCGGTCGAAGCACGGGCTGCATTCCAGCCCCAGGCGCACCACCTCGACCTGGTCGGCCAACGGTGGGGTGAAGCCCGGCGAGGTCGACCCGTACACCGCCACCAGCGGGCGATTGAGCGCTGCAGCCACGTGCATAAGCCCCGAATCGTTGGACACCACCGCATCGCTGCACGACAGCAGGTCGATCGCCTCGGCGAGCGAGGTCTCGCCGCTGAGGTTCACCGACTCTTCACGCAGGCCCGGGATCAGCCACTCGCGGATCGATTCACCCACCGCATGGTCGTTTTTGGAGCCGAACAGCCACACCTGCCAGCCTTCGCGAATCTTGATTTCCGCGACCTTGGCGTAATGCTCCGAAGGCCAGCGCTTGGCCTCGCCGAACTCGGCGCCGGGGCACAGCGCCAGCACCGGGCGGTCCAGGCTCAGGCCGAACTTGGCCAGCGCCGCATCACGGCTGGCGGTCTCGATCTGCAGGCTGGGGCGCGGGTAGGGTTTGGGCAGCTCGGCACCGGCGGGGTAGCCCAGGGCCATGAAGCGCTCGATCATCAGCGGGTAGCGCGCCTTGTCGAGGGTGCGCACATCGTTGAGCAGGCCGTAGCGCAGCTCGCCGCGCCAGCCGGTGCGCTGCGCGATACCGGCAAAGAACGGCACCAGCGCAGACTTGAGCGAATTGGGCAGCAGGATCGCCTGGTCGTACTGACCGGCCAGCGACTTGCCGATGCGCCGGCGCGTGGCCAGTTCCAGCGCGCCGTGGCCGAGCGGGAAGCTCAAGGCCTGGCGCACTTCGGGCATGCGCTCGAGGATCGGGCGGCTCCATTCGGGTGCCAGCACATCGATCACGCACGCGGGGTGACGCTGCTTCAGCACATGGAACAGCGTCTGCGCCATTACCATGTCGCCCACCCAACTGGGCCCAATGATCAAAATTCTCATGCTTTATCCAGAAACGATCAGGGAGGCTACAGCCTGTTTTCCAACAGCCTGGCCTCCCCTCTTTATAATCAGGCGTGGTGCGACCAGTGTACGCCACTCAGTGTAGGACGTGGTCGCCGCCGCTTCATTGCGCCGTATCGCCTGGTGGCTGTTCAGCCCGCGTTCAGGTCAACCCCAGCTCGCCCCAGATGCGCCGTACCTGCCGGCGCTCGTCGACGAACTGCCCGGCGTCGATCACCCCGGCCTGCTTCTGCAGGGCCTGGCGGTGCGCGGCGGAGCGGAAGGCCTTGTACACTTCACGCAACAAAATTGCATCGCTGGCCGGCATCAGCCCGACCTCCTCCAGCCCTTCGAGAATGCGGATGTTGTCGGTGTAGCGCAGCAGTGCCGGGTGCGTGTGGGACCAGGCCAGGGCCGCGTATTGCACCATAAATTCAATATCGACGATACCACCGGCATCCTGCTTGATATCGAAGGCAACCCCGCTGTCGAAGGCGTTGGGCCCAAGCCCGGCCTGGGTCGCCCGGGTGCCGAGGTTGTCGCGCATCTTGGCGCGCATGTCGCTGACTTCGGCCCGCAGCTTGTCCAGGTCGCGGGCCTGTCCCAGCACCTGCGCCCGCACCCCCTCGAAGGCCGCCCCCACCTGCGGGCAGCCCACCAGCACCCGCGCACGCACCAGTGCCTGGTGTTCCCAGGTCCAGGCCTCGTTGCGCTGGTAGCGCTCGAAGGCGCCCAGCGAACTCACCAGCAAACCCGAAGCGCCGGACGGGCGCAGGCGCATGTCCACGTCATACAGCTGGCCGGAGTTGGTCTGGGTGGTCAGCAGGTGAATGATGCGCTGACCCAGGCGGGTGAAGAACTGCGCACTGTCGATGGGCTTGGCGCCATCGGTCTCGGCCTGGGGGTCACCGTCGTGGATGAACACCAGGTCCAGGTCCGAGCCGTGGCCCAGCTCGATGCCGCCGACCTTGCCGTAGCCGACGATGATGAAGCCGGGGTCGCACAGGCTGCCATCGCTGCGCCTTGGCTGGCCATGACGCGCCACGGTCTGGCGCCAGGCCAGGGCCAGCACCTGGTTGAGAATGGCTTCGGCCAGCCAGGTCAGGTAGTCGCTGACCTTCATCAGCGGCAGGTTGCCGGCGATTTCCGAGGCGGCCACGCGCAGGCTGTGGGCCAGCTTGAAGTGACGCAGCGCTTCCATCTGCTGTTCAAGGTCATCCTCGGGGATGCGCGTGAGACGCTCGCGCAGCTCGGCGGCCAGCTCCGGTGCTTGGGGCGGGCTGAACAGGCGGCCTTCGTTGAGCAGTTCATCGAGCAGCAGCGGGAAGCGCGTGATCTGCTCGGCGATCCACGGGCTGGCGGCGCACAGGGTCAGCAGGCGGCGCAACGCACCGGGGTTTTCGGTCAGCAGCACCAGGTAGGCCGAGCGCCGCGCCACGGCCTCCACCAGCGGCAGCACGCGTTCGAGCACCAGGTCCGGGTCGGCGTGCTCCACCGCCTGCGCCAGCAGGCGCGGTATAAAGGCATCGAGGCGTTCGCGGCCCAGGCGCTGCATGGCACGCAACTGCGGGCTGGCGCGCAGGCTGGCCAGCTGCTTGAGCGCCCTGGCCGCATCGGCGAAGCCGGCGTCGGTCAACTGGCGGCAGGCGGCCTCTTCGTCCTGGGCTTCTTCCCACAGCGGCAGCCACTCGCCACCGACCACCACTTCGCCCTCTTCGCCTTCCTCTTCATCGGGGTCGGCGATCACCTGGCGGAAGTGCCAGTCGATGCGCCCGCGCCAGTGCATCAGTTGCGCGTGGAAGCTCGCCCAGTCGGCAAAACCGAGCATGAAGGCGATACGTGCGCGGTCCAGTTCGTCGTCGGGCAGCATCTGGGTCTGGCGGTCGGCGATGGCCTGGATGGCGTGTTCGGTATAACGCAGGAACTCATAGCCCTCGCGCAGCTCGCTCACCACCGCCGGCGGCAGGTAGCCCTGGCCTTCGAGCGTCGCCAGCACCTTGAGCAGCGGTCGCTGCTGCAGGCTCAGGTCGCGCCCGCCGTGGATCAGCTGGAACGCCTGGGCGATGAACTCCACCTCGCGGATGCCACCGGCGCCCAGCTTGATGTTCTCGGCCATGCCCTTGCGCCGCACCTCCTGCTGGATCAGCTGCTTCATGGTGCGCAGCGCCTCGATCGCCGAGAAGTCCAGGTAGCGCCGGTACACGAACGGGCGCAGCAGGTCCTGCAGCTGCGCGCCGGCCTGCTGGTCGCCGGCCACCACACGGGCCTTGATCATGGCGTAGCGTTCCCAGTCGCGGCCCTGGTCCTGGTAGTACTGCTCCAGTGCATTGAAGCTGAGCACCAGCGCGCCGGACGAGCCGTAGGGGCGCAGGCGCATGTCGACGCGGAACACGAAGCCGTCGACGGTGATCGGGTCCAGTGCCTTGATCAGGCGCTGGCCCAGCCGGGTGAAGAACTCCTGGTTGTCCAGCGGGCGCTTCACGCCCACGGTTTCGCCGCCCTCGGGGTAGGCGAAGATCAGGTCGATGTCCGACGACAGGTTCAGTTCCACCGCCCCCAGCTTGCCCATGCCCAGCACCACCATCTGCTGGGGCAGGCCGCTGCGATTGCCGGTGGGGGTCCCGAACTGCGCACACAGGCGCGGGTACAGCCATTGATACGCCTGGTCGATGGCGGCATCGGCCAGGTCGGACAGGTCGCGGCAGGTCTGCACCAGGTCGGCCTGGCGGGTCAGGTCGCGCCAGATGATGCGCACCTGCTGGCGGGTGCGCTGGCGGCGCAGGTTGCGCGCCAGTTCGTCTTCGCTGCCGGCGGCCTGCGCCGCACCGGCCACCTGGGCACACAACTCGCCGGCGGCGAAGGCGCGGTCGAGCTCGCCGCTGGCGGCCAGGGCCAGCAGCATCGCCGGGTCGCGCACGCTCTGTTCAAGCACGAAATCGCTGGCCGCCGCCACGCGGGCGAACTCGGTCCAGCGCTGCTCGTTCCAGTCGTCCAGGCTCAGCCCGTCGACGGCCGCGACGGCGTTGCGCAAAGAGGTGGCATTACGGCTGACCAGCGGTTGCAGGGCAGCGGGCAGTTCGGCCAGCAGGGGCAGGCTCATGGTCTATCCTTGATCGGCGTGAAAGGGTTGGTGGCACTTGGGCAAGGGAACTCGGCGTACGGTTCGACTGTCGTACAAAGGTCATAAATAGCTGAAAAACGTAATTCTTTGATAGAAATCATCGCAAACAACCGCATGCCGACCAGTTTTTAACCACCGGTATCGTTTTATCCCACAACCCGAACAGGGGCCACGAGCTTATCCGTGTAGTTTTACTACTGCTTTTTTACTGTCAACGCATGTAATGAGGATCGATTTGTAGTAAAACTACACGCCGCCGGTACAACGCCCGGTAATCC
Organism: Pseudomonas sp. VE 267-6A; assembly: GCF_024126555.1. Classification (NCBI taxonomy): domain Bacteria; kingdom Pseudomonadati; phylum Pseudomonadota; class Gammaproteobacteria; order Pseudomonadales; family Pseudomonadaceae; genus Pseudomonas; species Pseudomonas sp. VE 267-6A. Next base: position 110,569 of record NZ_JAMYBY010000001.1, read on the forward strand.
AAGAATTTCATGTCGTCTGCCCAAAAGGCCAGTCGCAAACTCAGGCAACCGATTCTGGAAGCCTTTCCGCCCTGGAGCAAGCCATGCAAGACCTCGATCCCGTCGAAACCCAGGAATGGCTGGACGCCCTGGAGTCGGTTCTCGACAAAGAAGGCGAAGACCGCGCTCACTATCTGATGACCCGTATGGGCGAGCTGGCCACCCGTAGTGGCTCCCAGCTGCCGTATGCCATCACCACGCCATACCGCAACACGATTCCCGTCACCCACGAAGCACGCATGCCTGGCGACCTGTTCATGGAACGCCGCATTCGCTCGTTGGTCCGCTGGAACGCGCTGGCCATGGTAATGCGCACCAACCTGAAAGACTCGGACCTGGGCGGCCACATCTCCAGCTTCGCCTCCAGCGCCACGCTGTACGACATCGGCTTCAACTACTTCTTCCAGGCCCCGACCGACGAGCACGGCGGCGACCTGATCTACTTCCAGGGCCATGCCTCGCCGGGCGTCTACGCCCGTGCCTTCATGGAAGGCCGCATCAGCGAAGACCAGATGAACAACTTCCGTCAGGAAGTCGATGGTCAAGGCCTGTCGTCCTACCCGCACCCGTGGCTGATGCCTGACTTCTGGCAGTTCCCGACCGTGTCGATGGGCCTGGGCCCGATCCAGGCGATCTACCAGGCACGTTTCATGAAGTACATGGAAAGCCGCGGCTACATCCCTGCCGGCAAGCAGAAGATCTGGTGCTTCATGGGCGACGGCGAGTGCGACGAGCCGGAATCCCTGGGTGCGATCTCCCTGGCAGGCCGCGAGAAGCTGGACAACCTGATCTTCGTCATCAACTGCAACCTGCAGCGCCTCGACGGCCCGGTTCGCGGCAACGGCAAGATCATCCAGGAACTCGAAGGCGTGTTCCGTGGTGGTGGCTGGAACGTCAACAAGGTGGTCTGGGGCCGTTTCTGGGACCCACTGCTGGCCAAGGACGTCGACGGCATCCTGCAGCGCCGCATGGACGAAGTCATCGACGGCGAGTACCAGAACTACAAGGCCAAGGACGGCGCGTTCGTCCGTGAGCACTTCTTCAACACTCCTGAACTCAAGGCCATGGTCGCCGACCTGTCCGACGACGAGATCTGGAAGCTCAACCGTGGTGGCCACGACCCGTACAAGGTCTATGCAGCCTACCACCAGGCGGTCAACCACAAGGACCAGCCTACGGTCATCCTGGCCAAGACCATCAAGGGTTACGGCACCGGTGCTGGCGAAGCCAAGAACACCGCGCACAACACCAAGAAGGTCGACGTCGACAGCCTGCGTCACTTCCGCGATCGTTTCGACATCCCGGTCAAGGACGAAGACCTGGAAAACCTGCCGTTCTTCAAGCCTGAAGAAGGCAGCGCCGAAGCCCGTTACCTGAGCGAGCGCCGTTCTGCCCTGGGCGGTTTCGTGCCACAGCGCCGGGCCAAGAGCTTCAGCATCCCGACCCCGCCACTGGAAACCCTCAAGGCGATCCTGGACGGCTCGGGCGACCGTGAAATCTCCACCACCATGGCCTTCGTGCGCATCCTCGCGCAGCTGGTCAAGGACAAGGAAATCGGCCAGCGCATCGTCCCGATCATCCCGGACGAAGCGCGTACCTTCGGTATGGAAGGCATGTTCCGCCAACTGGGCATCTACTCGTCCGTCGGTCAGCTCTACGAGCCCGTCGACAAGGACCAGGTGATGTTCTACCGCGAGGACAAGAAGGGCCAGATCCTCGAGGAAGGCATCAACGAAGCCGGCGCCATGTCGTCGTTCATCGCCGCCGGTACCTCGTACTCGAACCACAACCAGCCGATGCTGCCGTTCTACATCTTCTACTCGATGTTCGGCTTCCAGCGTATCGGCGACCTGGCCTGGGCCGCTGGCGACAGCCGCACCCGTGGCTTCCTGATCGGCGGTACTGCCGGGCGTACCACCCTCAACGGTGAAGGCCTGCAGCACGAAGACGGTCACAGCCACATGCTGGCCGCGACCATCCCGAACTGCCGCACCTATGATCCGACCTACGGCTACGAGCTGGCGGTGATCATCCAGGACGGCATGAAGAAGATGACCGAAGAGCAACAGGACGTCTTCTACTACATCACCGTGATGAACGAGTCCTACCAGCAGCCTGCCATTCCGGCCGGTGTCGAGGAAGGCATCATCAAGGGCATGTACCTGCTCGAGGAAGATACCAAGGACGCAGCGCACCACGTCCAGCTGATGGGCTCCGGCACCATCCTGCGCGAAGTGCGTGAAGCGGCGAAGATCCTGCGTGAAGAGTTCAACGTCGGTGCCGACGTGTGGAGCGTCACCAGCTTCAACGAACTGCGTCGCGACGGCCTGGCCGTGGAGCGCAGCAACCGCCTGCACCCTGGCCAGAAGCCCAAGCAGACCTACATCGAGGAGTGCCTGGGCGGCCGCAAGGGCCCGGTCATCGCCTCTACCGACTACATGAAGCTGTTCGCCGAGCAGATTCGTCAGTGGGTACCGAGCAAGGAATTCAAGGTCCTGGGTACCGATGGCTTCGGTCGCAGCGACAGCCGCAAGAAGCTGCGTCACTTCTTCGAAGTCGACCGTCACTTCGTGGTGCTGGCTGCCCTGGAAGCCCTGGCTGACCGTGGCGAGATCGAACCGAAGGTCGTGGCCGATGCCATCACCAAGTTCGGCATCGACCCGGACAAGCGCAACCCACTGGACTGCTGAGGAGTATTTTTAAGTGAGCGAACTCATTCGCGTACCTGACATCGGCAGCGGTGAAGGTGAAATCATCGAGCTGTTCGTCAAAGTCGGCGACCGTATCGAAGCCGACCAGAGCCTGCTGACCCTGGAGTCGGACAAGGCCTCCATGGAGATCCCGGCCCCCAAGGCCGGTGTGATCAAGGCCCTGAAGGTCAAGCTGGGCGACCGCCTGAAAGAAGGCGACGAACTGCTGGAACTGGAAGTCGAGGGCGCCGCTGCGGCGCCCGAGGCACCGGCTGACGCTGCGCCTGCCGCCGAACAAAAGCCTGCTGCCGCCCCGGCTGCAGAGGCTGCCCCGGCACCGGCCGCTGCACCTGCGGCTGCCACTGTGCAGGACATCCACGTGCCGGACATCGGCTCGTCGGGCAAGGCCAAGATCATCGAGCTGCTGGTCAAGGTCGGCGACAGCGTCGAAGCCGACCAGTCGCTGATTACCCTGGAGTCCGACAAGGCCTCGATGGAAATCCCGTCGCCGGCTGCCGGCGTGGTGGAAAGCATCGGCGTCAAGCTCGAAGACGAAGTCGGCACTGGCGACTTCATCCTCAAGCTCAAGGTCCAGGGCGCCGCCGCGCCAGCAGCGCCTGCCGCTGCTGCACCGGCTGCCAAGGCTGAAGCGGCCCCGTCTGCTGCGCCTGCCGCCGCACCGGCTGCCAAGGCCGAAGCCGCACCGGCCCCGGCCGCTGCGCCAGCGCCAAGCGGTGCCAAGGTTCACGCCGGCCCTGCCGTGCGTCAGCTGGCCCGCGAGTTCGGCGTCGAGCTGAGCGCCGTGGCTGCCAGCGGCCCGCACGGCCGCGTGCTCAAGGAAGACGTGCAGGTGTACGTCAAGGCCATGATGCAGAAGGCCAAGGAAGCACCGGCTGCCGGCGCGACCGGTGGTGCGGGCATCCCGCCGATTCCGGCCGTCGACTTCAGCCGCTTCGGTGAAACCGAAGAAGTGCCGATGACCCGCTTGATGCAGGCTGGCGCCACCAACCTGCACCGCAGCTGGCTGAACGTGCCGCACGTGACCCAGTTCGACAGCGCCGACATCACCGAGCTGGAAGCCTTCCGCGTTGCGCAGAAGGCCGTGGCCGAGAAAGCCGGCGTCAAGCTGACCGTGCTGCCCTTGCTGCTCAAGGCCTGTGCGCACCTGCTCAAGGAACTGCCGGACTTCAACGCGTCGCTGGCCCCTAGCGGCAAGGCGATCATTCGCAAGAAGTACGTCAACGTCGGTTTCGCCGTGGATACGCCAGACGGCCTGCTGGTCCCCGTGATCAAGAACGTCGACCAGAAGAGCCTGCTGCAGCTGGCTGCAGAAGCGGCGGCCCTGGCTGAAAAGGCCCGCACCAAGAAGCTTTCTGCCGACGACATGCAGGGCGCCTGCTTCACCATCTCCAGCCTCGGTCACATTGGCGGCACCGGCTTCACGCCGATCGTCAACGCGCCGGAAGTGGCGATCCTGGGTGTGTCCAAGGCCACCATCCAGCCGGTGTGGGATGGCAAGGCGTTCCAGCCCAAGCTGATGCTGCCGCTGTCGCTGTCGTACGATCACCGCGTGATCAACGGTGCCGCTGCCGCGCGCTTCACCAAGCGCCTGGGCGAGCTGCTGACCGACATCCGCACCATGCTGCTGTAACTGCTGCCCGCCGTGCTCCCCTGCCGGGGAGCACGGACACTGTTTTCGAGCTGCCACGCTCGTACCTCAACCCCGCCATCTGGCGGGGCTTTTTTTGCCTGCGATTCATGCCGTGCCGCTCAACGCCCCACCTTGAGCGGCACCGCCAGACGCAATCCGTCGCGGCATTACTGAAGAATTTGTACCTGTCAGCCGATACAGATCAAGCCAGGCCACTCTATTGCTTGTCAGCCTCAAGCACATGATGCAACCTTGCTCAAACGCGTAGCAGCACTTCGCCCAGCCCGCGCCAACAGCCTTCTTGAAGCGAGCTTCCCATGAAAAGCCAACCTGATGCCGCCAGCCGTACGGTGGCCGAGGTAGTGACGCAGTTGCCGGTGCCTTCGCGGCTCGGCATGCTGCGTTTCGAGCGGCTGAATGAGGCCAGCTGGGCCATGCTGTTCCTCGACCCGGGCTGCGAGCGTCAGTTCGGCCAGGCGGCCGTCGACCTGTGTGCGCTGATCGGCTCGCCCTATGCCAGCCTGATGGAGCCCGAGGCACGCTACAAGCTGCACGACACCATCGAGCTGCAACTGGCGCAGCGTCCGTACTACCTGGTGCGTTATACCCTGCACACCAGTCTGGGCCCGCTCAATATGCTGGAGCTGGGCGAAGCCTACCGGCAGCACAACCGCCAGTTGCTGCGCGGCTATCTGCTGGTGCTCGATGCCCAGCCCAACGACACACCCGACCTTTCGGCGGCAGAACTCGAAACCCGCAACAACCGCCTGCAGATCGCCCTGCAGCTCAACCAGCAGGCGCAGCAGGAACAGCTCGAGCACCTGGAGCGTGTACGCGCCCAGCAGGACCTGATCCTGCGCCTGGCGCGCCAGCGCTACAGCGCCGACAACTCGCTGCAGGAAGCCGCCGAGCTGATCACCCGCAGTGCCTGCGAAATCTACAGCATCGACTGCGCCAGCATCTGGTACCTGGAAGGCCAGCAACTGGAACCGATCTCGGCGTTCTACCGCGCCACCCAGGAGTACCGCCTGCCCGAGGCGATCGATGCCGGGCGATTTCCCGACTACCTCGAGGCGCTGCACACCAGCCGCGCCATCGATGCGCACAACGCGGCGCGCGACCCACGCACCCGCGAAATCTCCGAGAGCCTGCGCCAGCGCGGTATCCACGCCATGCTCGATGCCAGCATCCGCATCGACGGCCAGGTGGTCGGCGTGCTCTGCCTGGAACACAGCGGCTCGACCCGAGCCTGGCAATCGGATGAAATCGCCTTTGCCGGTGAGCTGGCCGACCAGTTCGCCCAGGTCATCAACAACCACAACCGGCGCACCGCCACCAGCGCCCTGCACCTGTTCCAGCGCGCGGTGGAACAAAGCGCCAACGCCTTTCTGCTGGTCAACCGCGATGGCGTGGTGGAATACGTCAACCCCAGCTTCACCGAGATCACCCAGTACACACCCGAAGAGGTGCATGGCCACCGCCTGTCCGAGCTCACCGCACTGGAGAACCTCAGCGAGCTGCTGTTCGACTCGCCGTCGAGCCTGGCCATGGGCAACAGCTGGCAGGGCGAATTCAAGAGCCGGCGCAAGAACCTCGAGCCCTACTGGGGCCAACTGTCGATCTCCAAGGTGTATGGCGACAACCGCGAGTTGACCCACTACATCGGCATCTACGAAGACATCACCCAGAGCAAGCTGGCCCAGCAGCGCATCGAACGCCTGGCCTACACCGACAACCTCACCAGCCTGGGCAACCGCCCGGCGTTCATCCGCAGCCTCGACGAGCGCTTCGAGCGCGACAGCGACAGCCCCATCTGCCTGCTGCTGGTGGACATCGACAACTTCAAGCGCATCAACGACAGCCTCGGGCACCAGACCGGCGACAAGCTGCTGATCAGCCTGGCCCGGCGCCTGCGCAACAGCCTGAGCCCCGGTGGCAGCCTGGCGCGCTTTGCCAGCAACGAATTCGCCGTGCTGCTGGAGGACAGCAGCCTGGATGCCGGCCAGCAGGTGGCCCAGCAGTTGCTCAACACCCTCGACAAGCCGATGTTCGTCGACAACCAGCTGATCAGCGTGACCGGCTCGGTGGGCCTGGCGTGTGCGCCGCTGCACGGGCGCGACCCGCAGACCCTGATGAAGAACGCCGGCCTGGCCCTGCACAAGGCCAAGGCCAACGGCAAGCACCAGGTGCAGGTGTTCACCGAGGCGCTCAACGCCGAGGCCAGCTACAAGCTGTTCGTGGAAAACAACCTGCGCCGCGCCCTGACCCAGAACGAACTGGACGTGTTCTACCAGCCCAAGCTGTGCCTGCGCAGCGGCCGCCTGCTCGGCCTGGAGGCCTTGCTACGCTGGAACCACCCGGAGCGGGGCATGATCCGCCCCGACCAGTTCATCAGCGTGGCCGAGGAAACCGGGCTGATCATCCCCATCGGCAAGTGGATCGCGCGCCAGGCCTGCCGCATGAGCCAGCTGCTGAGCACCGAGGGCATGGGCAACCTGCAGGTGGCGATCAACCTGTCGCCCAAGCAGTTCTCCGACCCGGAGCTGGTCAGCTCGATCGCCAACATCCTCAAGGAAGAAGCCCTGCCGCCACACCTGCTGGAACTGGAACTGACCGAGGGCCTGCTGCTCGAAGCCACCGAGGATACCCACCGCCAGCTCGACGAGCTCAAGCAACTGGGCCTGACCCTGGCCATGGACGACTTCGGCACCGGCTACTCCTCGCTCAGCTACCTGAAGAAATTCCCGATCGACATCATCAAGATCGACCGCAGCTTCATCCACGAGATCCCGGACAACCAGGACGATATGGAAATCACCTCGGCAGTGGTGGCCATGGCTCACAACCTCAAGCTCAAGGTGGTGGCCGAAGGCATCGAGACCGCCGAACAGCTGGCGTTCCTGCGCCGCCACCGCTGCGACGTCGGCCAGGGCTACCTGTTCGACCGGCCGATCCCCGGCAGCGAGCTGATCGAAAAACTCAAGCGCTATCCGCGTGGCCCAATCGCCTGACAGCGGCGAAACACTCGGGCACACTACGGGTCTACCCCCTACACATCCTGCCTTGAAGAGGAACCGCCCATGGTCCTGCGCTCGGAGATTCTGGTGAACAAAAACGTACTGCCTGCCGCCGAACAGGCGCTGCCGGGTCGCGAGACCCCGATGACGCTGCCCGAGAAGCATTTCGTGTTCGAAGACACCCCGCTGCTGGGCCCGTTCTTCGAAGACGTCGATTTCGCGATCTTCGGCCTGGGCTGTTTCTGGGGCGCCGAGCGGCGCTTCTGGCAGCGTGAAGGTGTGGTCAGCACCGTGGTCGGCTACGCCGGCGGTTTCACCCCCAACCCCACCTACGAAGAAGTCTGCTCGGGCCTGACCGGCCACACCGAAGTGGTGCTGGTGGTGTTCGACAAGGCCAAGGTCAGCTACCAGGACCTGCTGACCATGTTCTGGGAGCTGCACAACCCCACCCAGGGCATGCGCCAGGGCAACGACGTCGGTACCCAGTACCGTTCGGCCATCTACTGCACCAGCCCCGAACAGCTGGAACTGGCCGAGGCCAGCAGGCAGGCCTACCAGGCCGAGCTGAACAAGGCCGGTTTCGGCCAGATCACCACCGAGATCGCCCAGGCACCGACCGTGTACTTCGCCGAGGCCTATCACCAGCAGTACCTGGCCAAGAACCCGAATGGCTACTGCGGCATCGGCGGCACTGGCGTGTGCCTGCCACCCAGCCTGCAAGGCAACTGAGGCCACGCCATGAGCACACCGAGCATGACCCTGTTCCATGCCGCCGCCTCGCCGTTCGTACGCAAGGTTCGCGTGCTGCTGCACGAGACCGGGCAGGCCGAGCGGGTAGCCCTGCATCCCGTCGACCTGAGCCCGATCAAGACCGATGCCGAGCTGAACCTGGGCAACCCGGCGGGCAAGATCCCGGCGTTGCGCCTAGAGGACGGCACGGTGCTGCATGACAGCCGCGTGATCGTCGAGTTTCTCGACCATCAGCATGTGGGCAACCCGCTGATCCCGCGCGAAGGCCCGGCGCGCTGGCGGCGCCTGACCCTGGCGTCGCTGGCCGATGCGATCATGGACGCGGCGGTGGTGGCGCGCTACGAGACCTTCCTGCGCCCTGAAGAGAAGCGCTGGACGCCGTGGGTCGACGCCCAGCAGGACAAGATCCGGCGCGCGCTGGCGCACCTGGAAGACGAGCACCTGGCCGAACTGGCCTCGGTGTTCGACGTAGCGGCAATCGGGGTGGCCTGCGCGCTGGGCTACATCGACCTGCGCCTGCCGGACCTTGGCTGGCGCGAGCGCCAGCCGAAACTGGCAGCCTGGTATGCCGAGGTGAGTCAGCGCGAATCGATGCTAAAGACCGCCCCTTCTGTGGCCTGATCGGGCCTCATCACGGGTCAAGCTCACCCCCACAGATCTGCTGCTGCCCTTGAGGCTTGTACCGGACCTGTGGGAGCGGGCTTGACCCGCGATGAAGTCGACGCTGATCTCGGCAGCCCAGATCAATCTGATTTCCCCCACCATCACAGCCCCCAGCGTGCGTTCCTCTCTCAATCCGCTCATTTCAAGATCCCCTGCCCAACCTGATACCAGTCCAGGCGGCGTGTCAGCACCATGAACACCCCAAGCAGGCCGAACAGCAGCAACGAGCCCATCAGCAGCGCGTAGTCCTCGGCGCCCAGCAGCCCGTAGAGCATCGCGTACAGCACCAGCAAGCCCGCCGCAAACCCCAGCCCGCGCGCCAGGCTGCGCAGCACGTGGCACAGGTAGAAGCCGATCAGCAGCACGCAGCCGCCCGCCGACAGCGCATACGCCAACCCGAACCCCAGGTGCTCCGACAACGACAGCAACAGCAGGTAGAAGAACGCCAGGGCCACACCCACCAGCGCATACTGGATCGGGTGCACGCTGAGGTTCTTGAGAATCTCGAACAGGAAGAACCCGGCAAAGGTCAGCGCAATGAACAACAGCGCATACTTGATCGCCCGCTCGCTCTTGAGGTACTGGTCCACCGGGTCGACGAAGCTCACGCCGAAACTGCGCCCGTGAAAGTCGTCGCAGGCGTTGTTGACCACGCACTGGGTCAGCGCATCCTCCAGGTTGGTGGAGAAGAACGAGGTCTGCCAGCGCGCGCTGAAGCCGTGGGCGTCGATCTCGCGGCTGATGGGCAGGTAGTTGCCGATGAAGCTTGGATGCGGCCAGTTCGCCGCCATGTTCACCGTGGTGCTGCGCCCTACCGGCAGCACATGCAGGCGCCCGGTGCCCTGCAGGCTCAGGTCGAAGGCGTAGTCCAGGCGGGTCTCGGCGCGGCCGTCCAGGTCGGGCAGCGTCACGTGCACACCGCCGCCCAGCCAGCCCAGCCCCGTGCCCGCGGCGAAGGCCAGCGACTGGCCATTCACGTTCAGTTCCAGGCTCTTCTCGATACCGCGGATATCGCTGATGCCCACGGCCAGAAACGCCGGGTCGAAGCGGTAATCGTCGAAGTCTTCGGTGATGCCCCACTGCGCCGGCACCTTGAATTGCCCGCTGATGCGGTTGTCGGCGTGGAACAGGCGCGCCTGGTAGATGCCCCGCGAACGCAGCTCGGTGTCGACCTTGGCGTCGACCTCCAGGGTTTCGGGCAGAAAGTACAGATGCCCGGCCACCGTGCTGGTCTGCTGCTGGGTGCTGCCATCCACGGTTTTCCAGGTGCGCTGGATCTTGCGGTACGGCACCACCAGCAGCGGCCCGCTGATCTGCTGGCTGTAGCTGGAGCTCTGGGCGATGTCCTCGACCACACTGTCGCGCTGCTGCTGGCGGTCCTGGATCAGGCCGCCGATCATCAGCAGGGGTATCAGCAGCAACACGATCAGAAAGGCGATGGCGCCCAGTTTGATGCTCAGGGTTCGGTTCATGGGCAATGGCTCCGGTTTCGATGGAGCCAGTCTGCCCGCCGTGCATGGAGCGGGTTGGGCGCTTGTGTGGAGTTATGTGGAGAGTGCGTGGAGCTCAGCCCAGCCGCTCGTTGGGCAGCCACAGGCGCACCCGCACGCCGTCCTCGACGTTGGCCACCTCCAGCGAGCCGCCATGCAGCTGCATCACTTCCTCGACGAAGTTCAGCCCAAGGCCTGTGCTCTTGCGCCCCGTGCCCGGGCGCGGCAGCGAGTAGAAGCGCTCGCTGAGCCGGCCCAGGGCATAGTCCGGGATCGCCGCCCCCTGGTTGTACAGGCTCAGCGCCAGCCGTGGGCCCCGTGTCTCCAAATCGACCACCAGCAGGCCGCCTGGCGGGGTGAAGTCCAGAGCGTTCTCCAGCAGGTTGCCGATGGCCTGGCGCAGCAGAAACGGTTCGCACAGCAGCCGCACGCTGGCCGGTACCCGCTGGCGCACCTGCAGGCCGGCGCTTTCGATGCGCGCGCTCTGGGCCAGCAGCACCTCGTCCACCAGCGCCGCCAGCGGCACCTGCTGCTGGTCTTCCAGGCCCTGGCGCTGCTCGACCTGAGCCAGGTCCAGCAGCCGCTCGATCAACTGCTGCATGCGCGCGCTCTCGCTTTCGATATTGCTGGCAAAGCGTTGGCGCTGCTCGTCGCTCATCGGCCCCTGCAGCAGCTCGCTGGCCCCGCGAATCGCCGCCAGCGGGCTTTTCAGCTCGTGGGTCAGGGTGTGAACGTAGCGCTCCACATACGCCCTGCCCTCCAGCTGCGTGCGCATGCGCTCCACCGCACCGGCCAGTTGCGCCAGCTCGCCGCCGCGGTAATGCGGCAAGGCCACGCGTTCACCCTCGCTGACCGCCTGTGCATAGCGCGTCAGCCGACGTAGCGAGCGCGCCAGCCACCACGACAGCCCGGCGCCCACCAGCAGGCCCAGCACGATCAGGCCAAGGCCCAGGTTGAACAGGCGCCGCTCGGAGCGATCGATGTACGGCTGCAACGACTTGTTCGGCTTGGCCACGGTGACCACGCCGATGATCTTGCCGGCATCGATGATCGGCGCCGCCACGTGCATCACCGACGACTCCGGGTCGTCCGGATCGCTGCGGGTGGAGCGGGCGCCGTACTCGCCGCGCAGGGTCAGGTACACGTCGTTCCAGCGCGAATAGTCCTGGCCCAGGGCTTCGCCGCTGGAGTCGAGCAACACCTTGCCGTTGGCGTCGGTGACGTAGATGCGGTGGTTGACCTCGTTCTTGGCCAAGCCCCAGATATCGGCCCTGGGCTGGCGCTTGCCGTAAGCCTTGAGCAGCTCGGGCAGCCGGCCCTGGCCGAGGGTGCCGGCCTTGACCTCGTCGCGCAGAATCTCGGCCAGCAGGTTGGCGGTGTCCACCAGGGTTTCCTCGGTGGACTGGCGCACACCCGGGCGCACCTGTTCGCGCACGGTGTTGAGGATGAAGTAGCCGGTCAGCCCGACGAACAGGAAGTACACCAGGAAGATGCGGATGCCCAGGCGCATCAGCTGTGCCCGGGGCTGTAGCTGTAGCCCAGGCCGCGGTGGGTCTGGATAGGTTCGGCGTCGGCCTGCACGGTGCGCAGCTTGGCGCGCAGGCTCTTGATGTGGCTGTCGACGTTGCGCTCGTAGCCGGCCTCGGCCGGCACGCCGGTGGCATCCAGCAGTTGCTCGCGGCTGAACACCCGTTCGGGTTGTTCGAGCAGGCATTGCAGCAGGCGAAATTCGTGCCGGGTGAGGGTGAGCGATTGACCGCGATAGCTGATCTGCAGGCGCTGGGAGTCGATGCTGAAGGGCGTCTCGGGGGCCTCGGGTTCGCTGCGCGGGGTCATGCGCTTGAGGATGGCGCGTACCCGCGCCGCCACTTCACGCGGGCTGAAGGGTTTGACCACATAGTCGTCGGCACCGATCTCCAGGCCCACCACGCGGTCGATCTCCCCATCGCGGGCGCTGAGGAACATCACCGGCACCTCGCTGAAGCGGCGCAGCTGGCGGCAGGTTTCGAAGCCGTTGATATCCGGCAGGCCGATATCGAGAATGATCAGGTCAGCCGGGCGCTGACGCTGCTGTTCCAGCGCGGCGCTACCCAGGGTCACCCATTCGGTGCTGTGACCGTCGCCTTGCAGGGCAAAGATCAGGGTGTCGGCGATGGCCGCTTCGTCTTCGACAATCAGTATGTGGGGCATGGGCGGTGCAGGCCTGGCAGGTTTGGGTGCACTTGTAGGGGATTATCCCTCGACTGACAAGGCCCTGTCGCGGCTCAAGCCCGCTCCCACGGGAGAACGACGGCCCTTGTGGGAGCGGGCTTGAGCCGCGATGGATTCAACTCAGCATTCAGGCTTGCCCGCCGTGAACCGGCGCGCCGGGTTCACCGCCGCGCCGAACTCGCGCAGCGCCTTGGCCCCGATCAGCAGCGGGTAGTTGAAGCTGCTGCGGTCGGTCAGGTTGACCTCCACCGTGCGCTTGACGTCGCCCAGGCACAACTCCAGCTCCACCACCGGACGCTTGGCCGGGTCGGGTGCTTCGCCGTCCTCGTCTTCATCGGCGCGGCTCTTGATCTTGCTGATGCGCGCCACCTTGTGTTCATACACCTTGCCGTCGGCATCCTTGGTCGCCAGGCGGAACCGCACCCAGTCCTCACCATCGCGCTTGAAGCGCTCGATGTCCTTGGCCGACAGCGACGCGGTCAGCGCGCCGGTGTCCATCTTGGCCTTGAACGTCTGGTCGAGGTCCGCCACGCCAATGTATTCATAACGGCCATACAGGGTCGGCTCGGCGGCCATCACCGGCAAGGCCAGCAGGGAAAGCAGTGCAAGTACGGATTTCACCGGGTCAGCTTCCTTGAGAAAAGTCTGTGTTTAGACTGCCGCAGCAGCATAGGTTCGTCGCCACAGGGTATTCAACACAATGTGAAACATTTGTCCGCGCCGTGGGCTGCCCAGAATTTGGCCTGAACCGAATCCCTGCTTATCATGGCCGACCGCCTAACCGAAAATCAGAGTTTTCTTATGCGCCGCCTGCTTACCGGCAGTCTTGTGACCCTGCTGCTCTTGCTCAACACCCTGGTGCTGATCGGCCCGTTGCTGGTCTTCGCCCTGCTCAAGCTGGTACTGCCCGGCCGCTACCGCGACTACGCCTCGTGGGCGGTGATGTGGATCGCCGAGACCTGGGCCGAGATCGACAAGCTGATCTTCGCCCTGTGCATCCCCACCCGCTGGGACGTGCGCGGCGCCGCCGACCTGCGCCTGGACACCTCCTACCTGATGGTCAGCAACCACCAGAGCTGGGTGGATATTCCCGCGCTGATCCAGGTGTTCAACCGGCGCATTCCGTTCTTCAAGTTCTTCCTGAAAAAGGAACTGATCTGGGTGCCGTTCCTGGGCCTGGCCTGGTGGGCGCTGGACTACCCGTTCATGAAGCGCTACAGCAAGGCCTTTCTCGAACGCCACCCGCACCTCAAGGGCCAGGACCTGGAGATCACCAAGGCCGCCTGCGAGCTGTTCAAGCGCCAGCCGGTGACCGTGGTCAACTACCTCGAAGGCACCCGCTTCACCCCGGCCAAGCGCGATGCCCAGGGCTCGCCGTTCCGCCACCTGCTCAAGCCCAAGGCCGGCGGCGTGGCGTTCGTGCTCGCCGCGCTGGGCGAACAGCTCGACGCCCTGCTCGACGTGACCCTGGTGTACCCCGGCGACACCGCGCCGGGGTTCTGGGACCTGGTCAGCGGTGCAGTGCCGCGGGTGATCGTGGACATCCAGGTACGCGCACTGGACCCGGCCCTGTGGCGCGGCGACTACGAGAACGACCCGCAATTCCGGCGCAGCGTACAGGACTGGGTCAACCAGTTGTGGCACGACAAGGACGCGCGCATCGAGCAACTGCGCCAGGAGCTGCGCCGCTAGCCGATGATCGCGTGGGGCACGAAGCGGCTGCTGTCCTTGGTGATCAGCGAGTTGTCCTCGCGAATGCCGATGCCTGCCGGCTGATCGCCAACCACCCAGCTGCCGATCACCGTGTGGCTGCCGGCAAACCGTGGCAAGGCATGAAACTGCTGGATCACGTGGGGGCCACTGCCATACGGCCCCTCCTCCTTCACCCGCTGCCCGTCAGGGGTATGAATCTCCACATTCGCCCCCTCCCGCGAGAAGAACGGCTTGCGCACCCACCCCGGCGCCAGCGGCCGTTCGGGCGTGGCGTCGATGAATGCGGGCAGCAGGTTCGGGTGCCCTTCGTGCTGCTCCCACAGCAGCGCCAGCATGCCCTTGTTCGACAGCAGCGCCTTCCAGGGCGGCTCGACGAACAGCGTGCCGCTGCCGGCAATCGCCGGGCCGTAGCGGTCGTGGAACATGTCTTCCCACGGGTAGAGCTTGAACAGGCTGGGGATCGGCGCCCCACTGCGGTCGATGAAACGCCCGGCCGGGTTCAGGCCGATGTCTTCCACATCGATCAGGCGTGTATCGAGCCCGGCGGCGGTGGCAATGTCGCACAGGTACTGCACCGTGCCACGATCCTCCAGCGAGTCCCTGACCGAGGCAAAGTAGAACGGCGTGGCAAAGGTGTTGGCGCCGAACACCTGGCCGAGCTTCTCTTCAAGGCTGTTGAACTGGTCGGCATCGGCCGGCAGTACGCCGCGCTGCATCTGCTGCTCAAGCCACAGGTACTGGAAGAAGCCGGCCTCGTACAGCGAGGTGGGTGTGTCGTAGTTGGCTTCCAGAAGTTTGGCCGGGCCATGGCCGTCGTAGCTCAGGTCCATGCGCCCGTAGAAATGCGGGTGCCCGTCGCGCCATGAGCGGCGGATCAGGTCGCGGTAGTCACGCGGGATGGCCAGGCGGTCGAGCAGTTCTTCGCTGTCCACCGCCCGCGCCACCAGGTCCATGCACAGCTCGTGCAACTGGCGGGTGGGTTCTTCGAGGTCGTCCTCGATCTGGCGCAGGGTGAACTGGTAGCACGCCGACTCGTCCCAGTACGGCTCGTCGCCGAAGGTGTGGAACCTGAAGCCGAAGTGTTCGGCGGTGGCTTTCCAGTCCGCGCGCGGGGTGCAGGCAATACGTTTCATCGCCCGCCCTCAGGAACCGAAACCGAAGCCGCCACGGCCTGGTACATGGGCCGCGAAGCCGGGGTGGCTGCCCACCGTCCAGGGCCGTGCCGAGGCCATGAAGCGCGCCGGCAGCACCGACGCATGGGCATCGGCACCAGCCCCGCCGTTGAAACGGCTGGACGGCGTGTGGTCCTCGACCAGCCCGGCATACTGGTTGCCGCTGTTGACCTGGTCGGTCAGCGAGCTGGCCCTGAACCCTTCGCGCCCTTCACGCTCGTGGTAGATCGCCTCCGACAGGTAGCGCGGCTCGACATTGACGTAGTCGTAGCGGCCACCGCCGCCGCCATACACGGCCGACGAGGTGGTGCTGGAGGTCTGATTCAGCCCGTCGTCATACACCTGGCGCTCGGTGGTCAGGGCGAAGCCTTGCATGCGCGGCATGTGAAAGCTCGCGCCCTGACCTGGCTCGCACTGCTCGAAGCTGGCCAGGCAGTCTTCCAGGCGGGTGAAGCGTGGGGCGTTGGCGTCGTGGTGCTGGCGGGCGACGTTCCAGGCGTTGTCGCACACCGAACGGCTTACCCCGGCCAGGGCGCAGCTGTCGACGTCCTGGTAACGCTTGACCTCGCTGACCACGCGGGTGGCGCTGCGATCACTGTCACAGGCGGCCAGCGCCAGCGGCAGGCTGCCCAGGGCAATCAGCCGAATGCTCGTGCTGCGTTTCATGGCTGTGCTCCGCTGTCAGGCCGCTGGGGTCATGCACGCGGCATTGAGCATGCCGATGCCGATGGCCACGGCAGCCAGCAGGATGGCGGCCGCGTTTTCCTGACGGCGGATACGCTCGTCCATGCCCTTGACCACCACGCTGACCACCACGAACGCGAGCAACTGCACGGCGCCGGCGATCACCGACCACAGCAGGAAGTCGAGCAGCGAGATCGAATGGGAGATGGCCCCGGACACGGGGATGGCGAAACCCAGCAGCGCACCGCCCAGGGCGATGGCGGCAGCGCTGTTGCCTTCGCGGATCAGGGCAAATTCGTTGTAGGGGGTCAGGCGGGTATAGATGAACGCATAGAGTGCGAACAGCACGGCGGCGCCGGCCATGTAGAACAGAAAACCCAGCACGGCATCGGCCGGCAGGGACATCTTCAGGGCATCCATGAACATCGGGGTCGCACTTCCTTGCTTGAACGGGGCGGGACATATACCACACCGCCCCGCCTCGGCAAACCGCCGGCTTACACCGAAGGCACGGCGGCCGGGGTGCCCCAGATGCCGCCCAGGCTCTGCAGCAGCGAACCGGCCACGCCTTGCTGGCCCAGGTACTGCAGGATCAGCGGGGCGAACTGGGCGATCATGCCGGTGTTCATGCCCAGGGCGCCGAAGGCGTTGTTCAGGTCGTCGGTGTCCTTGACGTTGCCCAGTGCGTTGCTCAGGGCCGACGAATTGCCGCTCTTGCCGAGCAGCTCGCCCAGGCCGCTGAGGCCGCCCAGGGCATTGTCGCCGGACAGCAGGTCAAGGCCGGGCACGGCCTTGCTCAGTTGCGAGTAGTCGCTGCTGCTGAGCTGATGCCTGGCCAGGCCCAGCAGCGCGCCGGTGCCGCCAATGGCCTGTTCGGGGGTGATATCGAGTTGGTCGCCCAGGGTATTGAGCAGGTTGGCCGAGGGGGCCGGGGCTTGAACGGCAGCGTCCTGCTGTTTGTTGCCTTGCATGGCAGATACGGCGTTGGCGGCATCGTTGAGATTGAAGGCCAGGGCCGAGGTGGTGGCGAGTGCCAGCAGGGAGAGCAGTGCGAAACGTTTCATGGGGCGGACCTCGTAGGAAAGCGAGGTTTCGACCCGTATCTGCGGTGAATGTTCCGCCGTCATCGCCTGTAGGAGCCGGCCTTGCCGGCGAAAGCAGCACCGCGATATCCAGGGGTACGCGGTGGCCGCTTTCGCCAGCAAGGCTGGCTCCTGCAACAGAATGGCAACCCGCCCTAGGGCAAGGCGTACGCAATCACGTAATCACCCCGATCCGGCGACTGACGCGCACCGCCAGCACTGATCAGGATGTATTGCTTGCCGGTCTTGGGCGACACGTAGGTCATCGGCCCCGACTGGCTGCCCACCGGCAGACGCGCCTTCCAGATCTCGTTGCCGTTGCCGGAGTCGAACGCACGCAGGTAGAAGTCCTGGGTGCCGGCAAAGAACAGCAGGCCCGACTGGGTCGACAGCGAAGCGCCCAGGGTCGGCATGCCGATCGGGATCGGCAGGTGCATGCGGATACCCAGCGGCCCGGTGTCCTGCACGGTACCGACCGGCACCTGCCACATCAGTTTCCTGGTCTTCAGGTCGATGGCCGACATGGTGCCGAACGGCGGCTTCTGGCACGGAATACCGGCCGCGGACAGGAAGCGCTGGCGCATCGCGCCATACGGCGTACCGTCCTGCGGCACCACACCCATCTCGATGCCGCTGGCACCTTTGGGAATGTCTGCACGCGGGATCATGTAGTTGGCCAGGCCCAGACGCATGTCGTTGACGAACATGTAGTTGCTGGTCGGGTCGACCGACACGCTACCCCAGTTCATGCCACCCAGCGACCCGGGGAACTGCAACGCCGGGTCCAGCCCTGGCGGGGTGTACACACCCTCGTGGCGCATGCCCTTGAACGAGATGCGGCACAGCAGTTGGTCGAACGGGGTCGCGCCCCACATGTCCGACTCTTTCAGGGTCTGGTTGCCGATCGACGGCATCTCTACCGAGAACGGCTGGGTCGGCGAATAACGCTCGCCCGGCACGTTGCCCTGGGGCACCGGCTTCTCTTCGACCTTGGCAATCGGCACGCCGGTTTCACGGTTGATCACGAAGATCTCGCCCTGCTTGGTCACCTGGGCCAGCGCCGGTTGCACGCCACCCTTGTCATCCGGGATGTCGTACAGCAGCGGCTGGGCCGGCAGGTCGAAGTCCCACAGGTCGTGGTGGGTGGTCTGGAAGTGCCAGCGCACCTGGCCGTTCTTCACGTCCAGCGCCACGATCGAGGAGCTGTACTTGTCGTCCAGTTCGGTACGGGTGCCGGCGAAGAAGTCCGGGGTGGCGTTGCCGGTCGGCAGGTACACCAGGCCCAGCTTGGCGTCATAGGACATCGCCGACCACACGTTGGGCGTGCCACGGGTGTAGGTCTGGCCTTCGGGCGGACGCTTGGTGATGTTCGGGTTGCCCGGGTCCCAGGCCCAGGCCAGCTCGCCGGTCCGCACGTCATAGGCACGCACCACGCCCGGCGGTTCGCCGGTGGAGAAGTTGTCGGCCACGCGGCCACCGACGATCACCACATCGCCGGCCACCAGCGGGGTGGAGGTCTGCTGGTAGTAGCCCGGCTTGATCTCGCCCATGTCGACGCTCAGGTCGACCACGCCGTTATCGCCAAAGTCGGCACATGCTTCGC
This sequence comes from Pseudomonas sp. VE 267-6A, assembly GCF_024126555.1. Taxonomy (NCBI): domain Bacteria; kingdom Pseudomonadati; phylum Pseudomonadota; class Gammaproteobacteria; order Pseudomonadales; family Pseudomonadaceae; genus Pseudomonas; species Pseudomonas sp. VE 267-6A. The sequence goes on from NZ_JAMYBY010000001.1 coordinate 129,334, forward strand.
CGTTTTCGGCGTTGATCGCGATCAGGCGGGCATCGCCGGTGGGCAGGAACAGGCGCTTGGCGCAGGCCTGCGGGCCGGCGTCGGCGGCCAGCGGGGTTTCGGAGTAGCCCAGGCCACGGCAACGCTGCCAGTTCGGCGCGCTGCCCTTGGGGTCGAACATCCAGCGCTGCTTGCCGGTGTCCACGTCCAGGGCGAAGACCTTGCCGTAGGCGGTGCAGGAATACAGGGTGTCGCCGATCTGCAGCGGCGTGTTCTGGTCTTCGGCGCCGGCGCCGGTGCTTTGCGGCACGTCACCGGTATGGAAGGTCCAGGCCACCTGCAGCTTGTCGACGTTGCCCTTGTTGATCTGGTCCAGCGCGGCAAAGCGGTTGCCGGCGGTGGTGTTGCCCCAGTGCGCCCAGTCCTTCTGCTCGGTGCCCGGCTTGACCGGCTGCACCGCAGGCTCGCTGCTGGCGGTGACCACGTGGGTGGGCACGAACATGTAGCCCAGGGTGGCGACCACGCCAACGGCCAGCACACCGGCCACCGCGAACGCGCCACGCCCGGCCGCACGACCGTCGGCGCGTTGCAGGCTCGGGAACACCAGCGCGATGACCAGGCCGATCACGGCAAAGGTCAGTACCCGCGAGACCAGCGGCCAGAAGTCCAGGCCGGCATCCCACACCGCCCAGATCGCGGTAAGCACCAGGGCCACCGCGTACAGCCAGGCGCCCGACGGCTTGCGCCGCGCGATCAGCACACCGCTGACCAGCATCGCCAGGCCCATCAGAAGGAAGTACCAGCTACCACCGAGGCTGCTCAGGTACGCACCGCCCCCTGCCAGCACCAGGCCGATCAGGGCGATCAGGATGCCCAGACCTCCCAGCAGCCACTTTGCGGTGCCCGGAGCACCTGCCTGTTCGTTCATGTGATTACCGTCCTAAACGTAGTGAAAAACCACCGTCAACAGTTGGCCGACCCAATCCCGAGCATAGTCGGCGCATTTAGGTAGCTTGCTTGTTAACCAGTTAGTACGTTTAAGGGTAACAAAAAATTGCGGGCTACTGCGACAATTTGTCTGTCAGCCCGGCTTCAGGGGCCTGAAACCGGGTAGACATTGGTCTTACGCTGCGCTGAACAGCGTGTGCGGGTCGATCACGAATTTCTTCGGCACGCCGGCATCGAACTCGCCGTAGCCCTCGGGCGCCTGATCCAGGCTGATGACCTGCACGCCGACCACCTCGGCGATGTTGATGCGGTCCCACATGATGGCCTGCATCAGGGCGCGGTTGTACTTCATCACCGGGGTCTGCCCGGTGTGGAAGCTGTGGGACTTGGCCCAGCCCAGGCCGAAACGGATGCTCAGGCTGCCCATCTTGGCTGCGGCGTCCACCGCGCCCGGGTCTTCGGTCACGTACAGGCCGGGGATGCCGATCTTGCCGGCGACCCGCACCACCCCCATCAGCGAGTTGAGCACCGTGGCCGGCGCCTCGTGCTGGGCCCCGGCATGCCCGTGGCCACGGGCCTCGAAGCCCACCGCATCGACCGCACAGTCCACCTCCGGCTCGCCCAGCAGGTTGGCGATCTGTTCGTGCAGCGGGGTGTCCTGGGACAGGTCGGCGACCTCGAAGCCCTGGGCCTTGGCATGGGCCAGACGTACCGGGTTCACATCACCGATGATCACCACCGCCGCGCCCAGCAGCCGCGCCGAGGCGGCAGCGGCCAGGCCGACCGGGCCGGCACCGGCCACGTACACCGTGCTGCCGGGGCCGACACCTGCGGTGACCGCACCGTGGTAGCCGGTGGGCAGGATGTCGGAGAGGCAGGTCAGGTCGCGGATCTTCTCCATGGCCTTGTCGCGGTCGGGCAGCTTGAGCAGGTTGAAGTCGGCGTAGGGCACCAGCACATACTCGGCCTGCCCGCCGGTCCAGTCGCCCATGTCGACATAGCCGTAGGCGCCGCCGGCGCGGGCCGGGTTGACGCTCAGGCACACGCCGGTGTGTTGTTCCTTGCACGAGCGGCAGCGCCCGCAGGCCACGTTAAACGGCACCGAGACCAGGTCGCCCAGTTGCAGGTTCTCGACGTCACGGCCTTTCTCGATGACCTCGCCGGTGATTTCGTGCCCCAGCACCAGGCCGGTCTGGGCGGTGGTACGACCGCGCACCATGTGCTGGTCGGAGCCGCAGATATTGGTGGAGACCACCCGCAGGATCACGCCGTGTTCGATCTTGCGCCCACGTGGGTCCTGCATTTTGGGATAGGGGATTGTCTGCACCTCGACCTTGCCTGCGCCCAGGTACACCACACCACGATTGCCAGACATGCTTTCACCTCGCTCGATTGTTGTTATGTCGCGCTGAATGTTCTGTCCGTCTTTCGGGCCTCATCGCGGGTCAAGCCCGCTCCCACAGTCCCTGTGGGTGCGGGCTTGACCCGCGATACGCCCGCTACAGCACCACCGTGCGATTGGCGTTCAAAAACACCCGCCGCTCGATGTGATACCCCACCGCCCGTGCCAACGTCAGGCATTCGATATCGCGCCCGCGGGCGATCAGGTCTTCAGGGTAGTGGCTGTGATCCACGGCTTCCACGCCCTGGGCAATGATCGGGCCCTCGTCCAGGTCGTTGTTGATGTAATGCGCCGTGGCCCCCACCAGCTTCACGCCCTTGTTGTAGGCCTGGTGATACGGCTTGGCGCCCTTGAACCCCGGCAGCAGCGAGTGATGGATGTTGATCGCCCAGCCATCCAGGCGTCGGCACAGCTCCGGCGACAGCACCTGCATGTAGCGCGCAAGGATCACCAGCTCGGCGCCGGACGCCTCGATCACCTGCAGCACCTTGCGCTCCTGCGCCGGCTTGTCCTGCGGGTCGAGGGCAAAGTGGTAATAGGGGATGCGGTGCCAGTGCGCCAGCGGCTCCAGGTCCGGGTGGTTGGAAATCACCGCCACCACGTCCATCGCCAACTGGCCGATGCGCTGGCGGTACAGCAGGTCGTTGAGGCAATGATCGGCCTTGGACACCATGATCACCACCTTGGGCCGGTGCCTGGGCGCAGTCAGCTCGAAGGTCATGCCGAACGCTTCGCCACGGGCGGCCAGGCCTGCGCGAAAGGCCTGCTCGTCGAATGCCTCGGGCTGGCGAAACTCCACCCGTATGAAGAACCGCGCCGACAGCCGGTCATCGAACGAATGATGCTCGGTGACGTAGCACTGCTGCTCGTACAGGTAGCGCGTCACCGCGTCCACCGTACCCAGCAGGCTGGGGCAGTCGGCGGTAAGGATCCAGGTGTCCGGCGCACGGCTCATGAGGCGATGCTCAGGCCATGTTCGGCGCAGGCATCCTGCAGCCACAGCCACCAGTAGTCGCTGAAGCTGCGCCGGATCAGCAGCTCCCAGGTGTCCTCGCCGGTGCGCCGGATCACCAGCTGGGACTTGGCGAACACCGTGCCCACCGCCTTGCCCACCGGGAAGTTGTTGGGGTGCACGTCGTAGCTGGTGGACTTCATCAGCACCTCGCGCACCCTGGGCCCGCTCAGTTCGAGCAGGGTCTGTCCGCCGCTGACGTTGACCACCTGGATGTGTTGCCCGTCGAGGGCTTCGCGCAGCTTCTGCTCGGCGGCCAGCTCCTCGCCACCGGGCACGATCAGCAGCCACTCGTCGGGGCCCATCCACTGCAGCGAGGTCTCGCCGCTGGCGACCACGGTGAGTGCGACCGGCAGTTCCAGGCCCAACGCCTGTTGCACGCCGCTGACGAAAGCCGGGTCGTGGGCGTTGCCGCGCAGGGTCAGGTGGCCGAGGAACTTCTTCTCGCGCAGGGTCACGCCGGGGTTCTTGCGGCCCTTGCCGACCAGGCTGGGCAGGTCGGCGTGATGCAGGGGTGATTCGGCCCTGGCGTCAGTCTCGGGGCGTTGCGGGTAGACGTTGATTGCGCTCATTACATACCTGCCTTGAATTCAGTAGTGCTGTGATCTCTTTGTAGGAGCCGGCCTTGCCGGCGAAGGCCGCGACCCGGTTGCAACCCGGTGCGCGGTGGTCGCTTCGCCAGCAAGGCTGCTCCTGCAACCATCAGATGTTCTGCCGCTCACCCTTCGGATCAAAGAACACCGAGGCGCAGATCTCGGCCTCGATCACGCTGCCATCGGCCTGCGGCGAAAACACCCGCTCGCCCATGCGTTTGAGCCCGCCCTTGACCACCCCCATGGCAAACGAATAGCCCAGCGAGTTGCTCGCGTAGCTCGAGGTCACGTGCCCCACCATGTCCATCGGAATCGGCTGTTTGGGGTCCAGCACCAGCTGCGCGCCCTCGGGCAACCACTGGCTCGGGTCCACCGGCTTGAGCCCCACCAGCTGCTTGCGGTTCTCGCGCACGCAGTCTTCCCGGTTCATGCCGCGCCAGCCGATCCACGAGAACGGCTTGGTGCGCCCCACGCACCAACCCATGTTCAGGTCGTCCGGGGTCATCGAGCCGTCGGTGTCCTGGCCAACAATGATGAAACCCTTCTCGGCGCGCAGCACGTGCATGGTCTCGGTGCCATAGGGGGTGAGGTTGTACGGCTTGCCGGCGGCGACGATCTGCTCCAGCACGCCCATCGCGTAATTGGCCTGCACGTTCACTTCATACGACAGCTCGCCGGTGAACGAGATGCGGAACACCCGCGCCGGCACCCCGCCCACCAGGCCCTCCTTCCAGCTCATGAACGGGAAGGCGTCCCTGTCCAGGTCGATGTCGGTCACTTCAGCCAGCAGCTTGCGGCTGTTGGGCCCCGATAGGGTCAACGTGGCCCAGTGGTCGGTGACGGAGGTGAAGTACACCTTCAGCTCTGGCCATTCGGTCTGCTGGTAGATCTCCAGCCATTGCAGCACCCGCGCCGCGCCGCCGGTGGTGGTGGTCATCAGGAAGTGGTTGTCGCCCAGGCACGCGGTCACGCCATCGTCGAAGACCATGCCGTCTTCCTTGCACATCAGGCCGTAGCGCGCCTTGCCCACGTCGAGCTTGGTCCAGGCGTTGGTGTAGATGCGGTTGAGGAACTCACGGGCGTCCGGGCCCTGGATGTCGATCTTGCCCAGGGTCGAGGCATCCAGCAGGCCGACGCTGTCGCGCACCGCCTTGCATTCGCGGGCCACCGCCGCCTGCAGGTCTTCGCCGCCGCGGGGGAAATACCACGGGCGCTTCCACTGGCCGACGTCCTCGAACTCGGCGCCGTTCTTCACATGCCAGGCATGCAGCGCGGTGAAGCGCACCGGCTCGAACAGGTGGCCGCAATGGCGCCCGGCCACCGCGCCGAAGGTCACCGGCGTGTAGTTGGGGCGAAACATGGTGGTGCCCATCTGCGCAATGCCGATGCCCAGCGAGCGTGCGGCGATCGCCAGCCCGTTGATGTTGCCCAGCTTGCCCTGGTCGGTGCCGAACCCCAGCGCGGTGTAGCGCTTGACGTGCTCCACCGACTCGAAGCCTTCGCGGGTGGCCAGTTCGATGGCGGCCGCAGTCACATCGTTCTGCTGGTCGACGAACTGCTTGGGTGCCCGCGCGGTGTTGCGGTCATGGGGTACCTGGAACAGCGCAACGGTAGGCTCCTCCGGACGCACCAGCACCTTGGGCAGAACGCCCTCCACTGCCTTGAAGCCGGCCTCGGTGGCCGCACGCACGCCGCCTTCGAAACCGTCGGCCAGCGCATCGCCCAGGGCGAACACGCCATTGACGCCACCCACGCACACGCGCTTCTGCGGCGCTTCGCCGGGCACGAAGCCGAGAATGTCGTCGCGCCACAGCGGCTTGCCGCCCAGGTGCGAAGCCAGGTGCACCACCGGGCTGTAGCCGCCCGATGTCGCCACCAGGTCGCAGTCCAGCCATTCGCCGGGGCTGGTGACCTGGTGTGCGGCCACGTCGATGGCCGCCACCCGCGCTGCCGTCACATGCTTGCTGCCGCGCGCCTCGATCACCGCGCTGGAGGTGAGGATGCGAATGCCCTTGGCACGTGCCTCCTCCACCAGCGAGCCACGGGGGTTGTGCCGCGCATCGGCGACCGCGACCACCTTGAGCCCGGCGTCGTGCCAGTCCAGCGCCACGCGATAGGCGTGATCGTTGTTGGTCGACAGCACCAGCTTGCGCCCCGGCGCCACGCCATAACGGCGCACGTAGGTAGATACCGCGCCGGCGAGCATGTTGCCCGGCACATCGTTGTTGCCGTACACCAGCGGCCGCTCGTGGGCACCGGTGGCCAGCACCACACGCCCGGCGCGCACACGGTGCATGCGCTGGCGCACCTGGCCGATGGGTGCGCGGTCGCCCAGGTGATCGGTGAGGCGCTGGTGGATCGTGAGGAAGTTGTGGTCGTGGTAGCCGTTGACCGTGGCCCGCGCCAGCAAAGTGACCTCGGGCATGCCCTGCAGCTCGTCGATCACCTTGGCCACCCACTCGGCGGCGGGCTGGCCGTCGAGGGTTTCGCGGGTATCGAGCAGGCTGCCGCCGAACTCCTCCTGCTCGTCGGCCAGGATCACCCGCGCCCCGCTGCGCCCGGCTGCCAGTGCCGCAGCCAGCCCGGCGGGGCCTGCGCCGACCACCAGCACATCGCAGTGGTGGTTCATGTAGTCGTAGCTGTCCGGGTCGTTTTCCAGCGGCGAACGGCCCAGGCCCGCGGCCTTGCGGATGTACTTCTCGTAGGTCATCCAGAACGACTGCGGGTACATGAACGTCTTGTAGTAGAACCCCGGCGGCATCAGCTTGCCGCCGACCTTGCCGAGGATGCCCATCACGTCGGTGTTCACGCTGGGCCAGCCGTTGGTGCTGGTGGCCACCAGGCCGGCGTACAGCGCCTGCTGGGTAGCGCGCACGTTGGGTACCTGGGTGGCCTCGCTGGCACCGATCTGCAGGATCGCGTTGGGCTCTTCGCTGCCGGCGGCGATGATGCCGCGTGGGCGCGAGTACTTGAAGCTGCGCCCCACGATGTCGACGCCATTGGCCAGCAGCGCGGCGGCCAGGGTGTCGCCCTGGTAGCCCTGGTAGCGCTGGCCGTTGAAGGTGAAGTCAAGGACCTGGCTGCGGTCGATACGACCGCCGTTGGGCAGACGATAGCGCTGGCTCATACCTTTTCTCCCTGGCCGGTGACAGCCAGCTGCGGGACGTTTTCCTGGGCGCGCGCCTGGGGCCTGGCACCAATCGGATAGGTTTCGAGAATCTCGTAGGTCACGGTGTCGCGGGTGGCGTTGAAGTACTGGCGGCAGCCCGCGGCATGGATCCACAGCTCGTGGTGCAGGCCGCGCGGGTTGTCACGAAAGAACAGGTAGTCGCCCCACTGCTCGTCGGTGCAGGCACTCGGGTCCAGCGGGCGCGGAATGTGGGCCTGGCCGGCGGCATGGAATTCTTCCTCGGAGCGCAGTTCGCCGCAGTGGGGACAGAAGATGTGCAACATGGAGTGTCTCCTGTTAGTGGGCGACAGCGGCAGCGCCGTGCTCGTCGATCAGGGCGCCGTTATGGAAACGGTCGATGGAAAACGGCTTGGCCAGTGCATGCATCTCGCCGGTGGCCAGGCTTGCGGCGAACACGTGGCCCGAGCCCGGCGTGGCCTTGAAACCGCCAGTGCCCCAGCCGCAGTTGAAGAACATGTTAGCCACCGGGGTCTTGGAGATGATCGGGCAGGCGTCCGGGGTGGTGTCGACGATGCCGCCCCACTGGCGGTTCATGCGCACCCGCGACAGGATCGGGAACATCTCGACGATGGCCTGCAGGGTATGTTCGATCACCGGGTACGAACCGCGCTGGCCGTAACCCACCCAGCCGTCGATGCCGGCGCCGATCACCAGGTCGCCCTTGTCCGACTGGCTGATGTAGCCGTGCACCGCGTTGGACATGATCACGCTGTCGATGATCGGCTTGAGCGGCTCGGACACCAGTGCCTGCAGCGGGTGCGACTCGATGGGCAGGCGAAAGCCGGCCAGCCTGGCCATGTGCCCGGAGTTGCCGGCGGTGACCACGCCCACGCGCCGCGCACCGATAAAGCCCTTGTTGGTCTCGACGCCGACCACCGCGCCGTTTTCCTTGCGAAAGCCGATCACCTCGGTCTGCTGGATCAGGTCCACGCCCAGGGCATCGGCGGCACGCGCATAGCCCCAGGCCACGGCATCGTGACGCGCCACGCCGCCGCGCCGCTGCACGGTGGCGCCGAGAACCGGATAACGGGTGTTCCTGGAGCAGTCCAGGTGCGGAATCTCGTCGGCCACCTGCTTGCTGTTCAGTAGTTCGCCGTCCACGCCGTTGAGCCGGTTGGCGCTGACCCGGCGCTCGGAGTCGCGCATGTCCTGCAGGGTGTGGCACAGGTTGTAGACCCCGCGCTGGGAGAACATGACGTTGTAGTTGATGTCCTGGGACAACCCCTCCCAGAGCTTCATCGCGTGCTCATAGAGGTGCGCCGACTCGTCCCACAGGTAGTTGGAGCGCACGATGGTGGTGTTGCGCGCGGTGTTGCCGCCGCCCAGCCAGCCCTTCTCGACCACCGCCACATTGGTGATGCCGTGCACCTTGGCCAGGTAGTAGGCGGTGGCCAGGCCGTGCCCGCCGCCGCCGACGATGACCACGTCGTAGACCTTCTTCGGGGTGGGCGTGCGCCACATGCGCTGCCAGTTCTCGTGGTGGCTGAGCGAGTGCTTGAAAAGGCCGAAGCCCGAATAGCGTTGCATGGTCTGTTACTCCACTCAGCGGTAAACCGGAAAATCCGCACACAGTGCCGACACGCTCCTGGCCACGTCGGCCTCGACATCGGCATCGCCCAGGTGGTCGAGGATGTCGCAGATCCAGCCGGCCAGCTCCGTGCACTGGGCCACCTTGAAGCCACGGCTGGTGACGGCCGGGGTGCCGATGCGCAGGCCCGAGGTGACGAACGGCGACTGCGGGTCGTTGGGCACGGCGTTCTTGTTGACGGTGATGTGGGCGCGTCCCAGGGCGGCATCGGCGTCCTTGCCGGTCAGGCCCTGGCGGATCAGGCTGACCAGGAACAGGTGGTTGTCGGTGCCACCGGACACCACGTCGAAACCACGCTCGATGAACACCGCAGCCATCGCCCGGGCGTTGTCGATCACCTGTTGCTGGTAAGCCTTGAAGCCGGGCTCCAGGGCCTCCTTGAAGCACACCGCCTTGGCCGCGATCACATGCATCAGCGGGCCGCCCTGCCCGCCGGGGAACACCGCGGCGTTGAGTTTCTTTTCCAGCGCTTCGTTGGCCCTGGCCAGGATCAGCCCGCCACGCGGGCCACGCAGGGTCTTGTGGGTGGTGGTGGTGACCACGTCGGCATAGGGCAGCGGGTTGGGATACAGGCCCGCCGCGACCAGCCCGGCGACGTGGGCCATGTCGACGAACAGGTAGGCGCCGACCTTGTCGGCGATCTGGCGAAAGCGTGGGAAATCGAGGGTTTTGCTGTAGGCCGAAAACCCGGCAATGATCATCTTCGGCTGGTGCTCGACGGCCAGGCGCTCGACATCGTCGTAGTCGATCAGGCCGGTGCGGGTATCGATGCCGTATTGCACGGCGTTGTACAGCTTGCCGCTGAAACTGACCTTGGCACCGTGGGTGAGGTGGCCGCCGTGGGCCAGGCTCATGCCCAGCACGGTGTCGCCGGCCTGCAGCAGGGCCAGGTACACCGCGGCGTTGGCCTGGCTGCCGGAGTGCGGCTGGACGTTGGCATAGTCGGCGCCGAACAGCTGCCTGGCACGATCGATGGCCAGTTGCTCGACCTTGTCCACGTGCTCGCAGCCGCCGTAGTAGCGCTTGCCCGGGTAGCCTTCGGCGTACTTGTTGGTCAGGCCGCTGCCCTGGGCCTGCATCACGCGCTTGCTGGTGTAGTTTTCCGAGGCGATCAGTTCGATGTGGTCTTCCTGGCGCTGTTCCTCGGCGTTGATCGCCGCCAGCAGTGCATCGTCGTAACCCTGGATCTGGTCGTGCTTGGTGAACATCGCATCTCTCCCGGCAGTGGCATGGACAGCGCCCTTTGGCTGCGATGGTAGGGCTGGCGCGGGCCGTCCAGATGCCTGCGCACGCCACGCAAAGGTGCGTTTACGACATGGCCCTTGTAGTCGGCGATTTGATAGTTGGTTTAGAGTGCTTGCCTGCGTCGACCACAGGACAGTGCAATGACAGAACAAAGCCAGCAATTTGCCAGCGACAACTATTCCGGCATCTGCCCCGAAGCCTGGGCGGCGATGGACAAAGCCAACCAGGGCCACGAACGCGCCTACGGCGACGACCAGTGGACCGCCAAGGCCTCCGACCACTTTCGCAAACTGTTCGAGACCGACTGCGAGGTGTTCTTCGCCTTCAACGGCACCGCCGCCAACTCCCTGGCCCTGTCGTCCCTGTGCCAGAGCTACCACAGCGTGATCTGCTCCGAGACCGCCCACGTCGAGACCGACGAATGCGGCGCGCCGGAGTTCTTCTCCAACGGCTCCAAGCTGCTCACCGCCCGCAGCGAAAATGGCAAGCTCACGCCCGAGTCCATCCGCGAAGTGGCGCTCAAGCGCCAGGACATCCACTACCCCAAGCCACGCGTGGTGACCATCACCCAGGCCACCGAAGTGGGCAGCGTGTATCGGCCCGAAGAGCTCAAGGCGATCAGCGCCACCTGCAAGGAGCTGGGCCTGAACCTGCACATGGACGGCGCGCGCTTCAGCAATGCCTGCGCGTTCCTGGCCTGCTCGCCGGCCGAACTGACCTGGAAGGCCGGCATCGACGTGCTGTGCTTTGGCGGCACCAAGAACGGCATGGCGGTGGGCGAGGCGATCCTGTTCTTCAACCGCAAGCTGGCCGAAGACTTCGACTACCGCTGCAAGCAGGCCGGGCAACTGGCGTCGAAGATGCGCTTTCTGTCGGCGCCGTGGGTGGGGTTGCTCGAAGACGGTGCGTGGCTGCGCCATGCGCAGCACGCCAACCACTGCGCGCAGTTGCTCAGCGGGCTGGTGGCGGACATCCCGGCGGTGCAGTTGATGTTCCCGGTAGAAGCCAACGGGGTGTTTCTGCAGATGCCGGAGCCGGCACTGGAAGCGCTGCGCGCCAAGGGCTGGCGGTTCTACACCTTCATCGGCAGCGGCGGCGCACGGTTCATGTGCTCGTGGGACACCGACGAGGCACGGGTGCGCGAGCTGGCGGCGGATATTCGTGCGGTAACGCTGGGTCGCTGATGGCCCCTTCGCCGGCAAGGCCGGCCCCTACAGACACCGCCAACCTGTAGGAGCCGGCCTTGCCGGCGAAGCAGTCACCCTGATCTAGAGCCTGAACCCACCCATCTGCCGCGCCAGGTCATCAGCCAGCCCGCGCAACGCCTGGCAATCCACCCGACACGCCTCCACCTGCGCCACCGTCTGGCGCGCCAGGTCGGAAATCCCCTGCACGTTGCGGTTGATCTCCTCGGTCACCGCCGACTGCTCCTCGGTGGCCGTGGCCACCTGCAGGTTCATGTCGGTGATGTGTTCCACCTGCCCGGTAATGGTGGTCAACGACGCTCCGGTCTGCTGGCTCGACGCCACGCCGGTGCCGGTCGCCGCCTGCCCCGCCTGCATCGACGCCACCGCGCTGCCCGCCCCCTGCTTGAGGCGCTGGATCATCTGCTGCACCTCGTCGGTGGACACCTGGGTTCGCTGGGCCAGGGTACGTACCTCGTCGGCCACCACAGCGAAGCCACGGCCCATCTCCCCGGCTCGCGCCGCCTCGATCGCCGCGTTCAACGCCAGCAGGTTGGTCTGCTCGGAAATGCTGCGGATCACCGCCAGCACCTCGTCGATGGACGCCACCTCCTGTGCCAGTTGGCCAACCGCACTGGCCGCCACGCCGATCTCGCCCGACATGCCTTCGATGTGCGCAATCGAGCGCTGCACCACCTCGCGCGCCTGCAACGCTTCGGTGCGCGCGGTCTGCGAGGCGTGCGCGGCCTGGCCGGCATTCTGCGCGATGTCCTGCACGGTGAGGCCCATCTGGTGCACGGCAGTGGCCACCATCTCGGTCATCTCCTGCTGGCGATGGGAGCGCCCGGCGGTGTCCTCCACCACCGCGCTCACCTGCCCCACGGCGCTGCGCAGGTGCTCGGTGGTGCGCAGCACCTCGCCGATCAGGTCGCGCTGGCTGTCCAGAAAACGGTTGAAACCCCGGGCCAGGTCGCCCAGTTCATCGGCCCGCGACTCGTCCAGGCGCTGGGTCAGGTCGCCACCGCCCTGGGCAATCGCGGTCAGCGCACCGGTCACCCGGCGCAGCGGGCGCACGATGCCGCGCGCCAGCCATACCACCAGCAGCAGCGACAGCAACGCCACCGCCGCGCCGATCAGGCTGGTGAGCCACACGGCCTGGTTCACCTGGGCGTAGATCTGCGCCTCGGGCACCTCGGCCACCAGCGTCCAGTTCAGGTCGCGCAGCGGCAGGCTCAGGGCCAGGTAGGTCTCGCCATCGCGCTCGAAGCGGCTCTGCTGCAGGCCCTCGTGCGGGGTCAACGCACGCTGGGCGGCGCCTTCGCCGATCTGCTCGGCCAACTGGCGCTTGCCGCTGAACTCGGACTGCGGGTGCACCTGGATCAGGCCATCGCCGCGCACCAGGAACACCCGGCCGCGCTCACCGAAACTGAAGTCGTGGATCAGTTGGGACAACTCGGTCATGCGCAGGCCCAGCCCGGCAATGCCCACCAGCTGGCCGGCTTTTTCCACCCGAAAGTCGATGAACAGCGCCAGGTCGCCACTGCTGATGTCCGTGTCGATATTGAGCAGGCGCGGCTTGCCACTGTCGATGAACCCGAAGAACCACGAGTCCTTCGGGTTGTCGCGGCTCAAGGTGCGGTCCAGCCCGCCCTGGTTGTAGTAGTGATTGCTGCCCGTGGCGGCGAACAGCGCGGTGAACGCCTGGTTGTGCACACGCACCGACTCCAGGTACTCGACGAACGCACCGGCCTGTTCGGGGGGCTCCCCCGCTGCCAGCCAGTCGCGCAACAGGGTGTTGTTGGCAATGTCGGCCGCCGCCGTCAGAGGCCGGCCCAACATGCGCTCGATATCGTTGCGCATGGCCTCGATGCTCGCCGGCAGCGCCGTCTCCACCAGGTAGCGCTCGGTCAGTCGATTGACCGCCACGGTGTAGATACCAACCACGATCAGAATGCTCGCCACCAGGGCCGCGCCCATGCTTGCGATCAATTGCCACTGGATACTGCGCCGCCAGAACTGCATGAATTTCCCCTGAGTTAAACCAGCCGTGTACCGCGAACACCAGGCCAATTGTATACAACAGAAAATACAATGCTAGCAGTCAGCCACACTCGGGCCGCTCACTGCCCCCAGGGGTCAGTGAGCCAGCACAGTAAAGAGGGAATGCACGCGAGGGGGAAATCAGCTGTTGCCGATTGTCCGGGCAATGACGTCGACCGTGGCGCTGACTTGCTCTTGATAACGGTCGAGGGCTTCCTGATGTGCCTGTTGCAGTTCGATCTGCTGCGAGCACAGGTTCAGGGCGGCCAGCACCAGCAACTTGTCGCCGATCAGCGACGGGTACTTGCGCTTGGTATCGGCCAGGGAGGCCTTGAGCATCTGCACCGCCTGCGCCAGGGTCTGCTCCTGACCTTCAGGGGCCTTGATCGAATAGTCATTGCCCATTATCGACACGACATTGATCGACTGCGCGGTGGTCTTCATGCGGTAACGGCGCCGCCACCGGCACGTTCAACCAGCGCCTGGATACGCGCGGCGGTTGCACCTTGCTTCTCTTCCTGCTCCATCAGGCTCAGTTGCAGGCTTTCGTTCTCGTCCTTGGCCTGGGCCAGTTCGTCGCTCAGCTGCGCGTTGCGCTCGGCCAGGTCGAGGTTCTTCTGCACCAGGTCGTTGACCAGTTGCTCCAGTTGACTCAGGGATGTTTCCAGCATGATTGCGTTCTCACGGTTTTTCAGGGGGCGCACACGATAAAGAAATCTCACCGCACTCGCCAGGGATATCGGGGCCAGAGCCTCGACCGGGTGCAGATTGACCCGTCGATCGGCAACCGGTTCCAGCGCTTGGTCGGATGCCGGGGTAAAAAAAATGACCGGTGGTTCACATTTAGTTACATGCCCCCTCAAGTCTGCCCTGCTTTGACCGATAGGCAATAAGAGTTGCCCCACGACGCATGGACCGCGCGCATTCCTATTCCCTGCCGGATAAAACCATGTCATTACGTAACATGAACATCGCCCCGCGCGCACTTCTGGGGTTTTCGCTGATCGGCGCCCTGATGCTTGCATTGGGCATCTTTGCCCTCAACCAGATGGGGCAGATACGCAAGGCCGGCGAAGCCATCGAACAGATCAGCGTGCCCAGCATCACCAACCTCGACCAGCTCACCCAACTCACCCTGCGCCTGCGCACGTTGTCCTACCGCCTGCTGCTCAACCGCGAAGCCGCCACCCTGCAGGACACCGTGCAACTGCTGGCCAAGCGCAATGCCCAGATCGACGAAGCGCGCCGGGCCTACGAGCCCCTGATCGAAGGCGACGAGGAACGGGGCGCGTACAACCAGTACGTGCAACTGCTCAACCAGTACCGCCAGCTCGAAAACCGCATGGTAAGCCTGTCGCAGGCCGGTGATGTGGAAGCACTGCGCAGCCTGATCAACCACGACCTGCTCGACAACTCCGAGCAGATCAGCGCAGTTACCGATCGCCTGGTCAAGATCAACACCGATCAGACCCGTCTGACCAACCAGACCGCCGCCACGCAATACGACACGGCCTTCACCCTGGTGATCGTGCTGCTGGTGGCCGCCACCGCACTGACCCTGCTGTGCGCGCTGCTGCTCACCCGCAGCATCGTCAAGCCGATCGACGAAGCGCTGCAGGCGGCCGAGCTGATCGCCGATGGCAACCTGACCAAACCGATCAACACCACCGGTACCGACGAAGCGGCGCGCCTGCTGCACGCCATGGGCAAGATGCAGCACAAGCTGCGCGACACCCTGCAGCAGATTGCCGGCTCCGCCACCCAGCTGGCCTCGGCGGCCGAAGAGCTGAATGCAGTCACCGACGAAAGCGCACGCGGCCTGCAGCAGCAGAACAACGAGATCCAGCAGGCCGCCACTGCCGTCACCGAGATGACCAGTGCGGTGGAAGAAGTGGCACGCAACGCGGTGAGCACATCCGAGGCGTCCAAGCAGGCCACCCGCTCGGCCGGCGACGGTCGCGACCTGGTCATGGAGACCGTCAGCGCCATCGAGCGCATGAGTGCCGACGTGCAGGGTACTGCCGAGCTGATCGGCAACCTGGCCGGCGAGTCGCGTGACATCGGCAAGGTGCTCGATGTGATCCGCGGCCTGGCCGACCAGACCAACCTGCTGGCCCTCAACGCCGCCATCGAGGCGGCGCGTGCCGGTGAAGCCGGGCGCGGCTTCGCCGTGGTCGCCGACGAAGTGCGCGCTCTGGCCCACCGGACCCAGCAGTCGACCAGCGAAATCGAGCGCATGATCGGCAGCATCCAGGGCGGTACCGAACAGGCGGTGAACTCGATGCGCCACAGCACCGAACGCGCCGAGTCGACCCTGAGCATCGCCCGCGGCGCCGGCCTGTCGCTGGAGACCATCACCACCGCAGTGGCCGAAATCAACGAACGCAACCTGGTGATCGCCAGCGCCGCCGAAGAGCAGGCCCAGGTGGCCCGCGAAGTGGACCGCAACCTGGTGAACATCAACGACCTGTCGGTGCAGTCGGCCACCGGGGCGCACCAGACCAGCGCCGCGAGTGCCGAACTGTCTCGCCTGGCGGTGGGCCTGAACGGCCTGGTCGCACGCTTCAGCGTGTAGGTCGCCACCGGGCCCCGGCGCAGTGCGCGCCGGGCGCCCGGCTTTTTCGATCGGCCCCCGCTCGCCGTCGAAAACACTATCTCGTCAGACTTATCTAAAGTTGCTCACAAACTATTCCTAATATTAAGTAGGAATATTCACTGCACTTTAACTTCGGCATCAAAAACCTCACGCCGCACGATAACTTTTCGCAATAACCTCCCCGCATTGCAGACTGGCATAAATACCAGTTTACAAATCAGAATGGCTCTACATCGGACATTACAGACACTTTCAGGCAAGTACCTGCGCGCTCGCTGAAAGTGTGTCGTTGTTCCGTTAGTTGCAGCTTCATCTAACCTCATCAGCATTGAACCTTTCGCCCGAATGCCTGGGAACGCCATGAACAATGCGGCACCTGCACCTGAAACGTCAGGCCTGAAGATAGAAACTCGTACCATCCACCCGGTGCCCCTCGACGAGCGTCACGGCAAGGCCTGGCACCTGGGCCCCTTCTGGTTCACCGGCAACTTCGTACTCACCACCATGGTCACCGGCTTCGTCGGGCCCGCCCTGGGTCTGGCCGCCTGGCAGGCGGTGCTGGCGATCCTGCTCGGGGTGGCCCTAGGCACCCTGTGCATGGCCCTGCATGCCAACCAGGGCCCGCGCCTTGGCCTGCCACAGATGATCCAGTCCCGTGCCCAGTTCGGCCTGCGGGGCGCCGTGCTGCCGTTCATGGCGGTGGTGTGCGTGTACATCGGCTTCAACGTGTTCAACGTGATCCTGGCCACCGATGCGCTGACCACTGTGCTGCCGGGCAGCGATGCCTTCTGGTACGCACTGCTGATCGCGGTGGCCGTGGTGATCGCCGTGGTCGGGCACGACCTGCTGCACACCGTGCAGCGCTGGCTCACCTACCTGCTGATCGGCGTGTTCGGCCTGCTCACCCTGGCAGCGCTGCTGTTGCTGGAGGCCGACACCGTTCAGCGCCAGCTGCAGTTTTCCTGGTCGGGCTTTCTCATCCAGCTGTCGGCCGCCGCCGGCTACCAGATCAGCTACTCGGTGTATGTCTCGGACTACTCGCGCTACCTGCCGCCCAGCACCTCGGCGCGCAAGGTGGTGCTATGGACCTATCTGGGCGCCGCAGGCTCTGCGGTGTGGCTGATGTCGCTGGGCGCACTGGTAGCCTCGGCAGTGGTGGCGCCCGAAGCCATCAGCAGCCTGCAACACCTGGGCAACCGCTTCCTGCCCGGCTTCGGCACTTTCGCGATCCTGATGGCGGTGCCGGCGCTGGTGGGCATCATGGCCGTCAACTGCTACGGCGCGCTGCTGACCGGCATCAGCGCGATCACCGCGTTTCGCCCGCTGGCGCCGGGGCTGGCCGGGCGTGCCCTGGGCCTGGGCGGCATTGGCGCGGTGGTGTACCTCACCGCCATCGCGTTGCCCGACAGCTACCTCGACAGCTTCAACCTGTTCCTGCAACTGATGCTGTATGTGCTGGTGCCCTGGAGCGCAATCAACCTCACCGACTACTACCTGTTGCGCAAAGGCAACTACGTGATCCCGGCCATGTTCGACCCGGCGGGCGAATACGGCCAGTGGGCCTGGGCCGGCATCCTGGCCTACCTGGGGGGGCTGCTGGCGATGCTGCCCTTCGTGTCGCTGGCCGGCGTGCAAGGGCCGGTGGCGGTGGCGTTGTCCGGCGCCGACCTGGCCTTCGTTCCCGGCTTCATCGTTTCGGCCCTGCTGTACTGGCTCCTGATGCGCCACCTGCCCGGCACCCCGCCGCCCCCGGTCGCCGAGCGCAAGGCGCCGCAGCCATGACCCCATCCCCGCAAACCGTGCGTGTCGGGTGCTACCAGCTGGCGCCGACCATTGCCAATCCAAGCTACAACCTCGACCGTACCCGGGTGGCCATCGCCGAGGCCGCCGAGCGCGGCGCGCAACTGCTGGTACTGCCCGAGCTGGCGCAGAGCGGCTACGCGTTCTACGACCGCGAAGAGGCCCACGCGCTATCCGAGCCCCGTGACGGGCCGACCCTCGAGGCCTGGGCCCGGCAGGCCGCCAAGTACCAGATCATCGTGGTGGGCGGCTTCTGCGAGCGCCTGCCCGACGGCCAAGTGGCCAACAGCTCGGTGCTGATCGAGCCCGACGGCCGACGCACCTTCTACCGCAAGGCCCACCTGTGGGACCGCGAAACGCAGATCTTCACCCCCGGCAGCGAGCCGCCGCCGGTGGTGGACACCCACCTGGGGCGCATCGGCATGATGATCTGCTACGACCTGGAGTTTCCCGAATGGGTGCGCCTGGCGGCGCTGCGCGGTGCCCAGCTGCTGTGCGCACCGGTGAACTGGCCGGACACCTCCCGGCCCGGCTTCCAGCGCCCGGCCGAGGTCATCCGGGTTCAGGCCAGCGCCTCGGTGAACCGGCTGTTCGTCATTGCCTGCGACCGCTGTGGCGAGGAGCGCGGGGTTGGCTGGGTGGGCGGTTCGACCCTCACCGATGCCGACGGCTATGTGCTCAAGGGCGGCAAGCGTGTCGGCAAGAAGCAGCTGCTGCTGGCCGACATCAGGCTGGGCCAGGCACTGGACAAGCAGATCAGCGACCACAACCACGTGCTGGCCGACCGGCGCCCTGCGCTGTACCACGAGCTGCTGCGCGACTAGAACTCGATGCGCACGTCACCACGCGGCACGCTGCAGCACGACAGGATATAGCCTTCGGCCTCGTCGTCCTCGGTGATGCCGCCGTTGTGCTCCATGTCCACCTCGCCACCCAGCTTGAGCACCTTGCAGGTGCCGCAGATACCCATGCCGCAGGCCTTGGGGATCATCAGCCCGAGCTTGGCGGCTGCCGCATGCACCGTCTCTCCCGGCGCCACGCGGATGCTCTTGCCGCTGGCGGTGAACTCCACCTGGTGCTGGTCGGCCACGTCCACCTCGGCGGCCTCGGCGGCCTGCTCGGCGTTCTCTACCGCATCGGCCTTGGCCTCGGGCGGCGTGGCGCCGAACGACTCCTCATGGTAGCGCTGCATGTCATAGCCGCTGGCTTCGAGCATGCGCTTGACCGCGTTCATGTAGGGCGTGGGCCCGCAGCAGAAGATCTCGCGTTCCAGGTAATCGGGCGCGATCAGCTCCATCAGCTTCTGGTTCAGGTAGCCGCGATAACCGGCCCATGCCTCGCCCAGGCCATGCTTCTCGCAGATGATGTGCAGGCTGAAGTTGTCGATCCGCGAGGCCATGTGCTCCAGCTCGCGGTGGTAGATGATGTCCTTGGGCGAACGCGCGCTGTGCACGAACACCATGTCGACATTGGCATTGGTGTCATAGAACCAGCGCGCCATGGACATCACCGGGGTGATGCCCACCCCGCCGCTCAGGTACAGCACCCTGGGGCTGGGGAAGTCCATCGCGTTGAACAACCCCACCGGCCCGTGCACGGCCAGCTCCTGGCCTTCATGCAGGGTGTCGTGCAGCCAGTTGGAAACCTTGCCGCCGGGTACGCGCTTGATGGTCACCGAAAAGCTGTAGGGCACCGAGGGCGAGCTGGAGATGGTGTACGAGCGCATGATCGGCTGACCGTCGATTTCCAGCTCCAGGGTCACGAACTGCCCGGGCTTGAAGAAGAACAGGATCGGCTGGTCGGCCATGAAGCAGAAGGTGCGCACATCCCAGGTTTCCTGAATGACCTTGACGCAGCGCACGGTATGCCGGCCGTTGGCCCAGGTCTGAGTGGTCACCGGGTTGAGGAAGTTGTTCGACATGCTCGTCTCCGCGGCCGATCGGGGCCTGTTATGGCGACGATGATGCGCAAGGTGCCGGCGGCGCACATTCCTGTTCGCGACATCGGCGTACTTATCGCGACCAGCCCCCGCCCACAAGGGCTCGCGCGTCGGGAACGGATCTGGCCATGTCGCCCATGGGCATGGTTGCCGGCGCGGGCGAACGCACACTCCATCGCACATCAACCTGCTGTCTGAGCCCTGCGTCGCCACACGAACGATTAGCCACTTTCGCGGCCCGCACGGGCCATGAGGACCTGAACGATGGACGTCACCGCAACCTTGAGCCTGGGCGACCCACTGGACGCTGCACGCAAGGCCACCGCCGACATGCTGCAGACCCGCGAGCGCACCTTCTCGCTGCCGCAACCCTTCTACACCGATGAGCGGCTGTTCCAGATCGACATGCAGGAGATTTTCCACAAGGAATGGCTGATTGCAGGCATGACCTGCGAGATCCCGGCCAAGGGCAACTACCTGACCCTGCAGATCGGCAAGAACCCGATCATCGTGATCCGCGGTGCCGAGGGCAAGGTGCATGCCTTCCACAACGTGTGCCGCCACCGTGGCTCGCGCCTGTGTACCAGCGACAAGGGCAAGGTGGCCAAGCTGGTGTGCCACTACCACCAGTGGACCTACGAGCTGGACGGGCGGCTGCTGTTCGCCGGCACCGAGATGGGCGACGACTTCGACATGCAGCAGTACGGTCTCAAGCCGGTGAACGTAAAGACCGCCGGTGGCTACATCTTCGTCAGCCTGGCCGACAACCCGCCGGCCATCGATGACTTCCTCACCACCCTGGCCCATTACATGGAGCCCTACGACATGGAGAACACCAAGGTGGCGGTGCAGACCACCCTGATGGAAAAGGCCAACTGGAAGCTGGTGCTGGAGAACAATCGCGAGTGCTACCACTGCAACGCCTCGCACCCGGAGCTGCTCAAGACCCTGCTCGAATGGGACGACGTCACCGACCCGCGCGCCGACCAGGCGTTCAAGGATCACGTGGCGGCCAGCGCTGCGGCGTGGGACGCGGAGAAGATCCCCTATGCGCATGCCAGCTTCGGCCTGCGCAACCGTATCGTGCGCATGCCCCTGCTCAAGGGCACGCTGTCGATGACCCTGGACGGCAAGCTGGGCTGCCAGAAACTGATGGGGCGCATCCAGAACCCCGACCTGGGCTCGATGCGCATCCTGCACCTGCCGCATTCGTGGAACCACTGCATGGGTGATCACATCATCGTGTTCACGGTATGGCCAATCAGTGCCCAGGAGAGCATGGTCACCACCAAGTGGCTGGTGCACAAGGATGCGGTTGAGGGCGTGGACTACGACCCGGCGCGCATGCGCCAGGTGTGGGACGCAACCAACGACCAGGACCGGCGCCTGGCCGAAGAGAACCAGCGCGGCATCAACTCGACGGCGTATCAGCCGGGGCCGTATTCGAAAACCTACGAGTTTGGCGTGGTGAATTTCGTGGACTGGTACAGCGAGCGGATGCTGAGCAACCTGGGCGCGGCGCCGGCGCCTTACCTGAAGGGCGTGGCGGCGCAGTAGTCCCATTCGCCGGCAAGGCCGGCTCCTACGCATCAACTGTAGGAGCCGGCCTTGCCGGCGAAGAACCCCATACAACCTGTACAAATTTTGAACAACACCCGCAAACCCCAGCCCCTACTGCCCCATACCTACTCCACCAACACTTTATCCACAGCCACACCCACAGCAATTGTGGGCAACCCTTGTGGAAAACTTCCGCCCAGCGCCCTTCAATCCACAGCGTGCAATAGATCAAAAAGTGATCAAACCTCTGTAAGCCTTTGAATACGTGCCCCCCAGCACTGCACGAACACCTTATCCACAAAGCCGCCAACAGACTTTGTGTGCAAGTATCCCTCTTTGCAAAACCCATGTGGATAAACCGCCGAAACCCCCGATTTTCGCTGCCGCGTGAGTATTTCGCGGTGGATTGACGAGGTTTTGTGCGTTTTTTGATCAAATAGCTGAACACCTTTAACCACGTGGCCTGCAGCCATGTCCGAACAGATTATCCACAGAGCCGCCAACAAGGATTGTGAGCAAAACTGCCGTCTCGCTGAACGACGGGCATGAAAAAACCGCGAAAAATTCGCGGCGTGTATTGATCACTATTTGAACAATAGCCTGCAGGCCACGTATTACGTGGCCTGCAGCCATAGGCAAACACTTTATCCACAGAACCGCCAACAGACTTTGTGCACAACCCTTCAGCGTAGCACACCCTCCTCCACCAACAGCTTCAGGATCGCCTCGGCGCCTTCGCTCGGGGTCACGCCCTTGAGTACCTGTCCACCGCCGCCACTGGCCTTCGCCGTGGCGGCTTTCATGCGGTCGGCACCGCTCTTGGCCTTGATTACCTTGAGGCGTTTGGGCCGGGGTCTGGCCGGCTGCAATACAGCATCTGTGAATAACTCGTCCTCCACCACCGCCACCTCATGGGCCGCCAACAGCCCGCGTTGCGCCGGCCCATAGGCGCTCTGGCGCGGCACCGGCGCGGCGTTATCCACAGTGGCGAGCATCGGCAGGCGCACGCTCAGGCGACGCCGCTGCCCCCGTGGCAGGGCCTGCAGCACCTGGGCCACGCCATTGTGGATGGATTCCACCTGCGCCAGCCCCACCACCAGCGGCCAACCCAGGCGCTCGGCCAGCAGAAACGGCAGCATGCCCGAGCCTTCGCCGGTTTCGGCCTGGCTGCCGCTCAGCACCAACTGCGCCCCCGCCTCGCGCAGGTAGTCGCCGAGCACGCCCAGCACATCGGCGCCTGCGGGCTGCTGCAACACGTCCAGCTGCGCTAGCCCCATGCCCAGGTACGCGCGCAGCGCAGGCTCGTGCGGGTCGCCGGCATGCAGCACCTGCAGGTTATCCCCAGCCAGTTGCAACCCCAGCTCCACGGCCCGCGCATCCTGTTCGGCGCGGCGCATGCGCCCCGAGGTGGGGTGGGCGCCGATCGAGACCAGGCTGATGACCTTGGTGTTCATGAATGCCCCCTCAGGCCGCATCGCGCCGGGCGCTGTTGCGATAGTTGTCCACAGCCTCGATCAGCGCCTGCAAAATCGCCGCGCTGTCACCGATGACCGCCAGGTCGGCACGCTTGATCATGTCGCAGCCGGGGTCCAGGTTGATCGCCACCACCTTGTCGCAGGCACCAATGCCCTGCAGATGCTGGATCGCCCCGGAGATACCCACAGCCACATACACCCGCGCCGTGACCCAGGTACCGGTGGCCCCCACCTGGCGATTGCGCGGCATGAAGCCATCGTCCACCGCCACCCGCGAGGCCCCTTCGGTGGCCCCCAGCGCGGCGGTGGCCCTGTGGAAAAGTGCCCAGTCCTTGACCCCGTTGCCGCCCGACAGGATGAATTCGGCCTCGGCCATGGCGATGGTGGCCGGGTCCACCGGCATCGGGCCGAGGTCTTCGATACGCGCCAGGCTGCGCGCCGCGCCTGTGGACAACTCCACCGGCAGGGCTTCATGGCGGGTTTCGCTGACCGGCTCGGCACATTCGGCCGCCGCCAGGATCAGGCGCGCCAGCCCGCGTACCAGGTCCTGCTGGCCAGCCCCGGCGCGCCCGCTGCACAGCCCGTCCTTGACCTGCCACACCCGCGTGGCCGGGCGCTCGCCCAGCGCCGCGGCAAGGCGCCGGCCCAGCTCGCCGCCACCGCTGCGGCTGTCGGGCAGCAGCCAGTGGCGCGGGTTGAACTGGTTATCCACAGCCCGCAGGCCTTGCACCCGCTGCTCCGGTGCATAACCTGCGAACGCGTCACCGTCGATCTGCAGCAGGCGGTCGACGCCGAACGTGCCGAAGGCGGTTTCCTTGTGCTCGCCAAACACCACTGCCAGCACCGCGCCGTCGCTGCCGGCCAGGCCGTGGGCCAGCCCGAGCACATCCCGGTCGTGGCTGCTCAGGCGCCCGCCGACCATGTCCGGCACCACCACGATGTAGAACGCCGGCAACGGCACCTGATGCAGCGGCACCAGCACCTCGGCGGCGGCGCTGCGCTTGCTCGTAGCGCCCTGGCTGGCGCCGCTGCGATCGATGCGCTTGATCCCATTGGGGCCGATGAAACCCACCGCATGCGGGTTCTTGCGCAGCACGCCATTGGGCCCCATCCACTGCGTCTGTTGGGCCTGCATGGCTGCGTGCAGCGGGTGCAGGCGGTTGCGTGCAATCCACTCGGCACGCGGGTCACGCCGGATGATGTCGCTCATGGGTCCACCTGCGCAGGTTCTGGTTGGCTTGCTACCGGCGTGCTGGCAACCGTCGCTTCACGCAGCGCGTCGGCCACCAGCTCGGCCAGGTCCTTGATCTGCGGGCGTGGTTCGACCACGCCTTCGAGCATCGCGGTGCACTGCGGGCAGCCCACGGCCACCACCTCGGCGGCGGTCTCGCGGATGTCCTGCATGCGCATGTCGGGAATGCGCTGCTTGCCCGGAATGTCGGTGATCGGCGCACCGCCACCGCCGCCGCAGCAACGCGAGCGAAAGCCGGAGCGCGCCATCTCGCGCACCTTGATGCCCAGCGCGCGCAGCACCTGGCGCGGCGCCTCGTACTCGCCGTTGTAGCGGCCCAGGTAGCACGGGTCGTGATAGGTCACGCTGGCGCCCTTGTGCGGCGCCAGGTCGAGGCGGCCGGCGGCGATCAACTCGGCGATGAAGCTGCTGTGATGCTGCACCTGGTAGTGCCCGCCCAGCGCGCCGTATTCGTTCTTCAGTACATGGAAGCTGTGCGGGTCGCAGGTGACGATGCGCGTGAAGCGGTACTGCGCCAGGGTCCGGATATTGCGCCGGGCCAGTTGCTGGAAGGTGGCCTCGTCGCCCAGCCGGCGGGCCACGTCGCCGCTGTCGCGTTCCTCCAGGCCAAGCACGGCAAAGCCTACATTGGCCGCCCTGAGCACCTTGACGAAGGCGCGCAGGGTGCGCTGGTTGCGCATGTCGAAGGCGCCGTCACCCACCCACAACAGCACGTCGGTGCCGTGCACCTCGCCCAGCACCTCGAGGTCGAGGTCGGCGGCCCAGTTCATGCGCCCGCCCGGGGCGAAGCCGCCGGGGTTGTCGGTGGCGATCAGGTTGTCCAGCACCTCGGCGCCCTTGTTCGGCGTGGCGCCTTTTTCCAGGGTCAGGTGGCGACGCATGTCGACGATCGCATCCACGTGCTCGATCATCATCGGGCACTCTTCCACGCACGCCCGACAGGTGGTGCACGACCACAGCGTGTCGGCATCCACCAGGCCGTCGACGATCGGCTGGTGCGGGTTGCCGCCGTGTTCGCCGAGCGGTTTGCCGGGGTACGGGCTGCCGGCAAACTTCGCATCGGTGCCACCCGCCAGGCCCACCACCATGTCCTGGATGAGTTTTTTCGGGTTCAGTGGCTGGCCGGCGGCGAACGCCGGGCACGCGGCCTCGCATTTGCCGCATTGCACGCAGGCGTCGAAGCCAAGCAACTGGTTCCAGGTGAAGTCCCTGGGTTTTTCCACACCCAGCGGTGCGCTCGGGTCTTGCAGATCCAGCGGCTTGAGCCCGGTGGAGCGTCCGCCGCCAAAGCGTTCGGCGCGCCGGTGCCAGGCCAGGTGCAGGGCACCGGCGAAGGCGTGCTTCATCGGCCCGCCCCAGGTCATGCCGAAGAACAGCTCGCTCACACCCCACAGCACGCCCAGCCCGAGCAAGGCCACCAGCACCCAGCCACCGGTACCTTCGGGCAGGATGCCGGCTACCGGCAGGGTGGCGATGAAGAAGCTGGCGGAAAACACCAGCAGGCTTTTCGGCAGGCGCATCCACGGGCCTCTGGACAGGCGCGCGGGCGGGTTCAGCCGGCGCCTGTAGACGAACAGCGCACCGCCGAACATCAAGGCGGTGGCCACCAGCAGGGCGTAGCCGAGGAGGCGGTTGTGCAGGCCGAAACCGTGCACCAGGATCGCCAGTACGGCGGCCAGCACGAAGCCGCCGGCGGTGGCGACGTGGGTGTTGGCCATGTACCTGTCGCGGGCGACCACATGGTGCAGGTCGACCATGTACCGGCGTGGCATGGCCAGCAGGCCCTTGAGCAGCTCGACCCGCGATGGCCGGCCTTGGCGCCACATCCGCACGCGCCGCAGCGCGCCGAGCACGGCCAGGCCGAGGGCGGCGAACAGCAGCAGGGGTAGCAGGGTGTTCAACATGGGAAGCTCCCACACTCGATATGATCGGTTGCACACACTGTGGGAGCGGGCTTGACCCGCGATGGCGGCACGCCTGACACACCGCAGTGCTTGCATCGCGGGTCAAGCCCGCTCCCACAAAAAGCCCGAGCGACCGGGACAATCGGTTCACAGAGCGATCAGAAATCCTTGCACAGGCGCAAGGCGTCGTAGATCGCCGCATGGGTGTTGCGCTGCGCCACGCAATCGCCGATCCGGTACAGCAGGTACCCCTCCCCCGGCTGGCTCAATATCGGCTGCGGCTCAATCGCGAACAGCGCCTCCACATCGATCTGGCCCTTGTTGCGCGAGCCCTCCTTGAGTGCGTAGTACAGGGTCTCGTCGGGGCGCACACCGTTCTCGATCACCACCTGGTCGACCACCCGCTCCTCCCGTGCCCCGGTGTATTCGTTCTCCAGCACTGCCACCAACTTGTCGCCCTCGCGGTAGACCTTCTCCAGCATCAGGTCGCCGGTCATGATCACTTCCTTGGGGTACATGCTGCGGTAGTAGGTGGGGAACGAGGTGCCGCCAATCGCCACCCCCGGCTTGATGTCGTCGGTGACGATCTCCACCTGGCTGCCCTTGTCGGCCAGAAAATCCGCCACCGACATGCCGGTGAATTCGCAGATGGTGTCGTACACCAGCGCGGTCTTGCCCGGCGCCACCGTGCCGTCGAGCACGTCCCAGCTGCTGACCACCAGGCCCTCGGCCGCGCCCCAGTGCTCGTTCTGCTCGATGAACGGGTGCCCGCCCACCGCCAGCACCACCACGTCGGGGCGCAGGTCCATGAGGGTGTCGACGTCCGCCGCCGTACCCAGGCGCAGGTCGACCTTCAGCCGCGCCAGCTCCAGCTGGTACCAGCGCGTGATGCCGGCGATCTGGTCGCGTTGCGGAGCCTTGGCGGCGATGCTGATCTGCCCGCCGATCGCCTCCTTCTTCTCGAACAGGGTCACGTCATGCCCGCGCTCGGCCGCCACCCGCGCCGCCTCCATGCCGGCCGGGCCGGCACCGACCACCACCACCTTGCGTCTGGGGCCGGTGGATTTCTCGATGATGTGCGGCACGCCCATGTATTCCCGCGAGGTAGCGGCGTTCTGGATGCACAGCACGTCCAGGCCCTGGTACTGGCGGTCGATGCAGTAGTTGGCGCCCACGCACTGCTTGATCTGGTCGATCTGGCCCATCTTGATCTTGGCGATAAGGTGCGGGTCGGCGATGTGCGCGCGGGTCATGCCGACCATGTCCACGTAGCCGCCCTCCAGAATGCGCGTGGCCTGGTTGGGGTCCTTGAT
Organism: Pseudomonas sp. VE 267-6A; assembly: GCF_024126555.1. Classification (NCBI taxonomy): domain Bacteria; kingdom Pseudomonadati; phylum Pseudomonadota; class Gammaproteobacteria; order Pseudomonadales; family Pseudomonadaceae; genus Pseudomonas; species Pseudomonas sp. VE 267-6A. The sequence goes on from NZ_JAMYBY010000001.1 coordinate 156,354, forward strand.
GTTCTGCGCGTGCATCACCGGCACGCTCACCACCTCCTTGATGCCCGCCGCCAGGTGCAGGAACGGCTCGGGCGGGAAGCTCATGTTGGGGATCACGTTGGCCAGGGTGTTGTGGGTGTCGCAGCCCGAGCCGATCACGCCGAAGAAGTCCAGCATGCCGGTGGCGTCGTAGTACCTGGCGATCTCCTTCATGTCCTCGTGGCTGAGGCCGTCGGGGTGGAACTCGTCACCGCAGATGCGCATGCCCACGCAGAAGTCGGGGCCGACTTCCTCGCGCACCGCCTTGAGCACTTCCAGGCCGAAGCGCATGCGGTTCTCGAAGCTGCCGCCCCATTCATCGGTGCGCTTGTTGACCCGCGGGCTCCAGAACTGGTCGATCATGTGCTGGTGCACTGCCGACAGTTCCACCCCGTCCAGCCCGCCTTCCTTGGCGCGGCGCGCGGCCTGCGCGTAGTTGCCGATCACGCGCCAGATCTCCTCCGGCTCGATGGTCTTGCAGGTGGCGCGGTGCACCGGTTCGCGGATGCCCGAGGGCGACATCAGGGTCGGCCAGTGATAGCCGTCCCAGCGCGAGCGCCGGCCCATGTGGGTAATCTGGATCATGATCTTGGCGCCGTGCTTGTGCATGGCGTCGGCCAGGTTCTGGAAGTGCGGGATGATGCGGTCGGTGGCCAGGTTGACCGAGGCCCACCACTGCTGCGGGCTGTCGATGGCCACTACCGACGAACCACCGCAGATGGCCAGGCCGATACCGCCTTTGGCCTTCTCTTCGTAGTACTTCACGTAGCGCTCGGTGGTCATGCCGCCGTCGGTGGCGTACACCTCGGCGTGTGCGGTGCTCAGTACCCGGTTGCGGATGGTCAGCTTGCCGATCTGCAGCGGCTGGAACATTGCTTCGAAAGCCATGGCGGGTTCCTCGACTTACAGGGGCTTGACGATGAACAGGCCGTCGTCGTGGCCGTGTTCCGAACCGCCGTAGACCTGCTCGGCGACCGTGCGAAGGGGGCTGCCGCGGGCCGCCAGGATCTGGTCCATGGCGCCGGCGAACCAGCCGGTGAACATGTAGTCGACCTTGCGCCCGACCTTGCCGTACACATAGACGAAGGCCGAGTGTTCGAGCCTGACGCTGGCGGTACCTCTGTCGAGGTCGATGTCCTGGATCGTGAACAGCCCCCAGCCGCGTTGCGACAGGCGCTTCATGTAGTGCTCGAACACCGCCACGCCCTGCAGGCCGTGGCATTCGGCCTCCTTCTCGCACCAGTGCCAGGCCGACTTGTAGCCGGCCTTGTACAGAATCTCGGCGTAGGCGTCGGCGCCCAGCACCTCTTCGATGCCCATGTGGTTGTTGACGAAGAAATGCCGCGGCACGTACAGCATCGGCAGCGCGTCGCTGGTCCACACACCGGTTTCGCTGTCGACTTCGATGGGCAATTGCGGGGCGATCTTGGCCATGGAAACTGAACTCCATAAAAGAAAAAGGATGCGGCTGGGTGAGGCGTGGGGTTACTCGCCCCAGACGTCTTTCAGGACATTGACCCAGTTCTCGCCCATGATCTTGCGCACCACCCGCTCGGGGTGGCCGCGCTTGAGCAGGGTTTCGGTGAGGTTGGGAAATTCGCCCACGGTGCGGATGCCCAGCGGGTTGATGATCTTGCCGAAGCTGGTGAGGCGGCGCGCATAGCCCTTGTCGTGGGTCAGGTACTCGAAGAAGTCCTGGCCGTGGCCCTGGGTGAAGTCGGTGCCGATGCCGATGGCGTCTTCACCCACCAGGTTCATGGTGTATTCGATGGCCTCGGCGTAGTCGTCGATGGTCGCGTCGATACCCTTGGCCAGAAACGGCGCGAACATGGTCACGCCGACAAAGCCGCCATGGTCGGCGATGAACTTCAATTCGGCATCGGACTTGTTGCGCGGGTGCTCCTTTAGCCCGGAGGGCAGGCAGTGGGAATAGCACACCGGCTTTTTCGATTCGAGGATGACTTCCTCGCTGGTTCGGGAGCCGACGTGGGACAGGTCGCACATGACCCCCACGCGGTTCATCTCGGCGACGACTTCGCGACCGAAGCCGGACAACCCGCCGTCGCGCTCATAGCAGCCGGTACCCACCAGGTTCTGGGTGTTGTAGCACATCTGCACGATGCCCACGCCCAGCTGCTTGAAGATCTCCACGTAGCCGAGCTGGTCCTCGAAGGCATGGGCGTTCTGGAAGCCGAAGAGGATGCCGGTCTTGCCCTGCTCCTTGGCCTTGCGGATGTCGGCGGTGGTGCGTACCGGCAGTACCAGGTCGCTGTTTTCGCGAATCAGCTTCTGGCTGGCGACGATGCTGTTGATGGTGGCCTGAAAGCCCTCCCACACCGAGACAGTGCAGTTGGCGGCAGTGAGGCCACCCTTGCGCATGTCCTCGAACAGCTCGCGGTTCCACTTGGCGATGATCAGCCCGTCGATAACGATGCTGTCTGCGTGCAATTCGGCCGGGCTCATCAGGCTGTCCCCTTGTATGACGTTGCGGCGCCGAATCGTCTGCCGGCGCTTTGGGGCCAGCATATGCCTAGGCGCCAGGTCGCCAGGATGCAAAAACGACAGGGGAATTGCCGAAAACGTCAAGGTGCGACAAAGGGCCCGGGCGGCACCCGTCGGGAAGGTGCCGAACAGTGCCGACCATTGCCCGCTCGCCATGCTGTTCTTTGCTACGGTGCTTTGCGAGAATCGCGGATCCTTTACGCGCACCCTGGTGGGAGACTCTGTAGATGAAATCGCTGGTATGGCTTGTGCTTGCGGCTGTGGCGCTGGGCGCACAGGCCGAGGAAAGTGACGCTCCCACCCCGTGCGACAACGTCGAGACGGCCCAGCAGAACTACGCCTGCGCCGCCTACAGCCGTACGGTTGCCGAACGCGAGCTGAACGCCGCCTTCGGCGACCTGCTCGAACGCATCAAGGAACAGTATGCCGGCCAGGGTGCGAAGATCACCGAACTGAGCAACCGCCTGAACGCCGCCCAGAACCTGTGGAAGCAAGTACGCGACGCCGACTGCAAGGTCGAGACCTTCGACAGCACACCGGGCAAGGAGTACGACGCCGCACTGAACACCTGCCTGGCGCAACGCAGCGACGACCGCTCCGAATACCTGCAGTCCCTTGGCCTGCAAAACTCCGATTGAGGCACCCCATGAAAATCTGCGGCATCGAAATCAAGGGCAGCGAAGCCCTGCTGGCCGTGGCCAGCCTGGACGCCGGCCAGCCCGTGCACGTTGGCGTGGCCACCAAGAAGATCGGCCTGGAGGATGACGAGGATGCCGCCCAGGTAAAGGCATTCGCCGCACAGGTCAGAGCCTTTGTCAGCGAGCATGGCATCGGGCAACTGGCGATCAAGAAGCGCAGCAAGAAAGGCGACTTTGCCGGCGGCCCGACCACCTTCAAGATCGAGGGCGTGCTGCAGTTGCTGGACAACTGCACGGTGGAGCTGGTGTCGCCGCAGACCGTCAGCGCCCAGGCCAAGAAGCACAATCTCGAGCTGCCGGGAACGCTGAACAAGTATCAGCATGAGGCCTACAAGAGCGCCTGTGCGGCGCTGCTCAAGCGCGGCTGAGGGCGCCTGCGCACGTCACTGATCTAGCCAAAAACGACCTGTTCATAGGTATGCCGGCCATGCCCCTTGTCGCCACCGCGCAGCGCTCCCAGAATCGGGGCACCCTTCGCCTCGAACAAGGACAACCGCCATGATGCACGCCGATTTGATCGATCAGGACGACCTGCTGGGCCAACTGCGCGCCCTGGGCTTCGAGATGCCTGCCGGCGCCAGCGCCGAGCAGGCCTGCGAATGTGCGGTACGCGGCTTGAGCGCGGAACGCGCCCGGGCCCTGCGCGGCCTGGTGGAGCAGTTGTACACCAGCAGCGCGACGATCCTGCCGGCGGTGCGCCAGGCGATCGACAAGCAGTTGCTGCCGGCGCTGGCGAACCACAAAAGCCTTCACGGTTGACCCCATCGCGGGCCAAGCCCGCTCCCACAGGCGCTTCACTGCCCTTCAGAGCAGCGATGTACCGGTGGGAGCGGGCTTGACCCGCGATGCTGTCGGCCTGGTCTACAGCCTCACACTGGCAAACGTCGACTCATTGCGCGCCTGACTCAGCGCCGACATCGGCCCGGCCAGCGGCGACAGCACCAGCGCCTGCGGCAGCGGCATCATCGCCACCTGCTGGGCCGTGTTCGAGCCTACCCGCTCATCACGCGGCGGTATCCCGAAGTACTCCCGGTAGCACTTGGAAAAGTGCGGCGTGGACACGAACCCGCACACCGATGCCACCTCGATGATCGACATCGGCGTCTGCTTGAGCAGCTGCCGCGCACGAATCAGCCGCAGCTTCAGGTAATAGCGCGACGGCGAACAATGCAGGTACTTCTGGAACAACCGCTCCAGCTGGCGCCGCGACACCGCCACGTACACCGCCAGTTCGTCCAGGTCGATCGGCTCTTCGAGGTTGGCCTCCATCAGCGCCACGATTTCCTGCAGCTTGGGCTGGTTGGTACCGAGCATGTGCTTGAGCGGCACGCGCTGGTGGTCCTGCTCGTTGCGGATACGCTCGTACACGAACATCTCCGAGATCGCCGCCGACAGCTCGCGGCCATGATCGCGACTGATCAGGTGCAGCATCATGTCCAGCGGCGCGGTGCCGCCCGAGCTGGTGAAGCGGTTGCGGTCCAGGGTAAACAGGCGCGTGCTCATGCTCACCCGCGGGAAGGCCTCCTGCATCGCGGCCAGGCACTCCCAGTGCACGCTGCAATCGAAGCCATCGAGCAGCCCCGCACAGGCCAGCGCCCAGCTGCCGGTACACACCGCCCCCAGCCGACGCGACTGGCGGGCCTGGCTCTGCAGCCAGGTCACATGTTCACGGGTCACGGTGCGCTGGATGCCGATGCCGCCACACACGATCACGGTGTCCATCGCCGGCGCCGCATGCATCGCCGAATCAGGAGTGATCTGCAGGCCGTCGCTGGCCCACACCTGACCGCCATCCACGCTCAGTGTGCTCCAGCGATACAGCTCGCGACCCGACAACTGGTTGGCCATGCGCAGCGGCTCGACCGCGGAGGCCAGGGAGATCAGCGTGAAGTTGTCCAGCAGCAGGAAACCGATGGATTGGGGGGTGCGGTTCTGGTTTGGGGTTGCGGAGTTGTACGACGTCATCGCGATCTCTCCTCACACAATGCAGGGTGTGCCTCAGGCTCGGGCTTTTTGTCATGGCCCCGGTTCGATTGCAGGGGCTTTGCCAAACCCAACGCAAATGCCATGCCCAAACTTGAATACGCATTCAACAACACCTGAAAACGACATCGCGATGTGTCTAGTTCGCCCACGCCCGCAGGGTCGCTTTTAAACGCAAAAGGCCGGGCCAAAGCCTGTCTGTAGTCCCGTTGTGAAATTGGGTAGCACTTGTGGGAAGGATGCCCAGAAACGACAACGCGCGGTGTCACCGCGCGTGCTGGAAGGGGTGGCGTGGCCAGTGAATCGCCATCGGCCGGGGCGCGCCAAAACGCAGCGCACGCTCAAAGCGATGGGCCAAAACGGCGCAGCCACGCCTCAGCATTCGATGGCGTTCACCGCCAGCCCGCCGCGAGAGGTTTCCTTGTACTTGTCGTGCATGTCGGCGCCGGTGTCGCGCATGGTGCGGATCACCCGGTCGAGGGAGATGAAGTGCTCGCCGTCACCGCGCAAGGCCATTTGCGCGGCGTTGATCGCCTTGACCGCGGCAATCGCGTTGCGCTCGATGCACGGCACCTGCACCAGCCCGCCGACCGGATCGCAGGTCAGCCCCAGGTTGTGTTCCAGGCCGATCTCGGCGGCGTTCTCCAGTTGCGCCGGGGTGGCCCCGAGCACTTCGGCCAGACCCGCCGCCGCCATTGCGCAGGCCGAGCCGACCTCGCCCTGGCAGCCGACTTCGGCGCCGGAGATCGACGCGTTCTTCTTGCACAGGATGCCCACCGCCGCCGCGCCCAGAAAGAAGTCCACCACGCTGGATTCGCTGACCTCGTCGCTGAAGCGCATGTAGTAGTGCAGCACCGCCGGGATGATGCCTGCCGCGCCGTTGGTGGGGGCGGTGACCATGCGCCCGCCTGCGGCGTTTTCCTCGTTGACCGCCAGCGCATACAGGTTGACCCACTCCATGGCACTGAGGGTGGAGCCGATCACGTTGGGCTTGCCCAGCTCCTGCAGGCTGCGGTGCAGGCGTGCCGCGCGGCGGCGCACATTGAGCCCGCCCGGCAGGATGCCCTCGTGGCGCAGGCCGTTTTCGACACAGGCCTGCATGGCCCGCCACAGGGTCATGAGCCCGGCACGGATTTCAGCCTCGCTGCGCCACACCTTTTCGTTCTCCAGCATCAGTTGCGACACGCGCAGGTCGTGCTGCCGGCACAAATCCAGCAGTTCCACGGCACTGTTGAAGTCGTAGGGCAGCACGGTGGTGTCGGCGTCCAGCACACCGCTGGCCGCCTGCGCCGCGTCCACCACGAAGCCGCCGCCCACCGAGTAGTAGGTATCGCGGTGCAGCTCGCCCTGCTCGCCCTCGGCGATCAGGGTCAGGGCGTTGGGGTGGTACGGCAGGTTCTCGTCCAGCAGGCGCATGTCGCGGGCCCAGACGAAGCCGACCGGCCAGCGTCCGTCCAGCAGCAGGCTGTCGGTTTCGCGCAGCGTGGCGATGCGCGGGGCGATCTGCGCCGGGTCGATGGCGTCCGGCCATTCGCCCATCAGGCCCATGATCACCGCGTTGTCACTGCCGTGACCTATTCCGGTGGCCGACAGCGAGCCGTACAGGCGCACCTCGATACGCCGCACCCGGGCCAGCAGGTTGCGCTCGCGCAGCCCCTGCACGAACAGCGCTGCGGCGCGCATCGGGCCGACGGTGTGCGAGCTTGAAGGGCCGACACCGATCTTGAACAGGTCGAACACACTGATGGCCATGCCGCGTACCTCTGGCTGCTACGCTGAAAAGGCGGCAATCCGCCGGTTTCGCGCATCATCAGGCTTTTGTCAGCGACCACGACGTCTGCAACCGACGCGCTCTTGTCCAGCAGCGCCGCCCGTTGCCAGGGCAGGACCTGCGCCGTTTTTTTGCGGTGCACATGCGCCAGAACCGCGTTTTTCGAGGCCGACGACACTGTAAGCGACCTCATTGGCACTGGATGCGACCCTGCCTGTACTGGATACGACGCACCCGGTAGGCGTTTGATTTTCGCTGTTAGATGATCGGTACCGACTCGATTGCACGGCCCCTGTCCCGTGGGACATCCGAAAAAAACCAGGAGTCCACCATGAAAGGTTCACCCCCGCTGTTGCTGGCCGCGCTGCTGAGCCTGCCGGCGCTGGCCCAGGCCGTGGAGCCCGAGCAGTGCCACACCGTCAACTTCTCCGACGTCGGCTGGACCGACATCACCGTGACCACTGCAGTCACCAGTGCGGTGCTCCAAGCGCTTGGCTACAAGACCCGCACCACCATGATCTCGGTACCGGTGACCTACAAGTCGCTGGCCGACGGCAAGAACATGGACGTGTTCCTCGGCAACTGGATGCCGACCATGGAAAACGACATCAAGCCGTACCGCGATGCCGGCACCGTCGAGACCGTGCGTGCCAACCTGGAGAATGCCAAGTACACCCTGGCCGTGCCCCAGGCGCTGTATGACAAGGGCCTGAAGAACTTCGCCGACATCGCGAAATTCAAGAAGGAGCTGGACGGCAAGATCTACGGCATCGAGCCGGGCAACGACGGCAACCGCACCATCCAGAGCATGATCGACAAGAATGCCTTCGGCTTGAAGGACGCCGGCTTCAAGGTGGTGGAGTCGAGCGAGGCCGGCATGCTCGCGCAAGTCGACCGTGCCCAGCGCCGTGGCACCGACGTGGTGTTCCTCGGCTGGGAACCGCACCCGATGAACACGCGCTTCAAGATGAAATACCTCGAAGGCGGCGACGACTTCTTCGGCCCCGACTACGGCAAGGCCACCGTGCTCACCAACACGCGCAAGGGCTACAGCCAGGAGTGCAGCAACGTCGGCCAGTTGCTCAAGAACCTCTCTTTCACCCTGGACATGGAAAGCACCCTGATGGGCAAGGTGCTCGACGACAAGGTCAAGCCCGACGCCGCCGCCAAGGCCTGGCTCAAGCAGAACCCGCAGGTGCTCGACACCTGGCTGGCCGGCGTGACCACCGTGGATGGCAAACCGGGCCTGGAGGCGGCCAAGGCCAAGCTGACGCAGTAAGCACGCCCCGCGCCGGGGGGCGATTGCCCGGCGCGGGTTGTTTCCAATCCCTTGCAGGTGGACGCTCGCTATCATGCTGATCGATCAAAAAATACCCCTGGGCCAGCACATCGCGGCCTTCGTCGAGTGGTTGACGCAACACGGCGCCAACTACTTCGACGCCTTCGCCGAGGCGCTGGAGTTCATGATTCACGGGGTGACCGGGGCGCTGACCTGGTTCAACCCATTCGTCCTGATTGCCCTGGTGGCCCTGATCGCTCACCTGATCCAGCGCAAATGGGCGCTCACCGTATTCTGCGCGCTGTCGTTCCTGCTGATTCTCAACCTCGGCTACTGGCAGGAAACCATGGAAACCCTGGCCCAGGTGCTGTTCGCCACCTTCGTGTGCGTGGCCATCGGCGTGCCGCTGGGCATCCTGGCGGCGCACAAGCCGATGTTCTACACCGCCATGCGCCCGGTACTCGACCTGATGCAGACGGTGCCCACGTTCGTGTACCTGATCCCGACCCTGACCCTGTTCGGCCTGGGCGTGGTGCCGGGGCTGATCTCGACGGTGGTGTTCGCGATTGCCGCGCCCATCCGCCTGACCTACCTGGGCATCCGCGACGTGCCGCAGGAACTGCTGGATGCCGGCAAGGCGTTCGGCTGCTCGCGGCGCCAGCTGCTCTCGCGCATCGAGCTGCCGCATGCCATGCCCAGCATCGCGGCGGGGGTCACCCAGTGCATCATGCTGTCGCTGTCGATGGTGGTGATCGCCGCGCTGGTGGGCGCCGACGGTCTGGGCAAACCGGTGGTCAACGCACTCAACACCGCCGATATCGCGCTGGGCTTCGAGGCGGGGCTGGCGATCGTGCTGCTGGCGATCATGCTCGACCGTATCTGCAAGCAACCGGACGCACCGGCAAGGAGTGAAGCATGAGCATCATTCGCTTCGAAGAGGTCGACGTGATCTTCTCGCGCCACCCGCGTGAGGCGCTCAGCCTGCTGGACCAGGGCCTCACGCGTGAACAGATCCTGAAGAAGACCGGCCTGGTGGTCGGCGTCGAGAAAGCCAGCCTGGACATCAACAAGGGCGAGATCTGCGTGCTGATGGGCCTGTCGGGTTCAGGCAAGTCGAGCCTGCTGCGCTGCATCAACGGCCTGAACACGGTGAGCCGCGGCAAGCTGTTCGTCGAGCATGAAGGCGCACAGATCGACATTGCCCACTGCACCCCGGCCGAGCTGAAGATGATGCGCACCCAGCGTATCGCCATGGTGTTCCAGAAGTTCGCCCTGATGCCCTGGCTGACGGTACGCGAGAACATCAGTTTCGGCCTGGAGATGCAGGGCCGGCCCGAGAAGGAGCGGCGCAAGCTGGTGGACGAGAAGCTCGAGCTGGTGGGCCTGACCCAGTGGCGCAACAAGAAGCCCGACGAGCTGTCGGGCGGCATGCAGCAGCGCGTGGGCCTGGCCCGGGCACTGGCGATGGACGCCGACATCCTGCTGATGGACGAACCGTTCTCGGCGCTCGACCCGCTGATCCGCCAGGGCCTGCAGGACGAGCTGCTTGAGCTGCAACGCAAGCTGGCCAAGACCATCGTGTTCGTCAGCCATGACCTGGACGAGGCCCTCAAGCTCGGCAGCCGCATCGCGATCATGAAGGACGGGCGCATCATCCAGTACAGCAAGCCCGAGGAGATCGTGCTCAACCCGGCAGACGAGTATGTGCGTACCTTTGTCGCGCATACCAACCCGCTCAACGTGTTGTGCGGGCGCAGCCTGATGCGCACGCTGGACAAGTGCAAGCGCATCAACGGTTCGGTATGCCTGGACCCGGGTGGTGATTCTTGGCTGGACCTGGCCGAGGGCAACACCATCAGGGGCGCGCGCCAGGGCGTCAACGGCATGGCCTTGCAGAACTGGGCGCCCGGCGAGGCGGTGGAGGGGCTGGAGCGAAAGCCGACGCTGGTGAATGCCAATATCGGTATGCGCGAGGCGTTGCAGATTCGGTATCAGACGGGGAACAAGCTGGTGCTGCAGGAGGGGAATCAAGTGGTGGGGATATTGGGCGACAGCGAGCTGTATCACGCGTTGTTGGGCAAGAATCTGGGGTGAAGCGGATGGCTTCTTCGCCGGCAAGGTCAGCGCATGACTTGCCAGCGAGGGGGCCGTGAGGGCAAGACGTCGATATGAATTCTTTTTCTGGCAAGTTTGAACTGTGGGGCAGGGTTTTTAAGTTTGAAAGTAAAAACTGTCTATTCTCATGCTGACAGCCGCTTATGGTGGGGCGGTCATGGGGGGCGTAATTCTCGTATTGACGCTGTGGGGGCGTAGTAAAGGGTGCGATTTCCCAATTAATGACAATTCAATACTTAGCCCGCTTCCGAAAACACTGCTTCCATAAAAACAGAGCTTATACACAAGACTCACACTTCTATCTTTATAGGGGCATATTAAAACCTCCTGCTATTTTTGCACAAAAAGCCAACTAACCTTGAAAATGCATAAGGATATTTACTTACCTCACGCCTACTGATAGCACCATCCAGCTCAAACGAATTCATGTATTTTTTTACGCTTCTTACTGAAACACCAGGAACACTACCAACTCTATCCAGACCACTTTCCACATTATCAATCAAGTATGCACCCCTGTTCTGGCGAAAACCAAATCTGACCACTATGTTTTCCTCAAACACAACAGCGCCCTCATCATTACCATCCCAGAAATAAAAACTTATATTATCGAGCGATCCGCCCCGTAAGTCTCGATAATCCCAATACGCTTTCAGCAGCGTGGTTAATCTAACCTTCGGCTCAACACCCAATCCAGTGCCGACAGATTCATCTGCAAAAAAATACAACTTGTGCATCAGACTAAGCCCAGTATTTCTATGAGGCACAATAATTTCTTTTTCGTAAGCGTGACAGTCTGACTTATCACCCACCAATTCATACCCGTAGTCCTCTAGGGTGGAGCGCTCCATATCAGGCAGCCCAAGAATCTCTAAATCCTCAAATGTTAATTTATCCAAAAAAATATTAAATATTTCGAAAAATGTAGCTCTCAACATTGTTTTCACCAAGAATTTAATAACAGGGTTCGTTCCAGCGGAGTGATGCCACGGCCCGGCTCGAAGAGGTAGAACTTTATTCACTGCCATACCGGTCATTCAGCATGGGCTGTCAGCTTGGAGCATAAGTACATGTCTCTGGCATCCGAAGGGGCCTTCTTGTAGAGGCCTAAACGCATACAATTACTTTAGAGCCAAAAAACACTTTATTTAAGTGCAACTTTACTTATCGACTTTAAAGTGCCTGTCCAACTTCAAAAATTGCCCACCCCCTCATTATTTGAAGCTCTCTTATTTTTAGTTTAATTTCCGACCCCTCTGATTTGACGTAGAAACCTAGCAAGGCGATTTTTTCTTCTATTTCGTCTACATGGCTAAACGGCATAGCATTTGCCGCACTTTCAAGCTCTTTGAACAAATTCCGGTACCTCGAGAACTCTTTGACTGGAGAGAACCTCCCTTGCTTCTTGGGGTTGTCACCAACCTGCAATATGATCTGCCCCAAGCACTTATTTTCTTTATCAAATAAATAAAACAGCTCTTCAGCTATTGACATCTCGCTTCATCCCCCAGCGCATTTGATAGACCGACTAAATTTTCGTCACTGAATCCATCTCTTCCATCCGGATGAATAATTCTCGCATGACTGGGAAATTTATTCGTCGGATCACTGATTACATCGAATCCTGCAACCCTAATGCTTTCTGCTGTTCCCGATGCAACTTTACCCGCTGCACGTTGTAACCCGCTGGCCTTGGGAAAGGCAAAACCCGAAAAAGTGCGCAACTTCTTGCGCAGTACTGTGCAAGAAGTTGCGCAGTTAGCTGCAGGCCACGTTGAGTATGGCCCGCAGCAATGTATGCACAGGGTTATCCACATTGGAGTGCGCAAGAAGTTGCGCAGTTGTTAAAAGTCGAGAATCGACTTTTTGGTGCTTCCTTGGTCGCCAGCCAGCAAACCTTTTAATTTATTTATCGTTCTTCAGCGCTGTAGAACGCCAACGCATCGCCAGCAAAAAAAAGGCCCTGCCGTCACCGGCAGGGCCCTTCTTCATCAGCTATCTGCCATCAGCTGTACACACGCCCCAGCAACTGGCGATGGCTCTCGAATTGATCCAGCACGTCGCGGGTGATCTGCTCGACGGTAAAGCCCATCAGGTCGTACTCCTGGCTGCCGTTGTGCAGGTACACCTCGGCCCGGTAGTAACGCTGGCGCACGTCGCCTTCACCCTGCGCCGGCGCTTCGCTCGGCGCCGCCAGGTAGCCGTCCAGGCTCACTTCGTAGACGAACGGGTTGCCCTCCTCCATCTCGATGCGCAAGCCCATCGCCTCGCGCGACTGGCCGACGCGGCTCTGCACCTGCAGGCCCATGCCCTGCAACTGCACCGCCGCCTCTTTCAGCGCCGGGCTCACCTGCTTGTCCATGAAGCGCTGCACCATCGCCTGGGTCGGCTGCAGGTCCAGCTGGGTGAGGCGCTCGCTGAAGCCGCGACGGCCACGCGCCGCCAGTTCGGCCTGCTCCTGCTCGACCTGGGTGTCCTGCTTCATGGCCTTGAACAGGCCGAACATGAACACCACCAGCACCACCGAGAACGGCAGCCCGGCCAGTACCACCATGGTCTGCATGGCCTGGAAGTTGCCCACCAGCAACAGCCCGATGGTCACCAGGGTGATGATCGCCGACCACAGGATACGCAGCCAGTGCGGGGCATCCTCGTCCACGTCGCCGCCCTTGCACGACAGGTTGGCCATCATCACCGCGCCCGAGTCAGCCGGGGTGAGGAACAGCACGAAGCCGACGAACACCGCCACACCAACCACGATCTTGGCCGCCGGGAAGTGCTCCAGCAGCTGGTAGATCGACATCGCCGGTTGTTCCACCGCCGTGCGCCCAAGCTCCACCGCACCGTGGTTGATCACCAGGTCCAGCGCGGTGTTGCCGAAGATCGACAGCCACGCCAGGGTAAAGCCCAACGGAATCAGCAGCACGCCGGCCACCAGCTCGCGCACGGTGCGGCCACGGGAGATACGCGCGATGAACATGCCCACGAACGGGGCCCAGGAAATCCACCAGGCCCAGTAGAACAGGGTCCACAGGCCCAGCCAGCCTTCGGACCTGGCGTTGTTGCCTTCGTACACGTAGAGGTCGAAGGTCTTGAGGATCACGCCGTTGAGGTAGTCGCCTATGTTCTGCACGAAACCGTTGAGCAGGTGCAGGGTGTCGCCGAACAGCAGCACGAACAGCAGCAGGCCGCTGAACAGCAGGATGTTCAGGTTGGACAGGCGGCGAATGCCGTTCTCCACGCCGGACACCGCCGCGATCGTGGCCACGGTGCTCATCACCAGGATCACCATCAGCAGGTTGGTGTTGCTGTGCTGCATGCCGAACAGGTACTCCAGCCCCGAGGACACCTGCATCGCACCGATGCCCAGGTTGGTCACCAGGCCCAGCAGGGTCACGAACATGCCGAAGATGTCCACGGTGTGCCCGGCAGCCCCCTTGACCCAGCGCTCACCCACCAGCGGGTACAGCGCCGAACGCAAGGCCAGTGGCTGGTTGTGGCGGTAGGCGAAGTAGGCCACGGCCAGGCCCACCAGCGCATAGATCGCCCAGCCGTGCAGGCCCCAGTGCAGGAAGGTCAGCTGCATGCCCTGGCGTGCGGCCTCCAGGCTGGCCGGCGCACCGGCAGGCGGGTTGAAGTAGTGGTCCAGCGGTTCGGACGCGCCAAAGTACAGCAGCGAGATACCGATACCGGAGGAGAACAGCATGCCGGCCCAGGCACCGTAGCTGAAGTCGGGCTTGTCGTCCTTGCCGCCAAGCTTGAGCTTGCCGTAGGAGGAAAACGCCAGCCCGATGACGAACAGCAGGTAGCCGCCGATCACCAGCATGTAGTACCAGCCGAAGCTGCGCGACAGCCAGGCTTGGGCCTGGCCGAGAATTTGACCGGCCGTGTCCGGGGCGGCGATCAGCAAGGCAGTCAACAACAGGATCAGCAGCGCCGTGGTGTAGAACACCACGCTGTTGACCCGGACCCTCTCGGCAGGGGTCTTTATCAGGGAGGCAGAACTCATTGCACAGATGCTCCAGGCAGTGCGAGAGAAAACACGAAACGACCCGTCACCCGCGCAATTGGTGCAATAGCCCCACTGCGTCAGGTGTTATAAAAGCACCTTGAAAAACCGTGATCCCAAACCGATTGCGTTGAAAAAAACAGAAAAAGGGTCCCGATCCGAGGGCCCGCCGAACGGTGCGACACCGCTGGGCAATTCTGATCAACGTTTCGTTTAAACCCGTGCACGCCTTGCATTACGGGGGTTACACGTCTTTTTAGGGTGCCAATCGGCGTCAGTGACGGGCCACAAAAACCTGTCAATGGCGCGAATTGTCGCAGAGCTTATTCTTTGTTGATTGAACGTTCAATCAAAACAAAATAGACTGGTCTTCGCCGAGTCAGCCGCCTGTCGTCTGCCCGAAGGCCTGAGGAGATTTGCCAGATGCCCAAGGTCGGTATGCAACCCATTCGCCGCCAGCAGTTGATCGAAGCCACGTTGATGGCGGTAGACCAGGTCGGCATGGGGGACGCCAGCATTGCGCTGATCGCCCGTTTGGCCGGTGTGTCGAACGGCATCATCAGTCACTACTTCCAGGACAAGAACGGCCTGATCGCAGCGACCATGCGGTACTTGATGAACGTGCTGATCGACAACGTCGCGGCACGTCGCCAGGCGCTCACGGAGGACACCCCGCGCGCCCACCTGAAGGTGATCGTCGAGGGCAACTTCGACGCCAGTCAGGTCAACGGCCCGGCAATGAAAACCTGGTTGGCCTTCTGGGCCGCCAGCATGCACCAGCCGTCTTTGCACCGGTTGCAGCGGATCAACGATCACCGCTTGTATTCCAACCTGTGCTGCCAGTTCCGCCGTGTGTTGCCGCTGCCCGAAGCCCGCAGCGCGGCCCGCGGGCTGGCTGCCCTGATCGACGGGCTGTGGCTGCGCGGCGCGCTGTCGGGAGATGCCTTCGATACCGACCAGGCGCAGCAGATCGCTTACGAATACATGGATTCACAACTGGCTAAACAGAGCAGCCCGGCTCTACAGGACCCGGCCTCTGAACCACTGCGCGTCGCGAGTGCCAAACAAGCAGGAGCACAGCGCGGATAGCCGACACACACTGCACTTGCGAGGACACTATGGCCCGTTTCGAAACGCAAAAACTCTACATTGACGGTGGTTATGTCGACGCTTCCAGCGGCGCCACCTTCGACGCCATCAACCCGGCCAACGGCGAAGTCCTCGCCCAGGTGCAACGTGCCAACCAGGCCGACGTGGAGCGCGCAGTGGAAAGCGCCGAGCGCGGCCAGAAAGTCTGGGCGGCCATGACCGCCATGCAGCGTTCGCGCATCCTGCGCCGCGCCGTCGACATCCTGCGCGAGCGCAACGACGAGCTGGCTGCACTGGAAACCCTGGACACCGGCAAGTCCTACTCCGAAACCCGCTACGTCGACATCGTCACCGGTGCCGACGTGCTCGAATACTACGCAGGCCTGGTGCCGGCCATCGAAGGCGAGCAGATCCCGCTGCGCGACAGCTCGTTCGTGTACACCCGTCGCGAGCCGCTGGGCGTGACCGTGGGTATCGGCGCCTGGAACTACCCGATCCAGATCGCCCTGTGGAAATCCGCCCCGGCCCTGGCCGCCGGCAACGCGATGATCTTCAAGCCCTCGGAAGTCACTTCGCTGACCACCCTGAAACTGGCCGAGATCTACACCGAGGCCGGCCTGCCGGACGGCGTGTTCAACGTACTGACCGGCAGCGGCCGCGACGTCGGCACCTACCTCACCGAACACCCGCGCATCGAGAAGGTCTCGTTCACCGGCGGCACCGCCACCGGCAAGAAGGTCATGGCCAGCGCCTCGAGCTCCTCGCTCAAGGAAGTCACCATGGAGCTGGGCGGCAAGTCGCCGCTGATCATCTGTGAAGACGCCGACCTGGACCGCGCCGCCGACATCGCGATGATGGCCAACTTCTACAGCTCGGGCCAGGTGTGCACCAACGGCACCCGCGTGTTCATCCCGGCCTCGCTCAAAGCCGCCTTCGAAGCCAAGATCGCCGAGCGCGTGGCGCGCATCCGCATCGGCAACCCGCAGGACGAGAACACCAACTTCGGCCCGCTGGTCAGCTTCGCCCACATGGAAAGCGTGCTGGGCTACATCGCCAAGGGCAAGCAAGAAGGTGCCCGCGTACTGTGTGGCGGCGAGCGCCTGACCGACGGCGAGTTCGCCAAGGGCGCCTTCGTGGCCCCGACCGTCTTCACCGACTGCCGTGACGACATGACCATCGTCAAGGAAGAGATCTTCGGCCCGGTGATGAGCATCCTCTCCTACGAGACCGAAGAAGAAGTCATCCGTCGCGCCAACGACACCGACTACGGCCTGGCCGCCGGTGTCTGCACCAACGACATCAGCCGCGCGCACCGCATCATCCATCAGCTGGAAGCGGGCATCTGCTGGATCAACGCCTGGGGCGAATCGCCGGCCGAGATGCCGGTCGGTGGCTACAAGCAATCCGGTGTCGGCCGTGAAAACGGTGTCAGCTCGCTGGCCCAGTACACGCGGATCAAGTCGGTACAGGTCGAGCTGGGCAACTACGCCTCGGTGTTCTAAGCACCCGTGTAGCCGCGCCCGGGCCGCCAGGTCCGGGCGCCTCCCCCGCTCCCCTGCTCACTGCCTATGAGGGTACGCAACATGTCCCACGTTTTTGACTACATCATCGTCGGGGCCGGCTCGGCCGGTAACACCCTGGCGACCCGCCTGACCGAAGACGAAGGCGTCACCGTATTGCTGCTGGAAGCCGGCGGCCCGGACTACCGCTTCGACTTCCGCACCCAGATGCCGGCCGCACTGGCCTTCCCGTTGCAGGGCCGACGCTACAACTGGGCCTACGAGACCGACCCGGAGCCGCACATGGACGGCCGCCGCATGGAATGTGGCCGCGGCAAGGGCCTGGGCGGCTCCTCGCTGATCAACGGCATGTGCTACATCCGCGGCAACGCCATGGACTACGACGGCTGGGCCAAGCTGCCAGGCCTGGAAGACTGGTCTTACCTGGACTGCCTGCCGTACTTCCGCAAGGCCGAAACCCGTGACATCGGCCCCAACGACTACCATGGCGGCGAAGGCCCGGTGAGCGTCACCACGCCAAAAGCCGGCAACAACCCCCTGTTCCACGCCATGGTCGAAGCCGGCGTGCAGGCCGGTTACCCGCGCACCGAAGACCTGAACGGCTACCAGCAGGAAGGCTTCGGCCCGATGGACCGCACCGTGACGCCCAAGGGCCGTCGCGCCAGCACCGCCCGCGGCTACCTGGACACCGCCAAAAAACGCTCGACCCTGACCATCGTCACCCATGCCCTGAGCGACCGCGTGCTGTTCGAAGGCAAGCGCGCCGTAGGCGTGACCTACCTGGTGGGCGCCAGCGAAGAGCGCGTCGAAGCCCGTGCCCGCAAGGAAGTCATCGTGTGCAGCGGCGCCATCGCCTCGCCACAGTTGCTGCAGCGCTCCGGCGTGGGCCCGGCGGCCCTGCTCGAAAGCCTGGACATCCCGGTGGTGCACGACCTGCCGGGCGTGGGCGAGAACCTGCAGGATCACCTCGAACTGTACCTGCAGTACGCCTGCACCCAGCCGGTGTCGCTGTACCCGTCGCTGCTCTGGTACAACCAGCCGGCCATCGGTGCACAGTGGCTGTTCGCGGGCACCGGCATCGGCGCCAGCAACCAGTTCGAGGCCGGCGGCTTCATCCGCTCGCGCCCGGAATTCGAATGGCCGAACATCCAGTACCACTTCCTGCCGGTGGCGATCAATTACAACGGCAGCAACGGCGTGCAGGAACACGGCTTCCAGGCGCACATGGGCTCGATGCGTTCGCCTAGCCGCGGGCGTATCCAGCTCAAGTCCAAGGACCCGCGCCAGCACCCGAGCATCCTGTTCAACTACATGGCCACCGAGCAGGACTGGCAGGAGTTCCGTGACGGTATCCGCCTGACCCGCGAGATCATGGCGCAGCCGGCGCTGGACGCCTACCGTGGCCGCGAGATCAGCCCCGGTGCCGACGTGCAGACCGACGAGCAGCTGGACACATTCATCCGCGAGCACGCCGAGACCGCGTTCCACCCATCGTGCTCGTGCAAGATGGGCATCGACGAGATGGCGGTGGTCGACGGCCAGGGCCGCGTGCATGGCATGCAGGGCCTGCGCGTGGTGGATGCCTCGATCATGCCGATCATCACCACCGGCAACCTGAACGCGCCGACGATCATGATGGCCGAGAAGATCGCCGACAAGATCCGTGGCCGCCAGCCATTGCCGCGCAGCACGGCCAAGTACTATGTGGCCAATGGTGCACCGGTGAAGGGCAAGCCGATGCGTGAGGTGCCGCAGGCTTAAGACCCTGCTGCCCCCATCGCGGGTCAAGCCCGCTCCCACAGAGACCAATGTGATCCTTGTGGGAGCGGGCTTGACCCGCGATGGGGGCGGTACATTCACAGCAGATCAAGCACCCCTGCGGTGCTTTTTTTGTGCCCGCGATAATCGCTTTACAGCCCGCCAACCTCACAGGTTAGAATCCTTGGCACGCGACCTGCTAGCTGAAGTCAGGCAAAAAGCAAGTCGCGCCTCTTTCTGCAATCCCCCCTGGAGTACTGCCTTTGGATGCGTCCACCATCAATAGCCTGTTCTTGATCGGCGCATTGCTGGTAGGTGCAAGTATCCTGGTCAGTTCACTCTCCTCGCGCCTGGGCATCCCGATCCTGGTGATCATCCTGGCAGTGGGCATGGTTGCCGGCGTCGACGGCGGCGGCATCATCTTCAACAACTACCCGACCGCCTACCTGGTGGGCAACCTGGCACTGGCCGTGATCCTGCTCGACGGCGGCCTGCGCACCCGCGTCTCGAGTTTCCGCGTGGCCCTGTGGCCGGCGCTGTCGCTGGCCACGGTGGGGGTGATGATCACCACCGGCCTCACCGGCCTGGCCGCCGCCTGGCTGTTCGACCTGAGCCTGATGCAGGGCCTGCTGATCGGCGCCATCGTCGGCTCCACCGACGCCGCCGCGGTGTTCTCGCTGTTGGGCGGCAAAGGCCTCAACGAGCGGGTGACGGCCACCCTGGAAATCGAGTCGGGCAGCAACGACCCGATGGCGGTGTTCCTCACCGTGACCCTGATCGAGATGATCGCCAGCGGCCAGAACGGCCTGCACTGGGGCCTGCTCGGCCACCTGGTGCGCGAATTCGGCATCGGCAGCCTGCTGGGCCTGGGCGGCGGCTGGCTGATGCTGCAGCTGGTCAACCGCATGAACCTGGCCGGCGGCCTGTACCCGATCCTGGTGATCAGCGGCGGTCTGGTGGTGTTCGCGCTCACCAACGCCCTGCACGGCAGCGGCTTCCTGGCCGTGTACCTGTGCGGCCTGGTGCTGGGCAACCGGCCGATCCGCAGCCGCCACGGCATCCTGCACATGCTCGACGGCATGGCCTGGCTGGCCCAGATCGGCATGTTCCTGGTGCTGGGCCTGCTGGTAACGCCCCACGACCTGCTACCCATCGCGCTGCCGGCCCTGGGCCTGGCGCTATGGATGATCCTGTTCGCGCGGCCGCTGTCGGTGATGATCGGCCTGCTGCCATTCAAGGCCTTCCATGGCCGCGAAAAGGTGTTCATCTCATGGGTCGGCCTGCGCGGCGCGGTGCCGATCATCCTTGCGGTGTTCCCGTTGATGGCCGGGCTGCCGCATGCCCAGCTGTACTTCAACCTGGCCTTCTTCATCGTGCTGGTGTCGCTGCTGGTGCAGGGCACCAGCCTGCCGTGGGTGGCGCGCCTGCTCAAGGTGACCGTGCCGCCCGACCCGGCGCCGATCTCGCGCTCGGCCCTGGAAGTGCACATCACCAGCGAGTGGGAGCTGTTCGTGTATCGCCTGGGCGCGGAGAAGTGGTGCATCGGTGCCGCCCTGCGCGAGCTGAAAATGCCCGAAGGCACGCGTATCGCTGCCCTGTTTCGCGGCCAGCAACTGCTCCATCCGTCGGGAAGTACCACCCTCGAAGTCGGCGACCTGCTGTGCGTGATCGGCCACGAACACAACCTGCCGGCGCTGGGCAAGCTGTTCAGCCAGGCGCCGCAACGCGGCCTGGACCTGCGTTTCTTCGGCGACTTCGTGCTCGAAGGTGACGCAGAACTGGGGGCTGTAGCGGCGTTGTACGGTTTGCAGCTCGACGGCCAGGACCCGCACCAGCCGCTGGCGCACTTCATCGAGCAGAAGGTCGGCGGCGCACCGGTGGTGGGCGACCAGATCGAATGGAACAACACCCTGTGGACCGTTGCGCTGATGGAAGGGAACAAGATCCTCAAAGTGGGTATCAAATTCCCCGAAGGTTCTCGACCCGGCCCCGGGTTGTTCCTTTAAACTTCGATTCTCTGCCCGGTTCTACGACGTCTGCCTATGTCCCTGCGCACTGTTGTTAGCGCAGCCCTGCTCGGGCTGTGCCTGTCCCTCTCCTTCGCCCAGGCGGCGGAACCCCCCACCACGGCAAGCGTCCAGCACAGCCTGGACAAGATCGCCGAGCGCAAGCTGCCGGAGGCCGACCAGAAGGCCCTGCAGCAAGTGCTGGAGCAGACCCTTGGCCTGCTGGCCTCGCGCGACGACTACGACAAGCGCCTGGCCGCGCTCAAGCAGCAACTGGCCGACGCCCCGCGCCAGACCAGCGAAAACCAGCGCGAGCTGACCCGGCTCAAGGACACCAAAACCCTGCCCGTGGCGCAGCGCTACGCCAGCATGGGCGTGCCGCAGCTGGAGCAGTTGCTGTCCGAGCGCACCACCCAGCAGGGCGAGCTGCAGAAGGCGCTGTCCGAAGCAAACAGCCTGATCATCAACTCCCAGACCCGCCCCGAGCGCGCCCAGGCCGAGATCAGCAGCAACCAGACCCGCACCCAGCAGATCAACAGCATCCTCAAGCTGGGCAAGGACAACGGCAAGAGCCTCTCGGCCGACCAGCGCAACCAGCTCAATGCCGAACTCGCCTCGCTCAACGCGCTGACCCTGCTGCGCCGCCAGGAACTGGCCGGCAACAGCCTGCTGCAAGACCTGGGCAACAGCCAGCACGACCTGCTGATCGAGCGCGCCGCGCGCCTTGAGCAGGAGATCCAGGACCTGCAGACGCTGATCAACCAGAAGCGCCTTGCGCAGTCGCAGCAGACCGTCACCGAACAGTCCATCGAGGCACAGAAGGCCGGCGGCAGCAGCGTGCTGGCCACCGAAAGCGCCACCAACCTGAAGCTGTCCGACTACCTGCTGCGCAGCACCGACCGCCTCAACGAGCTGACCCAGCAGAACCTGCAGACCAAGCAGCAGCTCGACAGCCTGACCCAGGCCGACCAGGCACTGGACGAACAGATCAGCGTGCTCAAGGGCAGCCTGTTGCTGTCCAAGATCCTCTACAAGCAGAAGCAGGCCCTGCCGCACCTGAAGGTCGATCGCGACCTGGCCGACCAGATCGCCGACATTCGCCTGTACCAGTTCGAGGTCAACCAGCAGCGCGAGCAGATCAGCAGCCCCAGCAGCTACGTCGACAAGCTGCTGGCCACCCAGCCGCCCGACAGCGTCACCCCACAGTTGCGCAAGGCCTTGCTGGAGGTGGCGATCACCCGCAGCGATTTGCTGGAGCGGCTCAACCGCGAGCTGAGCGCCCTGCTCAACGAATCCATCACCCTGCAACTGAACCAGAAGCAGCTGCTGAGCACCGCACAGAACCTGCGCGGCACCCTCGACGAACAGATGTTCTGGATCCCCAGCAACAAGCCGCTGGACTTCGAATGGCTGCGCAGCGTGCCCGAACGCCTGCAAAAGCAGGTGGTGAGCCTGCCGTGGGGGTCGGGCATCAACGAACTGGCCGACGGCCTGACGCAGCGCCCGCTGCTGTTCCTGCCGCTGCTGTTGCTGATCGGCGCCCTGCTGTGGCGGCGCAAGTACCTGTATGCGCGGCTGAACAAGGTTCACCAGGATGTGGGCCACTTCAAGCGTGACAGCCAGTGGCACACGCCCCAGGCCATTCTGATCAATATCCTGCTGGCGATGCCGCTGAGCCTGGGCCTGGCGCTGTGCGGCTATGCGCTGCAGATCGACGCCCGCGGCCAGAACGCCAACCTGGGCGCCGCGCTGTGGCAGATCGCCCAGGCCTGGCTGGTGTTCTACACCGCCTACCGGATTCTGGCGCCCGGCGGCGTGGCCGAGCTGCACTTTCGCTGGGAAAAGGCCCAGGTCGAGTTCCTGCGCGGCTGGATCCGCCGCCTGGGCAGCGTGGTACTGGCGCTGGTCGGCGTGGTGGCGGTGGCCGAGCACCAGCCCTCGGCGCTGGCCGACGACGTGCTCGGCATCGGTGTGGTACTGACCTGTTACGCACTGATGGCCTGGCTGCTCAGCCGCCTGCTGCTGAGCAGCCCCGCGCACCGCAATACCTCGCTGTTTCGCAAGGCCGTGGGCGTGGCGTTCACGGCGCTTCCGGTGGCGCTGTTCATTGCCGTGTGCTTTGGCTACTACTACACCGCACTCAAGCTCACCGACCGCCTGATCGACACCCTGTACCTGCTGATGTTCTGGCTGGTGATCGAGGCCGCCTTCGTGCGCGGCCTGGCCGTGGCCGCCCGGCGCCTGGCCTACCAGCGCGCACTGAGCAAGCGCCAGGCCACCAAGGAAGGGCTCGATGGCGAGGTGATCGTCGAGGAGCCGACCCTGGACATCGAGCAGGTCAACCAGCAGTCGCTGCGCCTGATCCGCCTGGCCCTGCTGGGCGGCTTCATCGCCGCGCTGTACTGGGTGTGGGCCGACCTGATCAGCGTGTTCGCCTACCTCGACAACATCACCCTGTACGAGTACACCAGCGGCACCGGCGCGGCCATGAGCATGGTGCCGATCAGCCTGGGCGACCTGCTCGGGGCACTGGTGATCATCGGCATCACCTTCGCCCTGGCCGGCAACCTGCCGGGGCTGCTCGAGGTGCTGGTGCTGTCACGCCTGAACCTGGCCCAGGGCAGCGCGTATGCGACCACCACGTTGCTGTCGTACGTGATTGCCGGGGTGGGCTTCGTCACCACGCTGTCGACCCTCGGCGTCAGCTGGGACAAGCTGCAATGGCTGGTGGCGGCGCTGTCGGTGGGCCTGGGCTTCGGCATGCAGGAGATCTTCGCCAACTTCATCTCCGGCATCATGATCCTGTTCGAGCGCCCGGTGCGCATCGGCGACACCATCACCATCGGCAATCTGTCGGGCACGGTGAGCAAGATCCGCATCCGCGCCACCACCATCACCGACTTCGACCGCAAGGACATCATCGTCCCCAACAAGACCTTCATCACCGGCCAGTTGATCAACTGGTCGCTGACCGACACCATCACCCGCGTCACCCTCAAGCTGGGCGTGGACTACGGCTCGGACCTGGACCTGGTACGCACCCTGCTGCTGCAGGCAGCCAACGAGAACCCGCGGGTGCTCAAGGAGCCGGCACCGATCGTGTACTTCCTGAACTTCGGCGAGAGTACCCTGGACCACGAACTGCGCATGCACGTGCGTGACCTGGGCGACCGCAACCCGGTACTCGACGAGATCAACCGCTACATCAACAAGGAATTCAAGCGCCAGCACATCAACATCTCGTTCCGCCAGATGGAGGTGTACCTGAAGAACATGCAGGGCCAGGAGTACAAGATGGTACCGGTCGAAGCGCCGAACAAGACCGTGCTGCCCGAGCCCCCCACCGATGCGCCAGGAGATGGCCGTTGAAATCCCTCGACGAACTGACCTTCGACAACCGCTTCGCCCGCCTGGGCGATGCGTTCTCTACCCACGTGCTGCCCGAGCCGATTGCCGAGCCGCGCCTGGTCGTGGCCAGCGACGCGGCCATGGCACTGCTCGACCTGGACCCTACCGAGGCGCATTCCCCGGTGTTCGCCGAGCTGTTCAGCGGACACAAGCTGTGGGCCGAGGCCGAGCCGCGGGCGATGGTGTATTCGGGGCATCAGTTCGGTTCGTACAACCCGCGCCTGGGTGACGGTCGCGGGCTGTTGCTGGGCGAGGTGTACAACGATGCCGGCGAGCACTGGGACCTGCACCTCAAGGGTGCCGGGCAGACGCCGTATTCACGCATGGGCGATGGCCGTGCGGTGCTGCGCTCGTCGATCCGCGAGTTCCTCGCCTCCGAGGCTCTGCACGCGCTGGGCATCCCCAGCAGCCGCGCGCTGTGCGTGATCGGTTCGAGCACGCCGGTGTGGCGCGAAACCCAGGAGCGCGCGGCGATGGTGCTGCGTCTGGCGCCCAGCCATGTGCGCTTTGGCCACTTCGAATACTTCTACTACACCCGCCAACCCGAGCAGCAGCGCGAGCTGGCCGAGCACGTGCTCAACCTGCACTTTGCCGAGTGCCGCGAGCAGCCCGAGCCGTACCTGGCGATGTTCCGTACCATCGTCGAACGCAATGCCGAGCTGATTGCGCGCTGGCAGGCCTATGGTTTCTGCCACGGGGTGATGAACACCGACAACATGTCGATCCTGGGCATCACCTTCGACTTCGGGCCGTTTGCCTTCCTCGACGACTTCGATGCCGGCTTCATCTGCAACCATTCCGACGACCAGGGGCGCTACAGCTTCAGCAACCAGGTGCCGATCGCACACTGGAACCTGAGCGCGCTGGCCCAGGCGCTGACGCCGTTCATCAGCGTCGAGGCGCTGAAGGAAACGCTGGGGCTGTTCCTGCCGTTGTACCAGGCCCATTACCTGGACCTGATGCGTCGACGCCTGGGGCTGACCGAGGCGCGCGATGACGATTCGGCGCTGGTCGAGCGCTTGCTGGGGCTGATGAACAAGGGCGCTGTGGACTACACGCTGTTCTTTCGCAAGCTGGGTGATCAGCCGGCGGCGCAGGCTGTGCGGGTGGTGCGCGACGATTTCGTCGACCTGGCCGGGTTCGATGCCTGGGCGGTGGAGTACCTGGCGCGCCTGGGCCAGGAGCCGGGCAATGCCGAAGGCCGGCGCGCGCGGATGCACGCGGTGAACCCGCTGTACATTCTGCGCAACTACCTGGCGCAGCGTGCCATCGAGGCGGCTGAAGGCGGGGATTACGAGGAAGTGCGACGCCTGCACCAGGTGCTGACACGGCCGTTCGAGGAACAGCCGGGGATGCAGGCCTATGCCGAACGCCCGCCCGAGTGGGGCAAGCATCTGGAGATCAGTTGTTCATCCTGAGATCGCAGCGCCTGCTTCGCGGGTCAAGCCCGCTCCCACAGGTACTGCGGTGTTCTTGTGGGAGCGGGCTTGACCCGCGATAGAGCGCGCAGCGCTCGCAGCTTCAGTTGTCGACCCACCAGTTCAGCAACGTCTCATCCTCGTCGTCATCGAGGTTCTGGTAGATGTTGGCGTAATACCACTGCACCCCCGTCGCCTCCCGAAACCGGTCGAACACCGGGCGAATCGCCTCGAACCCATTGCTCGCCGGCACTGCCAGCGTCAGGTTGCCTTTGTAGCGACCGTCCAGCGTGCCGCCCAGCAACGTCTGCACCTCGCTTTCCAGCGTGTCGACGGCATCCTGGGGCAGCTCGTTGGCGTAGATATGAATGCAAAAATTGCCACCCCGGCGCACCACCTCGACATGCTGATCGGGGATGGCCGTGCAGATGATGTCGCCGCGCGCCATGTTCAGCGCCAGCCCCGGCGACGACAGCAGTTCATAGGTATGTTCGCCCACTTCGCGCACCGGCACGCTTTCGAACACCGGCTCGCCGTTCTTCTTTCTGTCGACGAATACGCGAATGTGCGGTGAATGCTGACAATCCATCGGTCTGTCCCTGGCCTGTTCAGAAAGGCCGCATGCTAAACCATTACAGCCTCTTCGCCAGCATCGCTGGCTTATCTGGCAGGCTATGGCATCTTGCAATCCACCCTCATCACCTCCAGATACCCAATATCACCTGACGCATCCGGACTCCCACCATGACCGACCCCCTCCACATCCCCTGCCCCCACTGCAACGGCCTCAACCGCATCCCCGCCGCACGCCTGAGGGACGCACCCAAGTGCGGGCGCTGCAAGGGTGAGGTCCTGTTGCACAAGCCATTCGAATTGAAACAGGGCGACTACGCCAGCCAGATCAAGGGCGACCTGCCATTGCTGATCGATGTGTGGGCCGACTGGTGCGGGCCCTGCAAGGCGTTCGGCCCGGTCTTCGAACAGGCCGCCGGCCAACTGGCCGGACGCTGCCGCCTGGCCAAGCTCGACAGCGAAGCCAATCAGCAACTGGCCGGGCAACTGGGCATACGCTCCATTCCCAGCCTGATCCTGTTCAAGAACGGCCGCGAAGTGGCGCGCCAGAGCGGCGCCTTCCCACTCCAGCAACTGCTGGAATGGCTGCGCAGCCAGGGGGTCTAGGCATTTTCCAGCAGCGTATGCAGTTCGACGAACTGCTGGGTCAGCTTGTGCCGCGGTTCCAGGTGAATCAGCGGCAGGCTGGCCTGGTGGGACTCGCGCATCTTCACCGAGCTGTTGAGGTACACCGGCAGCACCGGCAAGCCTTCGGCAATCAGTTCGTCGAGCATCTGCTGCGGCAGGCTGGCCCGCGCCTGGAACTGGTTGACCACGATGCCCTCGACTTCCAGGCCCTCGTTGTGGTCTTCCTTGAGCTCTTCGATCTCGGCCAGCAGGCCGTACAGCGCCTGACGCGAGAAGCTGTCGCAGTCGAAGGGGATCAATACGCGATCGGCGGCGATCAACGCTGAAACCGCATAGAAGTTCAGCGCAGGCGGGGTGTCCAGGTAGATGCGGTCGTAATCGTCGGACAGCTCGTCCAGCAGCTTTCGCAGTTTGTTGATCTTGTGCTTGGCCTCGAGCTTGGGCTGCAGGTCGGCCAGCTCTGCCGTGGCGGTCACCACATGCAGGTTGTCGAACGGGGTTTCATAGATGTCGACCTTGTTCTTCTTGGCGAAGGGCCCCGAGGACAGGGTCTGCTTGAAGAAGTCGGCAATGCCCATGGGAATGTCCTCGCCGGTCAGGCCGGTGAGGTACTGGGTCGAGTTGGCCTGGGCGTCCAGGTCGATCAACAGGGTTCGATAGCCTTCGTTGGCACTGACGGCCGCCAGGTTGCAGGCAATGCTCGACTTGCCCACGCCACCTTTCTGATTGAACACCACGCGCCGCATGAACAGACCTCCATGTGAAAGGAACTACCGAGTATGTGAGGGTTGCGCCGGTTTAGCCAGTGCCTTTCAGCCCTGCGCCTGGGCCTGGCGGATCAACAGTTCGGTGAACGCCCGGGCCATCGCCGACACGTCCTCGCGCCGCTGCGCCAGCCATACCGCTGTCACCGCGTCGGCGTCGAGCAAGGTGCGGTACGCCACCCCGTCGATGCGCATGCGCTTGAACGACGCCGGCAGCACCGACACCCCAAGCCCCGCCGATACCAGGCCGATGATGGTCATGGCCTCGCCTGCCTCCTGGGCAAAGTGCGGGCTGAAGCCGGCCGAGCGCGCCAGGCTGAGCAACTGCGCGTGCAGGCCGCTGCCGTAGCTGCGCGGGAAGAACACGAACGGCTCCTGGGCCAGGGCCGCCAGCGGCAGGCCCTGCTCGTTGCCCTGGGCCAGCGGGTGCGCGGCATTGAGCACCGCCACCAGCGGCTCGCGGAACAGTTCGGTGATCACCACGCCATCGGGCACGCTCATCGGGCGCATCAGGCCAACCTCGATGGACTCGTCGAGCAAGGCATCCACCACGTCGCGGCTGCTCATTTCCTTGAGGTTCAGGTGCACCGCCGGGAAGCGCTGGCGAAACGCATTGATGGCCTTGGGGATGCTGGAGTTGAACGGCGCCGAGGAGGTGAAGCCGATCTTCATCTCACCCAGCTCGCCGAGCTGGGCACGCCGCGCCACGTCGGCGGCCTTGTCGACCTGCGCCAGCACCTGGCGCGCCTCGTCGAGAAACAGCCGGCCGGCTTCGCTGAGTGCCACCCGTCGGTTGGTACGCTCGAACAGGCGTGCACCCAGCTCCTGCTCCAGGGCCTGGATCTGCTGGCTCAGCGGCGGTTGAGAGATGCCCAGTTGCTGTGCGGCACGGCCAAAATGCAGCTCTTCGGCCACGGCGATGAAGTAGCGAAGGTGGCGCAGTTCCATGGCAACTCCAATAGGTCGTAAAACCTCTTAAACAGGTCGAACAATATATTGGAAAAGATCAATAGCCAGCTATATGCTTTTTTCACTGCCTGCGAGGCCGTGCCCCTTTCGAGGTCCCCGTGAAAACTGCTGTTGCCCATGAGCTGCCCCCTGCCCCGGCGAACACCGCCGCCCCCCTGAACGAAAGCTGGATCGAGAAAGGCACCCCTGCGTTCATGCGCACGGTGCTGGCATTGTTCTGTGGCGGCTTTGCCACCTTCGCCCTGCTGTACTGCGTGCAGCCGATGATGCCGCTGCTGTCCCACGAGTTCTCCATCAATGCCGCCCAGAGCAGCCTGGTGCTGTCGGTGTCGACCGGCCTGCTGGCGTTCGGGCTGCTGGTGACCGGGCCGATTTCCGACCGCGTCGGGCGCAAGCCGGTGATGGTGTTCGCCCTGTTCTGCGCCGCGCTGTGCACCATCGCCAGCGCATTGATGCCCAGCTGGCACGGCGTGCTGGCCATGCGTGCCTTGGTGGGCCTGTCGCTGAGCGGGCTGGCGGCGGTGGCCATGACCTACCTGAGCGAAGAGATTCATCCGCAGCACATCGGCCTGGCCATGGGGCTGTACATCGGCGGCAACGCCATCGGCGGCATGAGCGGGCGCCTGATCACCGGGGTACTGATCGACTTTGTCAGCTGGCACACCGCGATGCTGGTGATCGGCGGCCTGGCACTGGTCGCGGCGGCAGTGTTCTGGAGGATCCTGCCCGAGTCGCGCAACTTCAGTGCACGCTCGATGAACCCGCGCAGCCTGCTGAACGGCTTCACCCAGCACTTTCGCGACGCCGGGCTGCCGTGGCTGTTTCTGGAAGCGTTCCTGCTGATGGGCGCCTTCGTCACGCTGTTCAACTACATCGGCTACCGGCTGCTCGCCGAGCCGTACCACATGAGTCAGGCGCTGGTGGGGCTGCTGTCGGTGGTGTACCTGGCAGGCATCTACAGCTCGGCGCAGATCGGCGCACTGTCGGACAAGCTGGGGCGGCGCAAGGTGTTCTGGATGAGCATCCTGCTGATGTTCGGTGGGTTGCTGCTGACGCTGTTCTCGCCCCTGGTGCTGGTGATCGTCGGCATGCTGGTGTTCACCTTCGGCTTCTTTGGCGCGCATTCGGTGGCCAGCAGCTGGATCGGCCGGCGTGCGCTCACGGCCAAAGGGCAGGCCTCTTCGCTGTATCTGTTCAGCTATTACGCGGGGTCGAGCGTGGCGGGCACGGCAGGCGGGGTGTTCTGGCATTACGGTGGGTGGAACGGCATCGGGCTGTTCATCGGCAGCCTGCTGGTGATCGCACTGCTGGTGGCGTTGCACCTGAGCAAGCTGCCGGCGCTGCCGGGGAATGTGAAGGGCTGATACCCCTCGCCGGCAAGGCCGGCTCCTACCAGGAGCCGGCCTTGCCGGCGAAGCTGTTCAGTTGATGATTTCGACCAGGTCGACATCGATCTCGCGGGACATCAGGTTCTTCTCGACCTCACCGGTCAGCTTGACCTTGGTCTTGTCGTTGAAGGCCACCGCCGGCAAGTCTTCGTTGTCGATCTCGACGGTGATGGTGCCGCTGGCATCCTTGAATTCGTACTTGTCGTCGTTGTTGAGCTTCTTGACCACAAAGCCCTGCAGTACCACCGGAGTGTCGTCGGCGGCGTCGTTGGCTGCCGCGACCGTGGTGACCGGCTGGGCGCCAGGGCCGGTGTAGCCGGCGGCCATCGCGCCAGTGGTGAACAGCGGGGCAAGCAGCAGAGCCAGGTAACGAGTTTTCATGGTGGGCATTCCGTTTCAAGTGGGGATGCGCTCAGGTTAATCCCCACGCCTGAACTGAAGCTTAATGCGCGATGGTGGGAAACCCGATCAGGCCAGCAACGCGGTGAGGCTCAGAATCGGCATAAGGATGGCCAGCCCGATGAACAGCATCACACCGCCCGTCATCGCCAGCATCAATGGCTCAAACAGGCCCAGGGCTCGTTCAACCCTTACGTCCGACAGCAAACCGTGCCACCTCAGTCGACGCCGCAGTGCGTGCAACGCGAGCCGTGCGAACACGCCGGCGGCGACCAGCACACCGGCAAACGGCAGCGCAAAGCGCTGCCCGCTCTCGTTCAGCGCCATCGAAATGCGGATCGTGGCCGGCAACGCCTGCTGGTGATGGGCGAATATCTGCACGACATCAGGGATCACGACACCCAGCAGGAACGCGAAGATGGCCAGCACGGCGCACATCAGAATCGCCGGACACAGCAACGCCAGGCGGATGCCCTGACGCGTCAGTTGCTGGTTGTCACCGTGCTCGGCAAGCCGTTGGCAGGTTGCCGCCAGCAGGGGATGCTGTACTGCGCGGGTATCCTTGGGCACGGGTTCCTTCCTTGAATGGCACGGCTGTGCATCGAGGTCGGAATGGTAAGGGAGGGGGCTTGGACGGGCAGTAGGACGGATCGGCGGGGGAGCGTGAAAAGTCAGTGGCGGGGCCGCGATGCGCGGCACCCGCCAGGCAGTTGCCCGTTACTGGTGGTACTGCGCCGACAGTTCGTGCACGGCGTGGATGAAGGCACCGGCATGTTCCGGATCGACTTCCGGGGTGATGCCATGGCCCAGGTTGAACACGTGGCCGGTACCGTGGCCATAGCTGGCCAGGATACGCCCGACTTCGGCGCGGATGGCCTCGGGCTTGGCGTAGAGCACGGTCGGGTCCATGTTGCCCTGCAGGGCCACCTTGCTGCCCACGCGCTGGCGCGCCTCACCGATGTCGCAGGTCCAGTCCAGGCCCAGCGCGTCGGCGCCGGCATCAGCAATGCTTTCCAGCCACAGGCCGCCGTTCTTGGTGAACAGGATCACCGGCACCTTGCGCCCTTCGTGCTCGCGGATCAGGCCGCTGACGATCTTGCGCATGTAGGCCAGGGAGAACTCCTGGTACGCCGCCGCCGACAGGTTGCCACCCCAGGTGTCGAAGATCTGCACGGCCTGTGCACCGGCCAGGATCTGCCCGTTGAGGTAGCTGACCACCGACTGGGCGAGCTTGTCGAGCAGCAGGTGCATGGCCTGCGGGTTGTCGTAGAGCATGGCCTTGGTCTTGCGAAAGTCCTTGGACGAGCCGCCTTCGACCATGTAGGTGGCCAGGGTCCACGGGCTGCCGGAGAAGCCGATCAGCGGCACACGGCCGTTGAGCTCGCGGCGGATGGTGCTGACCGCATCCATCACGTAGCCCAGGTCCTTTTGCGGGTCGGGGATCGGCAGCGCCTCGATGTCGGCCAGGGTGCTGATGACTTTCTTGAAGCGCGGGCCTTCGCCGGTTTCGAAATACAGGCCCTGGCCCATGGCATCAGGGATGGTCAGGATGTCCGAGAACAGGATCGCGGCGTCCAGCGGGTAGCGGTCCAGCGGCTGCATCGTGACCTCGCAGGCGAACTGCGGGTTCATGCACAGGCTCATGAAGTCACCGGCCTTGGCGCGGCTGGCGCGGTACTCCGGCAGGTAGCGGCCGGCCTGGCGCATCATCCACACCGGGGTGACGTCTACGGGTTGCTTGAGCAGGGCGCGCAGAAAACGATCGTTCTTCAAGGCAGTCATGTCGGCATCCGGAAAAAAAGTGGGGGCATTTTCTCAGACACCAACGTAAAAGGCACGGTATGAACCGTGCCTTTTGTCTATCGACCTGTGGTAGGTCAATAGATTTAGTTAAAAGCTTCGCCGGCAAGGCCGGCTCCTACAGGTTTGGCAGGAGCCAGCCTTGCCGGCGAAGAGGCCCGATCAGACCTCCAGGTAGTCCAGAATCCCCTCGGCGGCATTGCGCCCCTCGAAGATAGCCGTCACCACCAGGTCCGAACCGCGCACCATGTCGCCACCGGCAAACACCTTGGGGTTGCTGGTCTGGTGCTTGAAGCGGTTCTGCTCCGGCGCCACCACACGGCCCTGGCTGTCGGTCTGGATGCTGAACTGCTCGAACCACGGCGCAGGGCTGGGGCGGAAACCGAAGGCGATGACCACAGCGTCCGCCGGGATGATCTCTTCGGAACCCGGAATCGGCTCCGGGCTGCGACGGCCACGGGCATCCGGCTCGCCGAGACGGGTCTCGACCACCTTCACGCCCTCGACCTTGTCTTCACCCACGATCGCGATCGGCTGGCGGTTGTAGAGGAACTTCACGCCCTCCTCCTTGGCGTTCTTCACCTCCTTGCGCGAGCCGGGCATGTTCGCCTCGTCACGCCGGTAGGCACAGGTCACGGCCTTGGCGCCCTGGCGAATGGAGGTACGGTTGCAGTCCATCGCGGTGTCGCCGCCGCCCAGCACCACGACCTTCTTGTCCTTCATGTCGACGAAGTCTTGCGGGGACTTTTCAAAGCCCAGGTTGCGGTTGACGTTGGCGATCAGAAAATCCAGCGCGTCGTGCACACCCGGCAGGTCTTCGCCAGGGAAGCCACCCTTCATGTAGGTGTAGGTGCCCATGCCCATGAACACCGCATCGAACTCCTCGAGCAACTGGTCCATGGTGACGTCCTTGCCCACCTCGGTGTTCAGGCGGAACTCGATGCCCATGCCGGTGAAGACTTCGCGGCGGTTGCTGAGCACGGTCTTTTCCAGCTTGAACTCGGGGATGCCGAAGGTCAGCAGGCCGCCGATCTCGGGGTTCTTGTCGAACACCACCGGGGTTACCCCGCCGCGCACCAGCACGTCGGCACAACCCAGGCCCGCCGGGCCGGCACCGATCACCGCGACGCGCTTGCCGGTGGGCACCACCTTGGACATGTCCGGGCGCCAGCCCATGGCGAAGGCGGTGTCGGTGATGTACTTCTCCACCGAGCCGATGGTCACCGCGCCGAAGCCGTCGTTGAGGGTACAGGCACCCTCGCACAGGCGATCCTGCGGGCACACCCGGCCGCACACTTCGGGCAGGGTGTTGGTCTGGTGCGACAGCTCCGCAGCGGCGAGGATGTTGCCCTCCGACACCAGCTTGAGCCAGTTGGGAATGAAGTTGTGCACCGGGCACTTCCATTCGCAGTACGGGTTGCCACAGCCCAGGCAGCGGTGGGCCTGTTCGGCCGACTGCTGGGGTTTGAAGGGCTCGTAGATTTCCACGAACTCTTTCTTGCGTTGACGCAACAGTTTCTTCTTCGGATCCTTGCGCCCGACCTCGATGAACTGGAAGTCATTACTCAGACGTTCAGCCATGTTCAAAACCTCATCAAACTCTTCAGGCGCATATCACTGCGGGTTGGCACGGGTGCTGGACAGCAGGTTCTTCAGGTTGGCCGCCTTCGGCTTGACCAGCCAGAAGCGACGCACGTAGTCATCCAGGTTTTCCCAGAGCTCACGACCCCATTCGCTGTTGGTTTCTTCGACGTATTCACCCAGCACGCGCTGCAGGTGGCTGCGATAAGCCTCCATCGCCTCGCCGCTGATACGCTGGATCTCCACCAGTTCGTGGTTGACCTTGTCGACGAAGCTATTGTCCTGGTCGAGCACGTAGGCAAAACCACCGGTCATCCCGGAACCGAAGTTGTAACCGGTCTTGCCCAATACGCAGACAAAGCCCCCGGTCATGTATTCACAGCAGTGATCGCCCGTGCCCTCGACGATGGCGTGGGCACCGGAGTTGCGCACCGCGAAGCGCTCACCCGCGGTACCGGCGGCGAACAGCTTGCCGCCCGTGGCGCCGTACAGACAGGTGTTGCCGACGATGGCGCTGTGCTGGGTTTCGAACGGGCTGCCCGCTGGCGGCACGATCACCAGTTTGCCGCCGGTCATGCCCTTGCCGACATAGTCGTTGGCATCACCTTCGAGGTACATGTTCAGGCCACCGGCGTTCCACACCCCGAAGCTCTGCCCGGCAGTGCCCTTGAAGCGGAAGGTCAGCGGCGCCTTGGCCATGCCCTGGTTGCCGTGCAGGCGGGCGATTTCACCAGAGATCCGCGCGCCGATGGAGCGGTCGCAGTTGCAGATATCCAGCTCGAATTCGCCGCCGGCCAGGTCACGGATCGCCGGCAGGGCCATCTGCACCATCTTCTCGGCCAGCACGCCCTTGTCGAACGGCGGGTTGCGGTCCACTTCGCAGAACTGCGGCTTGTCGGCCGGAACGTGCGGGCTGCCCAGCAACGGGCTGAGGTCCAGGTGCTTCTGCTTCTCGGTTTCACCGGGGAGCATTTCCAGCAGGTCGGTCCGCCCGATCAGCTCGCCCAGGCTGCGCACGCCCAGCCTGGCCAGCCATTCACGGGTTTCCTCGGCCACGTAGGTGAAGAAGTTGACCACCATGTCGACGGTGCCGATGTAGTGGTCCTTGCGCAGTTTTTCGTTCTGCGTGGCCACGCCGGTGGCGCAGTTGTTCAGGTGACAGATGCGCAGGTACTTGCAGCCCAGGGCGATCATCGGTGCGGTGCCGAAGCCGAAGCTCTCGGCGCCGAGGATCGCGGCCTTGACCACGTCCAGGCCGGTTTTCAGGCCGCCGTCGGTCTGTACCCGCACCTTGCCGCGCAGGTCGTTGCCACGCAGGGTCTGGTGGGTTTCGGCCAGGCCCAGTTCCCACGGTGCACCGGCATACTTGATGGAGGTCAGCGGCGAGGCGCCGGTACCACCGTCGTAGCCGGAGATGGTGATCAGGTCGGCATAGGCTTTGGCCACGCCGGCGGCGATGGTGCCTACCCCGGCTTCGGCCACCAGCTTGACCGAGACCAGCGCCTGCGGGTTGACCTGCTTCAGGTCGAAGATCAGCTGCGAGAGGTCTTCGATCGAGTAGATGTCATGGTGCGGCGGTGGCGAGATCAGGGTCACGCCCGGCACCGCATAGCGCAGCCTGGCGATCAGGCCGTTGACCTTGCCGCCCGGCAGCTGGCCGCCCTCGCCCGGCTTGGCGCCCTGGGCCACCTTGATCTGCAGCACTTCGGCATTGACCAGGTATTCGGGGGTGACGCCGAAGCGGCCGGTGGCCACCTGCTTGATCTTGGAACTGCGGATGGTGCCGTAGCGGGCCGGGTCTTCGCCGCCCTCGCCGGAGTTGGAGCGCGCGCCCAGGCGGTTCATCGCCTCGGCCAGGGCTTCGTGGGCCTCAGGCGACAGCGCGCCCAGGGAAATACCCGCCGAGTCGAAGCGCTTGAGGATGGCCTCCAGCGGCTCGACTTCGCTCAGGTCCAGCGGCTGCTCCAGGGTTTTCACCTTGAGCAGGTCGCGGATCATCGACACCGGACGCTTGTCGACCAGTGCGGTGTATTCCTTGAACTTGGCGTAGTCGCCCTGCTGCACGGCAGCTTGCAGGGTATTGACCACGTCCGGGTTGTAGGCGTGGTATTCGCCACCGTGCACGAACTTGAGCAGGCCGCCCTGCTGGATCGGCTTGCGCGGGCTCCAGGCTTCGGCGGCCAGCAGCTTCTGCTCGTTCTCGATGTCGACGAAGCGCGCGCCCTTGAGGCGGCTGGCCACGCCACGGAAGCTGAGGTTGACCACTTCCTCGGACAGGCCCACGGCTTCGAACAGCTGCGCGCCCCGGTAGGAACCGATGGTCGAGATGCCCATCTTGGAGAGGATCTTGAGCAGGCCCTTGGAGATGCCCTTGCGGTAGTACTTGAACACTTCGTCCAGGTCACCGAGCACTTCGCCGGTGCGGATCAGGTCGGCCAGCACTTCGTAGGCAAGATACGGGTACACCGCCGAGGCGCCGAACCCGATCAGCACCGCGTAGTGGTGTGGATCGCGGGCGGTGGCGGTCTCGACCAGGATGTTGCTGTCGCAGCGCAGGCCCAGTTCGGTCAGGCGATGGTGCACGGCGCCCACGGCCAGCGACGCATGCACCGGCAGCTTGCCGGGTGCGATATGACGGTCGCTCAGTACCAGCTGGGTCTTGCCGCTGCGCACGGCTTCTTCGGCCTGTTCGGTGATGTTGCGCACGGCCGCTTCCAGGCCGATGCTTTCCTCGTAGTTGAGGTCGATCACCTGGCGTTCGAAGCCCGGGCGGTCGAGGTTCATCAGCGAGCGCCACTTGGCCGGCGAAATCACGGGCGAGCTGAGAATCACCCGCGAGGCGTGCTCGGGGGATTCCTGGAAGATGTTGCGCTCGGCACCCAGGCAGATCTCCAGCGACATCACGATGGCTTCGCGCAGCGGGTCGATCGGCGGGTTGGTGACCTGTGCGAACTGCTGGCGGAAGTAGTCGTAGGTGGAACGCACGCGTTGCGACAGGATCGCCATCGGCGTGTCGTCGCCCATCGAGCCCACGGCTTCCTGGCCCTGCTCACCCAACGGGCGCAGCACCTGGTCACGCTCCTCGAAGGTGACCTGGAACATCTTCATGTACTGCTTGAGCTGGTCGCCGTCGTAGCTGGCCACGCCCTGGTCGTCGCTCAGGTCGGCCTGGATGCGCAGGGCATTCTGGCGCAACCAGCGCTTGTACGGGTGGCGCGACTTGAGGCGGTTGTCGATCGCATCGGTGTCGAGGATCTGGCCGGTCTCGGTGTCGACCGCGAAGATCTGCCCCGGGCCCACGCGGCCCTTGGCGATGACGTCTTCGGGCTTGTAGTCCCACACGCCGATTTCCGACGCCAGGGTGATATAGCCGTTCTTGGTGGTGACCCAGCGCGCCGGGCGCAGGCCGTTGCGGTCGAGCAGGCACACGGCATGGCGGCCTTCGGTGAGCACGATGCCCGCCGGGCCGTCCCAGGCTTCCATGTGCATGGAGTTGTATTCATAGAACGCGCGCAGGTCGGGGTCCATGGTCTCGACGTTCTGCCAGGCCGGAGGTACCAGCATGCGCACGCCACGGAACAGGTCGATGCCACCGGTGACCATCAGCTCGAGCATGTTGTCCATCGACGAGGAGTCGGAGCCCACGCGGTTGACCAGCGGGCCGAGCTCTTCCAGATCCGGGATCAGGTCGTTGGCGAACTTGGTACGCCGCGCCTGGGCCCAGTTGCGGTTGCCGGTGATGGTATTGATCTCGCCGTTGTGGGCGAGGAAGCGAAATGGCTGGGCCAGCGGCCATTTGGGCAGGGTATTGGTGGAGAAGCGCTGGTGGAACACGCAGATCGCGGTCTGCAGGCGCTCGTCGCTCAGGTCCGGATAGAAGGCGGTGAGGTCCGCCGGCATCATCAGGCCTTTGTAGATGATGGTCTTGTGCGAAAAGCTGCAGATGTAGTGTTCGGCATCGGCGGCGTTGGCCACCGACGAGCGACGCCGGGCACTGAACAGCTTGATCGCGAATTCCTGATCGCTCAGGCCTTCGCCACCGACGAACACCTGCTCGATCTGCGGCAGGCGCTCCAGCGCCAGGCGACCGAGCACGCTGGTGTCGATCGGCACCTTGCGCCAGCCCACCAGGCTCAGGCCTGCAGCGAGGATCTCGCGGTTCATGTTGTCGCGCGCGGCTTCGGCCTTGGCGGTGTCCTGGTTGAAGAACACCATGCCGACCGCGTACTGGCGGGGCAGCTCGCTGCCGAACTGTTCCAGGGCCACGGCCCGCAGGAACCGATCGGGCTTCTGCATCAGCAGCCCGCAGCCGTCGCCGGTCTTGCCGTCGGCGTTGATCCCACCACGGTGGGTCATGCAGGTCAGGGCCTGGATAGCCGTTTGCAAAAGGTGGTGGCTGGGTTCGCCCGTCATATGGGCGATCAGGCCGAAACCACAGTTATCCTTGAATTCTTCGGGATGGTACAGACCTGTTTTCATAGACACTTTCTCACCAGGTTCGCCTCTCACCAAGGCAAATCTCTTTTTAATACAACCACTTACCATCCACGCCGAACGAACGTCAGCTTTGCGGGGGCAATACGGATGCCATTGTTGCACAGCGACAGTGAAGCCCACAAATTTACTGACGCATCAGTGAAAATCCATGTCGCATTTTTGAATGTTTTTATACAAGAATCCGTGGTAACGGAATTGCTTGAGTCTGAAGCGTTTCAGCCTGGACTGCAACAGGGGCTTGTGGCCGGCAGTCTGGGACAGAAAAGCCTGCCGCGTGTTACGCAGCAGGCTAGACCGGGGTTCAGGAGTCGCTCAGCAGGTGGCGGGGGTAGTGCCACCCGACCATGTATCAGCGGGTCGCAGCCAGTTCTTGTTGGACGCTGGCAACGGTACGAGGCCAAGGTTTACCAGCCTGGACCTTGGCTGGCAAGGTTTTGATTGCAGCGACGGCTGCATCGCGGCTGGAGAAGTTGCCGTAGGTGATCACGTACAGGGGTTTGCCCTGCAGGGTTTTCTTGAAGTAGCGATAGTCGCCACCCTCGGCCTTGACGAACGCCTGGGCCGATGCCTCGGAACTGGTGCCCAGGATCTGCACCACGTAGTTGCCTGGCGCCTGGCCGCTGTACCAGCTACCGCCCGCAGCGGGCTTGGCAGCGGGTTTTTCTGCAGGTTTGGGTGCTGGCTTGGCCGTGGCCACCTGCACGGGTGCAGGGGCGGGCTTGGCGGCAGGTGCAACCGGCTTGCTGGCCACTGGCGCGGCAGGCTGCTGCGCCGGTACAACCGGCTGGGCCATCGTAGGCGCCGGGCCTGCAGTGACACCGGCGGGCGGTGCAGTGGTGGTAACGGTAGGCGGCTGCAGTGCAGTGTCGCCAGCCGGGCCGGATTCCTCGCCATCACCCATGCCGGCCGCCTCGGCCAGCGGGCCGCGCATCACCGGCTGGGACTGGCCCACCAGTGGCAGCGGCATCGGCTGCGAAGAACCGGCGAACTCGATGGCCGGGCCACCGTTGTTCGACTGGGCATTGCCCGGCTTGCCCTGGCCCAGGGGCAGTTGCGCCTGCTCGGCAGGCGCAGTGGCCGGCGCCTGGTCGCCCTTCTTGGGCATCAGCACGGCTGCCGCCACGGCAACCACTACCACGGCAGACAACGCCAGCACGTGTTTCTTCGGCATATTGAACCCCATTGATGGTCGCTTCACCGGCGAGCGGGTGGCGAGCATGGCTTCGATCATGGTATCGCGGGCCACCTGGTTGATTGCTCCAGGCCAGCCGTCCGAGTTTTCGTGAATCTCGGCGATCTGCTCGCTGGTGAACACCTCGATGCCACGCCCGGCACCTTCCAGACGCTGCTCCAGGTATTCCCGGGTTTCGTCCTCGGTGTAGGGCTGCAACTCGATGACGTGGAAACGCTCCTGCTCGGCATTGAGTTCATCCAGGGCTGCGATCAGTGACGGCTCGCCGAACAGGAACACGTGCGGGCGACCTTCCGGTGTGCCCGCCGCCAGTTCCAGCAAGGCTTGGAGTGCCGACTCGCCAAGTTGTTCCGCATCGTCCACCAGCAAGTAGACTTCCTGACCGGTCAGCGCCAGCTGCACGATCTGGGCGAGGATCTCGGTGACTTGCGCCTTGGCCACGTTCAGCGAC
This sequence comes from Pseudomonas sp. VE 267-6A, assembly GCF_024126555.1. Lineage (NCBI taxonomy): Bacteria > Pseudomonadati > Pseudomonadota > Gammaproteobacteria > Pseudomonadales > Pseudomonadaceae > Pseudomonas > Pseudomonas sp. VE 267-6A. The sequence goes on from NZ_JAMYBY010000001.1 coordinate 196,169, forward strand.
TGCGCTACCTGGGCCAGCAGGCCGGCTGCATCGCCGGCGCCACGCGCCGAAACCACCACGCTGAGCACCGACTGCTTGTTGGTGCTGGCCACCAGGGCCTGGCGCAGCAGGGTCTTGCCGCTGCCCAGAGGGCCTGTGACCACCAGCAGCAACTGGCTGTAGCGGGCCAGGTGATGCAACTGGCCCAGCACCGGCTTGCGCTGGGCAGGGAAGAACTTGAAGCCAGGCACCCGCGCAGCGAAGGGGTCATGGTTCAACTGGTAATGGCCGAGAAAGGCCTCGTCGGCATGCAAACTAGTCATCGAACTCTCGTCAACCTCAAAGCTGGGCCACGATTGCGCGGTAATCCGCCGCCAGCGTGGCCTGAAGAATCTCTTGCGGATAGTCGTCGGTCACCACGGCTTCGCCCATATGGCGCAGCAGGACCAGGCGCAGACGACCGTCGAGCACCTTTTTATCGACCGCCATGTGTTCCATGAAATGGGCCGGGGTCATTTCGGCCGGAGGCACCACCGGCAGGCCGGCGCGCTGGAACAGGCGAATGCCGCGGTCGCGCTGCGCCTGGCTGATCCAGCCCAGGCGCATGGACATTTCCAGGGCCATTACCGTGCCAGCCGCCACGGCTTCACCGTGCAGCCACACACCATAGCCCATGTGGGTTTCGATGGCGTGGCCAAAGGTGTGACCGAGATTGAGCGTGGCACGCACGCCCGACTCGCGCTCGTCAGCCCCCACCACGGCCGCCTTGGCCTCGCAGGAGCGCTGGATGGCGCGGGTCAGTGCAGCCTGGTCGAGCGCACGCAGCGCATCGACATTGTCTTCGAGCCAGCCCAGGAACGGCTCGTCGCAGATCAGGCCGTACTTGATCACCTCGGCCAGGCCCGCCGACAGCTCGCGCGGCGGCAGGCTCTTGAGGCTGGCGGTATCGATCAGCACTGCGTTGGGCTGATAGAAGGCACCGACCATGTTCTTGCCCAGCGGGTGGTTGATGCCGGTCTTGCCGCCCACCGACGAGTCCACCTGGGACAGCAGCGTGGTGGGCACCTGGATGAAGTCCACGCCGCGCTGGTAGCAGGCGGCGGCAAAGCCGGCCATGTCGCCGATCACCCCGCCGCCCAGGGCGATCACGGTGGTGCGACGGTCGTGACGTGCCGTCAGCAGGGCGTCGAAGATCAGTTGCAGGGTTTCCCAGTTCTTGAAGGCCTCGCCATCGGGCAGCACCACCGGCAGTACCGAATAGGCCCCCAGGCTGTGGGTGAGGCGTTGCAGGTAAAGGGGCGCGACAGTCTCGTTGGATACGATGGCGACCTGCTTGCCGGCAATGTGCGGCGCCAGCAGTTCAGGCTGATCCAGCAGGCCTTCGCCGATGTAGATCGGGTAGCTGCGTTCGCCCAGTTCGACCTTAAGTGTCTGCATGTGTCCCCACAAAGAACAAAGGCGCGGCATCGAAGACCCGACCCGCGCAATAACGAAGTGCCCTGCCAGGGCATGACTGGCCGCCGAGGATAGTCAAGCCTTAACGGGGCGGCAACTTCTGCAAGCGCTCCAGAATATCCAGAACCACCATGCGCGGCGGCCGCTCGTCGGTTTCCACCACCAGGTCGGCGATTTCCCGATAAAGCGGGTCGCGCAACTCGAGCAAGGCACGCAGCGTGGCCTCCGGGTTGGCCGTGCGCAGCAGCGGCCGGTTGCGGTCACGGGCCGTACGCCCCACCTGCTGCTCCACCGAGGCGTGCAGGTAGATCACGCGCCCCCCGGCATGCAGCGCCGCACGGTTGGCATCGCGCATCACCGCGCCGCCGCCGGTGGCCAGCACCACACCGTCGGCCTCGCACAGCTCGGCGATCATCGCCTGCTCGCGATCACGAAAGCCGGGCTCGCCTTCCTTGTCGAAGATCCACGGGATGTTGGCGCCCGTGCGCAGCTCAATTTCCTTGTCGGAATCCTTGAACGGCAGGCGCAGCTCTTTGGCCAGCAAGCGACCGATGGTGCTCTTACCGGCACCCATCGGCCCTACAAGTATCAAATTTCGCACAGAATCAACGACTCACAGCAATCGCCCGGTCACTCATGATACGCGGAGTCAGGAAGACCAGCAGCTCGGATTTTTTCTCTTGGATGACAGCGCGACGAAACAGCCGCCCAACATACGGCACATCGCCGAAAAATGGCACCTTGTCGACAACATTACTTTGCACGGTGGCATACACCCCGCCGATCACGATGGTCTCGCCATCCCCCACCTGAACCTTGGCATTCACCTCGTTCTTGCGGATCGGCGGCACGCTGTTGAGGGCATTGAGGTAGTCCGGCTCGTCCTTGGTGACCTTGACCGTCATGATCACCCGGTTGTCGGCCGTGATCTGCGGGGTCACCTCCAGCGACAGCGAGGCCTCGCGAAAGGTGGTGGACGTAGTGCCGTTGGCGCCCGACTCCTGATACGGCACCTCGGTACCCTTGAGAATGCGCGCGGTTTCCTTGTCGGCGGTGACCACCTTGGGCTGGGAGATGATTTCGCCATTGCCGGTCTTTTCCATCGCGCTGAGCTCCAGGTCGAGCAGCACACTGTCGCGCACCAACCCCAGGCCGATACCCGAGGTGGCCCGTTCCACCCCCAGGTCGACGAACGGCAGCCCGTCGGCGGCCAACCCGCCTGCGCGCAGGCCGCCGCCCAGTTGCACCGCCCCGCCCCAGCGCACCCCCAGGCTTTTTTCGTAATCGACATTGGCCTCGACGATGCGCGCCTCGATCATCACCTGGCGAACCGGTACATCGAGCTGCGCGAGCAGCCGCCGCAGGTCGGCCAGGCGTGCCGACGGCTGGCTGGCAATGATGGTGTTGGTGCGCTCGTCGACCGTGATCGCGCCGGGGTCGTCGTCCTCGACCATGGCCTGGAACAGCTGCACGATGTCCCCGGCCCGCGCATGGCTGACCGTGAGCAGTTCGCGCACCAGCGTGGGCGGGGCCTGCGCCGCACGGGCCTGGGTATCGTGCCCGGCCAGTTCGGCCAAAGGCGCCACCAGCAGCACGTTGCCCTCCTGACGCCGACCCAGGCCCTTGCTGCGCAGCACCAGGTCCAGTGCCTGTTCCCAGGGCACCTCGTGCAGGCGCAGGGTCACCTTGCCCTGTACTGCATCACTGGCCACCAGGTTGACCCCGGTGAAGTCGGCCAGCACCTTGAGCACCGAACGCACCTCGACATCCTGGAAACTCAACGACAGCGACTCGCCGCCATACCCTGCCCCCTCGGCCCCAAGCCCTGCACCTGCTACCGGCAGCGCCACCATCAGTACCGCACACAGGCGGAACATCCTGTTCATCCACGACCTCCCTGGTCAGTTGACGACGTGTCGAGCCACCCCATTGGCTTCGATCACCTGCGAGCGCTCCACCCAGCCGGCGCCCTCGACCCATACCTGCTCCTCGAGCTCGACCTGCTGCGCATCGATGCGCACCACCCGCCCCTTGTCCGGCCCCAGCCGGTCACCTTCGCGCAACGGGTACAACGCCCCCGCAACACGGATCAACGCGACCCCGCCGCGACGGTCGGCCAGGTGCCCAACCAGTTCCATCTGTTCCAGCGGCACGTGTTCCAGCGCAAATTCGAGCGCTGCGCGCGCCGGCGCGGCAAAGGGATCGCGCGCCTCCGCCAGCACCGGCGCCGGCTGCGCCACGGGGTCGACCGGCAGGCCGGACGCATAGGCCTTGAGGTGCATCTGCAGACGCAGTTGCCCACGCCCCGCCAGCGGCGCCAGGTGAAGGTCATGCAGGGTCACGCGCTCAGGCAGTGTGGCCAGGGCGTCGACAAAACCGGCCAGCGCGGCGAAGTCGCCCACCACCTGCAGGTGCACCGGCATTTCGGCATGCAGGGCCTGCGGCTGCGCCGGCAACACTTTCACCTGCTCGAACACCAGGCCCCGCCCGGCCCGGGCGACAGCCTGCAGCAGGCCGGGCATGCCGCCCGCTGGCAGCAGCCGGGCCTGGGCCTCCCGCAGGCGTTGCTCCAGGCCGAGCAAGCGGGCCTGCTGCTCGTCCAGCCGGGCGACCTGGTCTGCCTGCGCTTGCCAGGCCTGCTGCAACTCGGCCCCACGCGCCAGCGCCCGCTCAAGCGAAGCGTTCGCCCCGCGCAGGTGCAGCCCATAACCGCTACCGAGCGCCAGCAGCAGGCAAGCCGACAGCAACAGCGCCTTGTACCGCCGAGGCCACGCTGCCATCAGGTACCAGTCGAGAGCCGGGCTCATGGCTGCACCTGCGCACGGAGGTGGAACACCTCGCCGGCGGCGGTGGCCTTGATCTCCTGCAACTGCACCTCGCTCAGGCCAGGGGCCTGATCCAGATTGCGCAGCAGTTGAGTGACCGACGCCCGCCCCTGTGCCACCCCCTCCAGGCGCAGCGCGCTGCCCTCGAGCGCCAGTGCAGTCAGTTGCAGCCCTTGCGGTACCCGCGTGGCCAGCGGTGCAAGTACCTGCCCACCTGGGGACGCGGCGCGCAGCACGGCATCCAGCCCCTGGATGCGCTCCTGCAGCGCATCGCCCCGGGCGGTCAGGTCGGCCAGTTCTGCCAGCGGGCCCTCAAGCCGGGCGATGGCATCGCGCAGGGCCGCATTGGCCTGCCCCTGGTGCGCCAGGCGATAGGCGCCATGCCGGTCCAGCAGCACCACGATGGCGAGCCCCAGCAGCAGAGCCACCAGCATCAACCCCTGCAACTGCCGCACACTGCGCTGGCGTTGCCAGGCCCGCCACGGCAGCAGGTTGATATCGCGCCTCACGGGGCACGCCTCATCGCCAGCCCATAGGCCAGCGCCAGGGCGGGTTCGGCGGCATCGAACACCGTGGTTTCGATACCCAGCCGACGCTGCACTTCCAGCGCCCGGGCCGAATCGGCAGCCGCCCCGGTCACCACCAGCCGCGCCGGTGCAGGGCCCTCCAGGGCCTGCAACCAGCGTTCGATGCAGGCAGCCAACGCCTGCGGCACATCGGCCACTGCACCCGCGTCGGCACGCCATGCCTGGTGCTGTGCATGCAGCGCCCAGTGCCCTGGCTCGACCCGCACCACGGCGACCGCGTCATCGTCCGCCCCGACCGCGCGCAACAACGCCAGGCTGTCGGTCTCGACCACCCGCGCACGCAGGCCTGCCAGCTCCAGTGCCGCCTCCAGCCCGTCGAGCCAGCCCTGATGACAGGCATACACCCCCACCGCCTCGTAGCACGGGTCGTGCGCCACCGAGCCGCGGCACTCGAAATCGAAGGCCGCCTCGTCCAGGGCAAAGGGTATGAAAGGTTCGGCCTCATGGCACAGGCGAGCAATCAGGGCATCCTCTGCCAGCCCCGCCGGCACCTGCACGGTCTTGCTCAGCACGGCCGCGGCCGGAATCGCCAGCGCCGCCTCGCGCAAGGTGGCACCGCTGCGGGCCAGGGCATCGCCCAGCACCTGCGCCAGCTGTGCCGGGTCGGCCACCCGGCCGTCCTGCAGCACGCCCGCCGCCAGCGTCTGCACGGCCTGCGCACGCACCTCGAAGGCCCCTGCCACCTGCCGCAGCTGCAGCAATCGCACCGCGCAACATGAAATATCGATACCCAGCAGTGAACCGGCATCCTTGCCGAAACGTCCAAACATTGGCTTTCCCTGGCATCCGCCTGCTTCGACCGGCCCCCAGACAGGGCACCGGTCAGCCCGTGCACCGCGCAACCCACGCGGCACAGTGAAAATTGCTTATAATGCCCAGCGTTTTTTCTCGTCGATCAGCCCTGCGCTCAATCCATATTTCAAACTGGACACCCCAAAGCCTTGATACGCCTGCTGAAGTTCTTCTGGTGGTCTTTCGTCGCAGTCATCTGTGCCGTCGTGCTCGGTCTGAGCGGCGCGTTTCTGTATCTTAGCCCCAGCCTGCCCTCGGTAGAGGCCCTGAGAAGCATCCAGTTGCAGATCCCTTTGCGGGTATACAGCAGCGATGGAAAGCTGATTGCCGAGTTCGGCGAGATGCGGCGTTCTCCCATCCGTTTCGCCGACATTCCCCCGCATTTCATCCAGGCTTTGCTGTCCGCCGAAGACGACAACTTCGCCAATCACTATGGGGTCGACCCCAGCAGCCTGATGCGCGCTGCAACACAATTGCTCAAGTCCGGGCACATCCAGACCGGCGGCAGCACCATCACCATGCAAGTGGCGAAGAACTTCTTCCTCAGCAGCGAACGCAGCTTCTCGCGCAAGACCAACGAGATCCTGCTGGCCCTGCAGATCGAGCGCGAGCTGACCAAGGACGAGATCCTCGAGCTGTACGTGAACAAGATCTACCTGGGCAACCGTGCCTACGGCATCGAAGCCGCAGCGCAGGTGTACTACGGCAAGTCGATCCGTGACGTGAGCCTGGCGCAGATGGCGATGATCGCCGGCCTGCCCAAGGCACCGTCGCGCTTCAACCCGCTGGCCAACCCGACGCGCGCCAAGGAACGCCGCGACTGGATCCTGGGGCGCATGTACAAGCTGGGCAAGATCGACGAAGCCAGCTACCAGGCTGCCCTGGCCGAACCGATCAACGCCAGCTACCACGTGCCGACGCCCGAGGTGAATGCCCCGTACATCGCCGAGATGGCCCGCGCCGAGATGGTCGGCCGCTACGGCAGCGACGCCTACACCGAAGGTTTCCGCGTGACCACCACGGTGCCGAGCGACCTGCAGGAAATGGCCAACAGCGCCGTGCTCGATGGCCTCAGTGCCTACGACCACCGCCACGGCTACCGCGGCCCCGAGTCGCGCCTGCCGGGCAAGACCCAGGCCGCCTGGCTGCAGGAGCTGACCAAGCTGCGCCCACTGGGCGGGCTGGAACCGGCCATCGTCACCCAGGTCGACAAGACCGGCCTGCAGGTGCTGACCAAGTCGGGCCAGACCGAGACCGTGGCCTGGGACACCATGAAATGGGCCCGCCCATTCCTCAACACCAACAGCCAGGGCCGCGCCCCGCAGCAGCCGGGCGATGTGGCCCAGGTCGGCGACGTGATCCGCGTGCAACGCACCGGCGAAGGCGAACTGAAGTTCAGCCAGGTGCCGGGCGCCCAGAGCGCACTGGTGACCCTGGACCCGAACAACGGCGCCATCCGCGCTCTGGTGGGCGGCTTCTCGTTCGAGCAGAGCAACTACAACCGCGCCATGCAGGCCAAGCGCCAGCCGGGCTCGAGCTTCAAGCCGTTCGTCTACAGCGCGGCGCTGGACAACGGCTACACCGCCGCCAGCCTGGTCAACGACGCCCCTATCGTGTTCGTCGACGAGTACCTGGACAAGGTGTGGCGACCCAAGAACGACACCAACACCTTCCTTGGCCCGATCCGCATGCGCGAGGCGCTGTACAAGTCGCGCAACCTGGTATCGATCCGCCTGCTGCAGGCCATGGGCGTGGACAAGACCATCGACTACATCGCCCGTTTCGGCTTCAACAAGCAGGACCTGCCGCGCAACCTGTCGCTGGCGCTGGGCACCGCGACCCTCACACCGATGGAGATCGCCACCGGCTGGAGCGCGTTTGCCAACGGCGGCTACAAGATCACCCCGTACCTGATCGACCGCATCGAAAGCCGCAATGGCGAGACGCTGTTCACCGCCAACCCGCCCAGCGTGCCCCGGGGGCATCAGGACGAGGCCGGGATTGGCGCCGCCGAAACGCCGATCGTCACCGATGCGGCACTGGGCGCCGACGTGAGTGCGGTGGCGCCGCAGGTGCCGGCGGTGGCCGAGCAGATCATCGACGGACGTACCAGCTACATCCTCACCAGCATGCTGCAGGACGTGATCAAGCGTGGCACCGGGCGACGCGCCCTGGCGCTGGGGCGCACCGATCTGGCGGGCAAGACCGGTACCACCAACGAGTCCAAGGATGCGTGGTTCTCCGGCTACAACGCCGACTACGTGACCACCGTATGGAGCGGCTTCGACCAGCCCGAGACCCTGGGCCGTCGCGAGTATGGCGGTACCGTGGCGCTGCCGATCTGGATGAGCTTCATGGGCGCCGCGCTCAAGGACAAGCCGATGCACACGCTGCCGCAGCCTGAAGGCATCCTCAGCCTGCGGGTGGACCCGGTGAGCGGCCGTGCGGCCACGCCGAGCACGCCTGATGCGTACTTCGAGCTGTTCAAGGCCGAAGACACCCCGCCGTCGGTCAACGAGCTGGGTGGCAGTGCGCCAGGCAGCCCGCTGCCGGCGGACGAGTCGGCGCCGATCGATCTGTTCTGATGGGGTAACCCGGGGGCTGCCCTGCAGCCCATTCGCCAGCACAATTACCAGCCCCAAACAAAAAGCCCCGACTCTCGCGAGCCGGGGCTTTTTGCTACAACGCTACAACGGCTCAGCCGTTGAACACGTCATCAACGCTCTTGAGCGGGTAGTTCTTCGGATACGGCAGGGTCGCCACACCGCTTTCGATCGCAGCCTTGGCCACGGCATCGGAAACCACGGTGATCAGGCGTGCGTCCATCGGCTTCGGAATGATGTACTCACGACCGAATTCCAGCGCGTCGACGCCGTAGGCAGCGCAGACTTCCTTGGGCACCGGCAGCTTGGCCAGGTCTTTCAGGGCGTTGGCGGCAGCGATCTTCATCTCTTCGTTGATGCGCTTGGCGCGAACGTCCAGGGCACCACGGAAGATGAACGGGAAGCCCAGTACGTTGTTGACCTGGTTCGGGTAGTCGGAACGACCGGTGGCCATGATCACGTCGCTGCGGGTGGCGTGGGCCAGCTCCGGCGAGATTTCCGGGTCCGGGTTCGAGCAGGCGAACACGATCGGGTTCGGTGCCATCGACTTGAGGCCTTCAGGGCTCAGCAGGTTCGGACCGGACAGGCCGACGAACACGTCAGCGCCTTCCAGGGCATCGGCCAGGCTGCGCTTGTCGGTAGCGTGGGCGAACACCGCCTTGTACTGGTTCAGGTCGTCACGGCCAGCGTGGATCACGCCGGTACGGTCGACCATGAAGATGTTTTCGATCTTCGCGCCCATGCTCACCAGCAGCTTCATGCAGGAGATGGCCGCAGCACCGGCGCCCAGGCAGACGATCTTGGCATCGGCGAGGGTCTTGCCCGCGATTTCCAGGGCGTTGATCATGCCGGCCGCGGTCACGATCGCGGTGCCGTGCTGGTCATCGTGGAACACCGGGATGTCGCACTGCTCGATCAGCGCGCGCTCGATCTCGAAGCACTCGGGTGCCTTGATGTCTTCCAGGTTGATGCCACCGAAGGTGATCGAGATGCGCTTGACGGTGTCGATGAAGGCCTGCGGGCTTTCGGCATCGACTTCGATGTCGAACACGTCGATACCGGCGAAACGCTTGAACAGAACACCCTTGCCTTCCATCACCGGCTTGGACGCCAGTGGGCCCAGGTTGCCCAGGCCGAGGATGGCGGTGCCGTCGGAAATGACTGCTACCAGGTTGCCCTTGCCGGTGTACTGGTAGGCCAGCTCCGGGTCACGGGCGATTTCACGTACTGGCTCGGCAACACCCGGGCTGTAGGCCAGCGCCAGGTCGCGAGCAGTCGCGGTCGGTTTGGTGAGCTCTACGCTCAGTTTCCCCGGACGAGGCTGAGCATGGTATTCGAGAGCGGCAGTTTTCAAATCTGACATGATGGGCATTCCGCTTTTACTGTTCTGACGGACCGCCGAGGATACGCAAAGAGCAATGGGCCGACAAGACTGCCCGGTCACTTGTGTCAAGGCCTTTAGCCTACGACTTTAAGCCAAGAGCCGCAGCCCGCAAGGCTTTCAGTGTGTACAATCCATTTTTAAAATGTTCACAATTTATTATCTTTATTGTCTTTCCAGCATCGTCGGGTCGGTGAGTGGCAGCATCCAGCGCGCCTGACCCGGCTTGAGCCCGCCCTTGCGGGAACGATCCAGCACCCAACCGCGGGCTTCGACGCGCCGGCCTTCGAGGCCGTCGGTGAAATCAGGCGCAAAGTTGCGCGACAACCTGGCCGGCACCTGAAGCACCAGCGAATGGCCCAACTCGATCCAGATGGCGCCACCGCTGTGCTCGACCGACTGAACCTGGCCAGCGACCAGCGCAAAACCGGCCTGGCGCAGGTGCCCCGGCGCGATCACCGGCGGCTGGCCCCACAGCCCCGCGCGGGCGCTGCGGGCGGCCTGTTCAGCCTGTTGATGGCAGTCGCGCAGGGCGATGTTGGGCGCTACCGCGATGCGATAACCCAGACCCTCGCCCAGCAGTTGTTCTTCCAGATTGTGACCAGAGCGGTCGAACACATGGGCCAGGGTGCGCTTGTATTTGTCGCGCGGCTCTGTACCCGGCAGCAGCTCGACCCGCCCGCCACTGGCCTTGACCAGGGCCTGCAAACGCTGGCGCGCGGCCACCGCATAGGGCTCGCTGGGCCGCCCCTTGCGCCCGATCTCGGGAGCATTGATGCCGATCAGGCGCACATTGCGCCCATCCTTCAGACGCAAGGTATCGCCGTCGATCACCTGGCGTACCGCAACGCTCTGCACCTCGCGCTGCGCGTCGGCCGGCAGCGTACACAGCGCATGCGCCGGCAACTGCCAGATCGCGGCCACAAAAAAGGCGCCCACCAGGGACGCCTTCTTCAACAGCATTGCCAAGCCCATGGGGCCAGCTTCGCGCCGTCTTACTTCTTGGCACCGAACATGCCGAAACGGTCGGCGAACTTCTGTACGCGGCCGCCGGTGTCCAGCACTTTCTGCTTACCGGTGTAGAACGGGTGGCACTCGTTGCAGACGTCGGTGGCCAGTGGAGCGCACAGGGTCGAACGGGTCTGGAACACATTGCCGCAGCTGCAGGTGACTGCGACTGCTTCATAATTCGGATGAATTTCTGGTTTCATGGTCACTTCCTCGACTGCGTGCCGCCACCCAACACCATTGTTGAATACCGCACGTAATTAGGCGGCGAATAATACCAGAGCATGCCATCAGCGCAAGTTGTCGCTTGTACCGACTGTCGTCTGCTAGGCTCGGCGGCTACCGAATTGCCCTTCAGAGACCCTGCGCGTGTCCGACGTCATCCTTCGCCTTGCCTTGCCCTCGCCCCTGCGGCGGTTGTTCGACTACAGGGCCCCGGCAAGCATGGCGCACACCGCATTCACCCCCGGCATGCGCCTGCGCGTGCCGTTCGGGCGCCGCGAGATGATCGGCATCCTGGTGGAGGTGTGCGAGCACAGCGAGGTGCCCGCCGACAAACTCAAGCCCGCCATCGCCCTGCTTGACCCGGTATCGCCGATACCGCCAGCCCTGTTCAAGCTGTGCGTGTGGACCGCGCAGTACTATCAGCACAGCCTGGGCGACACCCTGAGCTGGGCGCTGCCGGTGCTGCTGCGCCAGGGCGAGCCGGCCGAAGCGCACCAGGAACGCTTCTGGCAGGTGGCCCCGGGGGCGCGCCACGACGACCCGCGCATCGCCCGCGCACCGCGCCAGCGCGATGCCCTGGCCACCCTGGCGCAGCATCCGCACGGCGTGGCCCACGGCCTGCTGAGCAAGCTCAAACTGAGCAAGGACAGCCTCGACCTGCTGCTGGCCAAGGAGCTGGTGCAGGTGGAGGTACGCCGGCATGCCCCGCCGGCGCGCCACGAACACTGGCTGGCACAGCCCGAACTGCCGCTCAACGATGAACAGAAGGCGGCGTTTCATGCGGTGCAGGCAGGGTTCGGCAGCTTCCATGCCTTTCTGTTGGCCGGGGTCACCGGCAGCGGCAAGACCGAGGTCTACCTGCAACTGATCCGCGAGACCCTGGAGGCCGGCAAGCAGGCGCTGATCCTGATTCCGGAGATCAACCTCGGGCCGCAGACCCTGGCGCGCTTCGAGCAGCGCTTCAATGCGCGCATTGCCCTGCTGCATTCGGCAGTCAACGACCGCGAACGCCTCAAAGCCTGGCTGGCAGCCCGTGATGGCGAGGCCGACATCATCATCGGTACCCGCTCGGCGCTGTTCACGCCCATGAAGAACCCGGGCCTGATCATCATCGACGAGGAGCACGACGGCTCCTACAAGCAGCAGGAAGGCCTGCGCTATCACGCCCGCGACCTGGCCCTGGTGCGCGCGCACCAGGAGCACATCCCGATCCTGCTGGGCTCGGCCACGCCATCGCTGGAAAGCCTGCACAACGCCTACTCCGGTCGTTACGGCCTGCTGCGCATGAACCACCGCGCCGGTGGCGCCAAGGCGCCGCGCTTCCTGCGCCTGGACGTCAAGAGCCGGCCCCTGGACAGCGGCATCAGCGGGCCCATGCAACAGGCCATCGGCCAGACCCTGGCCGCCGGTCAGCAGGTGCTGGTGTTCCTCAACCGTCGCGGCTTTGCCCCCACGCTGCTGTGCCACGACTGCGGCTGGCTGTCGGAATGCCCGCGCTGCGATGCGCGCATGACCGTGCATCAGCGCTCCGGCGAACTGCGCTGCCACCACTGCGGCTATGACGAGCGCGTACCGCGCCAGTGCCCGCAGTGCAACCATGTGGACCTGCGCCCGGTAGGTGCAGGCACCGAGCGCGCCGAAGAGCGCCTGAGCATTCTGTTTCCGGATGTCCCGGTGCTGCGCGTGGACCGCGACAGCACCTCGCGCAAGGACGCGATGAACCAGCTGTTCGCCACAGTGCAGCGCGGCGAGCCGTGCATCCTGGTCGGCACCCAGATGCTGGCCAAGGGGCACCACTTTCCGCGGGTCACCCTGGTGGCGATCCTGGATGCCGATGGCGGGCTGTTCTCCGGGGATTTTCGCGCCAGCGAGCGCATGGCCCAACTGATCGTGCAGGTGGCAGGGCGTGCCGGGCGTGCAGAGGAGCCAGGCAAGGTGATCATCCAGACGCACCTGGCCGACCATCCTCTATTGGTACAGCTTACCGAGCAGGGCTATTTCGCGTTTGCCGAACAGGCCCTGAGCGAGCGCCGCGCCGCCGGCCTGCCGCCCTTCGCGCACCTGGCGCTGCTGCGCGCCGAGGCGCACAAGCCGGGGCAGGCCGAGAGCTTTCTCGATGAGGCCTGCAGCGCCGCCGAGCAGTTGCTGGCAGAGCACGACCTGCACGGCATCGAGCTGCTGGGCCCGGTGCCGGCGCCGATGGAGCGACGGGCGGGACGTTTTCGTGCGCAATTGTTGTTGCAGGCCAATGCAAGGGCATCCTTGCATCGTCTGATGAGCGCCTGGCTGTTAGTGTTGGAGCAGATGCCGAGCGGGCGACAGGTGCGCTGGTCGCTGGATGTGGACCCGGTCGACCTGTACTGACCGCTTCGCCGGCAACGCCGGCTCCTACAGGTTTGATGAGCCCTGGCCCTCTGCAGAGCCTGCATTGTCGGCCAAAGGGCCCTAAAGGTTGGCAACCTCGCCCCGGCAACGGATAATACCCAGTTTTTCCACCTGCGCATCCAGGCGCCGCCGCGCTTGCGGTCGAAAGAGAAGCCCATGAAAGACACCATTCGCCAGCTGATCCAGCAAGCCCTCACCCAACTCGTCAACGACGGTGTGCTGCCTGACGGGCTGACGCCGGCGATCCAGGTGGAAAACGCCCGGGACAAGACCCACGGCGATTTCGCCAGCAACATCGCGATGATGCTGGCCAAGCCCGCCGGCCTCAAGCCGCGCGACCTGGCCGAGAAACTCATCGCCGCCCTGCCCGCCGACCCGCAGGTCAGCAAGGTGGAGATCGCAGGCCCGGGCTTCCTCAACTTCTTCCAGAACACCCAGGCCCTGGCCTCGCGCCTGGATGCCGCACTGGCCGACGCCAGGCTCGGCGTGCACAAGGCCGGCGCCACGCAGAAGGTCGTGATCGACATGTCGGCGCCCAACCTGGCCAAGGAAATGCACGTCGGCCACCTGCGCTCGACCATCATCGGCGACGCCGTGGCCCGTGTGCTGGAGTTTCTCGGTGACGATGTGGTACGCCAGAACCACGTGGGCGACTGGGGCACCCAGTTCGGCATGCTGATGGCGTACCTGGAAGAGAACCCGATCACCAGCGAAGAGCTGTCGGACCTGGAGAACTTCTACCGCGCCGCCAAGAAGCGGTTCGACGAGTCCAGCGAGTTCGCCGACCGCGCCCGTGGCCTGGTGGTCAAGCTGCAGGCCGGCGACCCCGAGTGCCTGAAGCTGTGGACCCGCTTCAAGGACATCTCGCTGTCGCACTGCCAGAAGACCTACGAGCTGCTCAACGTCAAGCTGACCATGGCCGACGTGATGGGCGAAAGCGCCTACAACGACGACCTGGCCAATGTGGTCGAGGACCTCAAGGCCAAGGGCATGCTGGTGGAAAGCAACGGCGCCCAGTGCGTGTTCCTCGACGAGTTCAAGAACGCCGAGGGCGAGCCGCTGCCGGTGATCATCGTCAAGGCCGACGGCGGCTACCTGTACGCCACCACCGACCTGGCCGCCGTGCGCTACCGCAGCGGCGTGCTCAAGGCCGACCGCGCCCTGTACTTCGTCGACCAGCGCCAGGCCCTGCACTTCCAGCAGGTGTTCGCGGTGGCCCGCAAGGCCGGCTTCGTGACCCACCCGATGGACATGGAGCACATGGGCTTCGGCACCATGAACGGCGCCGACGGCCGCCCGTTCAAGACCCGCGACGGCGGCACCGTGAAGCTGATCGACCTGCTCAACGAAGCCAAGGAGCGTGCCTACGCCCTGGTCAAGGAGAAGAACCCGCAGCTGCCTGAAGAAGAACTGCGCGCCATCGCCAAGGTGGTGGGCATCGGCGCGGTCAAGTACGCCGACCTGTCCAAGCACCGTACCAGCGACTACAGCTTCAACTTCGAGCTGATGCTCAACTTCGAAGGCAACACCGCGCCTTACCTGCTGTACGCCTACACCCGCGTGGCCGGCGTGTTCCGCAAGCTGGGCAAGGGCTTCGACCAGGTCGAAGGCGAGATCCGCTTGCAGGCACCGCAGGAACAGGACCTGGCCGCGCGCCTGGCGCAGTTCGGCGAAATCCTGAACAACGTCGCCGAAAAAGGTACCCCGCACGTACTGTGCAGCTACCTCTACGACGTGGCCGGCCTGTTCTCCAGCTTCTACGAGAACTGCCCGATCCTCGCCGCAGAAACACCCGAACAGCAGCAGAGCCGCCTGCGCCTGGCCGCCCTGACCGGTCGCACCCTCAAGCAGGGCCTGGAACTGCTTGGCCTGGAAACCCTGGAGCGCATGTAAGTTGGCTGCCAAGAAAAAACCTGCTCCCAAGCGCGGCGCCAGCCGCTATCAGGCCCCGGCCAAGCAACCGATACCGGGCTGGATGTGGCTGGCCATCGGCCTCACGGTCGGTGCGTTCATCGTGTTCTTGATGAAACTCGAGCCCAGCCGCGACGAGGTCAAGCGCACCAAGCCTGAAGCCCAGCAGAAGGCCGAGAAGATCGCCGAGGCGAACAAGACCGCGCCGAGCCCGCAGCAGCCGGTCAAGCCCAAGTACGACTTCTACACACTGCTGCCCGAGTCGGAAGTGATTGTGCCGCCCGAAGCCGTGCCGGAGAAAACCCCGCCGGTACCGGCGCAGCCACCGGTGACCCCGGCCGAGGCGGCCAAGATCGACACCGCCCGCGCCCAGGCCGCGCTGCTGGGGCAGACCCCGCCACCGGCACCGCCGGTGATCAAGCCGGCCGCTACCACGCAGTTCTACCTGCAGGCGGGCTCGTTCCGCAAAGAGGCCGATGCCGACAAGGTGCGTGCGCAGATCATCCTGCTCGGCCAGGCGGTGAAGGTGGAGTCCGGTACGGTGAAGGAAGAGACCTGGTACCGCGTGCTGGTCGGCCCGTTCAGCAATCGCGAACAGCTGACCGTGGCGCAGAAGCAACTGGCCGGCAGCGGCTTCAACAACCTGCTGCTGCAACAGCGCCAGATACGCCAGTAACCCCGATGTTCGGCGGCCCGCAGCAGCGGGCCGCCTGCTTTCAGGCCCGCGCCTGCACGTTCTTGAGCGATACCTGGGTGTTCAGCGTCCAGAAGTCGTACAGCACCCCCAGCAGAAACAGCCCGCCGGTAAAGGCATAGATCACGCCGCTGATCCACTTGCCCTGGTACATGCGGTGCACGCCGAATATCCCCAGGAAGGTCAGCAGGATCCAGGCCAGGCTGTAGTCCAGCGGGCCGGCGTGAAAGCGCAGGTCGGCCTCGCTGTCCATCTTCGGGATCAGGAACAGGTCGATCAGCCAGCCGATACCGAGCAGGCCCAGGGTGCAGAACCAGATGGTGCCGGTCACCGGCCTGCCGTAGTAGAAACGGTGCGACCCGGTAAAACCGAAGATCCACAGCAAGTAGCCGAGGACCTTGCTGTGGGTGTCCTGGGGCTGCGCCTGTTGCTGATAACTGTTCATTCATAGCCTCCACGGTTTAGAGAGAAATTTTCTAAGAAAAAATGTGACTTTTACGTGCTCAGCCGACGTATGGCGCCTCTGCAATCGACCAACGGACCAGAATTCGATCAAAAAGCTGTTATAAAGTTGCGCGCTTAACCAACAAGAGCCCTGCCCATGCGACCTTTTTTCAAGACATGGCTGACTGTTTGCCTTTTATTGCCACTGGCCGCCCACGCCACCAACCGTGAGCAACGTCTTCCCAACGGCTTCAACGTGCACACCACCAGCACTGCAGCCGTACGCTCGACCAAGGGCGCCCACGCCAAGGTCACCTCGTCCGCCGCCTCTTCCAAGGTCGCCAAGACCACCCGCCAGGTCGCCTCGATGCCGGCCAAGCAGAGCAGCGATGTGCTCAGCCGCGCGGTGAACGTGCTGGGCACCCCGTACCGCTGGGGCGGCAGCAGCCCGAGCAAGGGCTTCGACTGCAGCGGGCTGGTCAAGTACGCCTTCAACGACATCGACGAGGTCGACCTGCCGCGTACCTCCAACGCCATGGCCAGCGGCCACGGCGTGAAAGTCGACCGCAAGGACCTCAAGCCCGGCGACCTGCTGTTCTTCAACATCAAGAGTCGCCGCGTCAACCACGTGGCCATCTACCTGGGCAACGACCGCTTCATCCACGCGCCACGGCGCGGCAAGCGGGTCAGCATCGATACCCTGAACAAGCCCTACTGGCAGAGCCACTACGTGGTCGCCAAGCGCGTACTGCCCAAGGAGCAGCCGCAAACCCAGCTGCGCCTGGCCAAACGCTAGACCTGATCGGGCGAACGCGCGTTCGCCCTGGCCGTTTCCAGGCTGACGATTCCCCGCCTCACCAGGCCCTGCAGGCTGCTGTCCAGGGTCTGCATGCCCAACGCCGCGCCGGTCTGCATGGCCGAGTACAGCTGCGCCACCTTCCCCTCGCGAATCAGGTTGCGCACCGCCGGCGTGGCCAGCAGGACCTCGTGCGCGGCCACTCGCCCGCCTTGCACCCTGGGCACCAGCACCTGGGCCACCACCGCCTGCAAGGCGTCGGCGAGCATGGTGCGTACCAGGGCCTTCTCCTGCGCGGCAAACACGTCCACCAGCCGGTCGATGGCCTTGGCAGCCGAGGCGGTGTGCAGGGTCGCCAGCACCAGGTGGCCGGTTTCGGCGGCGGTCAGGGCCAGACGGATCGTCTCCAGGTCGCGCAGCTCGCCCAGCATGATCACGTCCGGGTCCTGGCGCAGCGCAGCCCGCAGCGCCTGGGCGAACCCCTGGCTGTGACGCCCCATCTCACGCTGGCTGAGCTGGCTGCGCAGCGGGATGTGGATAAATTCGAGCGGGTCTTCCAGGGTCAGGATATGCACGGCGCGCTCGCGGTTGAGGTGATCGACCAGCGCCGCCAGGGTGGACGACTTGCCTGAGCCGGTGGGGCCGGTCACCAGCACCAGCCCGGCCGGCGACTCGGCAATGCGACGAAACACCTCCGGCAGCTGCAGGCTCGCCAGCGTCGGCACCTGGTCGGGTATCAGGCGCAGTACCGCCGCCGGCCCGCGCACCTGCACGAAGGCGTTGACCCGAAAGCGCCCCAGCCCGGGCACGGCCACGGCAAAGTCCAGGTCCTGCAGCCTGGCGAAGTCCTCCTGCTGCTGTGGGCTCATGAGCTGCGCCAGCAGGGCATGCAGGTTGTCGCTGCTCAACGCCGCCGGCCCCAGCGGCTGCATCTGCCCGTCACGGCGGATCATCGGCGCACTGCCGGCCGCCAGGTGCAGATCGGAGGCGCCTTCCCTGAGCGCCAGGGCCATCAGCCCGGTCATGTCCATAACACTCCCCAAACATCGCCAAGCAGGTAGAATGCCGCAGACCCGAACAGCCGCTGGCGTTGATCCATGTCCACCATAGCAGACAACCTTTCCACGCTTGCCGACCGCATCCGCAGCGCTGCACAGGCCGCCGGGCGTGACCCCGGGCAGGTCCGCCTGCTGGCCGTGAGCAAGACCAAGCCGGCTGCCGCGATACGCGAAGTGTATGCGGCCGGCGTGCGCGACGTGGGCGAAAACTACTTGCAGGAAGCCCTGGCCAAGCAGCTCGAATTGACCGACCTGCCCTTGACCTGGCACTTCATCGGCCCCATTCAATCGAACAAGACGCGAGCAATCGCCGAGCACTTCGACTGGGTACATTCGGTGGACCGACTGAAAATCGCACAACGCCTCAGCGAACAACGCCCTGCCGGGCTGCCCGCACTGAATGTGTGCGTACAGGTCAACGTCAGCGGCGAGGCCAGCAAATCGGGCTGCAACCCCGACGAGCTGCCGGCGCTGGCCCAGGCCATCGCGGCGCTGCCGCACCTGAAGCTGCGCGGCCTGATGGCGATTCCCGAACCCACCGACGACCCGGCCGCCCAGGCGGCGGCATTCGCCCGTGTACGCCAATTGCAGGACAGCCTGAACCTGGGCCTGGACACCCTGTCGATGGGCATGAGCCACGACCTGGAAGCAGCGATTGCCCAGGGCGCGACCTGGGTGCGCATCGGCACCGCCCTGTTCGGTGCCCGCGACTACGGCCAGGCCTGACCCATGCATCGTTCACCTTCTTCAACCAAGGACCTGACATGAGCAAGACTCGAATTGCCTTCATCGGCGCCGGCAACATGGCCGCCAGCCTGATCGGCGGCTTGCGCGCCCAGGGTGTGGACGCCGCGCAGATCCGCGCCAGCGACCCGGGTGCCGAGACGCGCGCCAGGGTGCACGCCGAACACGGCATCCAGCTGTTCGAAGACAACGCCCAGGCCGTCGATGGCGCCGACGTGGTGCTGATCGCGGTCAAGCCGCAAGCCATGAAGGCGGTGTGCCAGGCGCTCAAGCCAAGCCTCAAGCCCAACCAGCTGGTGGTGTCGATTGCCGCCGGCATCACCTGCGCCAGCCTGCGCAACTGGCTGGGCGAGCAACCGCTGGTACGCTGCATGCCCAACACCCCGGCGCTGCTGCGCCAGGGCGTCAGCGGTCTGTACGCCACCGAGCAGGTATCGGCCGAACAACGCGCCGAAGCCGAGCAACTGCTCTCGGCAGTGGGCGTGGCCCTGTGGGTCGACAGCGAACAGCAACTGGATGCAGTGACCGCGGTCTCCGGTAGCGGCCCGGCGTATTTCTTCCTGCTGATCGAGGCGATGACCGCAGCCGGCGAAAAACTCGGCCTGCCCCGCGACGTCGCCTCCCGGCTGACCCTGCAAACCGCCCTG
Organism: Pseudomonas sp. VE 267-6A; assembly: GCF_024126555.1. NCBI lineage: Bacteria > Pseudomonadati > Pseudomonadota > Gammaproteobacteria > Pseudomonadales > Pseudomonadaceae > Pseudomonas > Pseudomonas sp. VE 267-6A. The sequence continues at coordinate 215,703 of NZ_JAMYBY010000001.1, forward strand.
GGCGCGGCGCACATGGCCGTGGCCAGCGATGTCGAGGCCAGCGAACTGCGCCGGCGCGTCACCTCCCCCAATGGCACCACCGAGGCGGCGATCAAGTCGTTCCAGGCCAACGGGTTCGAGGTGCTGGTAGAAAAAGCACTGGGCGCCGCGGCGCACCGCTCGGCCGAAATGGCCGAACAACTGGGCAACTAAGGAGCTCTGCATGAATGCACTTTCGGGCGCCGCGATCTTCGTGGTGCAAACACTGGTCAGCCTGTACCTGGTCATCGTGCTGCTGCGCTTCGTGCTGCAGCTGGTCAAGGCCAACTTCTACAACCCGCTCAGCCAGTTCGCGGTGCGCGCCACCCAGCCGCTGCTCAAGCCGATCCGGCGCGTCATCCCCAGCGTGTTCGGGCTGGACACCTCATCGCTGATCCTGTCGATCGTGATCCAGGCGCTGTTGATGGCGTTCGTGCTGATGGTCACCTACGGCACCTTCGGCGACATCCCGCACCTGCTGATGTGGGCCGTCATCGGCGTCACCTCGCTGTTCCTGAAGATCTTCTGGGTCGCGATGATCGTGATGGTGATCGTGTCGTGGATCGCCCCCGGCAGCCACAACCCCGCCGCCGAGCTGGCCTACCAGATCAGCGAGCCGGTGCTGGCACCGTTTCGCAAGCTGGTGCCCAACCTCGGAGGCCTGGATATTTCGCCGATCTTCGCCTTCCTGGCGATCCAGGTGATCCAGTCGTTCGTGATGCCGCCGCTGGCCGCCTACGCCGGAATGCCGCAGGAACTGTTCCGCATGATCTGACCCGCACCACCCCCGGCCGCAAGCCGCGCCATGTTGCTTGCCGCTGGGGGTGGCGGTCTTTAGACTTACGCCTCATTCAAGCGTGAGCAGGGTCGATGTCCACTGTCTTTCCCGAAGATTCGGTCGGTCTGGTAGTACCGCAACTGGCGCGATTCGATGAGCCCCTGGCCCTGGCCTGCGGTCGCTCGCTGGCCAGCTACGAGCTGGTCTTTGAAACCTACGGTACCCTCAACAGCGCGGCCAGCAATGCCGTGCTGATCTGCCATGCCCTGTCCGGGCATCACCATGCCGCCGGCTACCACAGCCCCGACGACCGCAAGCCGGGCTGGTGGGATAGCTGCATCGGGCCGGGCAAGCCGATCGATACCAACCGCTTCTTCGTGGTCAGCCTGAACAATCTCGGCGGCTGCAACGGCAGCACCGGCCCCAGCAGCGTCAACCCGGCCACCGGCCAGCCCTACGGCGCCGACTTCCCGGTACTCACCGTGGAAGACTGGGTGCACAGCCAGGCGCGCCTGGCCGATCGCCTGGGCATCGGCCAGTGGGCCGCCGTGGTGGGCGGCAGCCTGGGCGGCATGCAGGCGCTGCAATGGACCATCACCTACCCCGACCGCGTGCGCCACTGCCTGGACATCGCCTCGGCACCCAAGCTGTCGGCGCAGAACATCGCCTTCAACGAAGTGGCGCGCCAGGCCATCCTCACCGACCCCGAGTTCCACGGCGGCTCGTTCCAGGCCGAAGGCGTGATCCCCAAGCGCGGGCTGATGCTGGCGCGCATGGTCGGGCACATCACCTACCTGTCGGATGACTCGATGGGCGAGAAATTCGGCCGCGAGCTCAAGAGCGACAAGCTCAACTACGACTTTCACAGCGTCGAGTTCCAGGTCGAAAGCTACCTGCGCTACCAGGGCGAGGAGTTCTCCGGGCGTTTCGATGCCAACACCTACCTGCTGATGACCAAGGCGCTGGACTACTTCGACCCCGCCGCCAGCCACGGCGGCGACCTGGCCGCGACCCTGGCCCACGTCACCGCCGACTACTGCGTGATGTCGTTCACCACCGACTGGCGTTTCTCGCCGGCGCGCTCGCGGGAGATCGTCGATGCGCTGATCGCCGCGCGCAAGAACGTGTGCTACCTGGATATCGACTCGCCGTATGGCCACGATGCCTTCCTGATCCCGACCCCGCGCTACATCACGGGATTCACGAACTACATGAACCGCATCGTCTGCTGAGGACCCCATGAGAGCCGACCTGGAAATCATCCAAGACTGGATCCCCGCCGGCAGCCGGGTACTCGACCTCGGTTGCGGTACTGGCGAGCTGCTCGCCTCGCTGCGTGACACCAAGCAGGTGGCTGGCTACGGCCTGGAAATCGACCCCGACAACATCGCCCAGTGCGTGGCCAAGGGCGTCAACGTCATCGAGCAGGACCTGGACAAGGGCCTGGGCAACTTCGCCAGCAACAGCTTCGACGTGGTGGTCATGACCCAGGCCCTGCAGGCCGTGGAGTACCCCGACCGGATCCTCGACGAAATGCTGCGCGTGGGCCGCCAGTGCATCATCACCTTCCCCAACTTCGGCCACTGGCGCTGCCGCTGGTACCTGGCGACCAAGGGTCGCATGCCAGTGTCGGACTTCATGCCGTATACCTGGTACAACACGCCGAACATCCACTTCTGCACCTTCGAGGATTTCGAGGCGCTGTGCAGCGAACGTCGCGCCCAGGTGCTCGACCGCCTGGCGGTCGACCATATGCACCGGCATGGGTGGGCGAGCAAGCTATGGCCTAATCTTCTAGGGGAGATCGGCATTTACCGTGTCAGCAGCCCGGGCCTGCAGGAACACAAGGTCGCGGTTTGAACAACCCACACTGGAGGAGACAGATCATGGGTCGCTTGTTGAGCTTTTTACTGGTTGCCTGCCTGAGCACGACGGCGCTTTCTGCCGATGCGATCAAGGGCGAGCGCAAGGAAGTCTTCGGTGACACCACGGTGCACTACAGCACCTTCATCTCCACCTTCCTGCAGCCGGACATCGCCAAGGCGGCGCAACTGGTGCGCAGCAAGAACCAGGGCGTGATCAACGTGTCGGTGATCAAGGCCGGCAAGCCGCAGGTGACCCAGGTCAGCGGCAGCGTCAAGGACCTGAGCAGCCGCACGGTGCCGCTCAGCTTCAAGCAGATCACCGAACAGGGCGCGATCTACTACATCGCCCAGTTCCCGGTGGAGCAGCAGGAAACCCGCACCTTCACGATCAATGTTGCAATTGGTGGCAAGACCGAGACCATCAGTTTCAACCAAGAGCTCTTCCCAGGCGAATGATGAACATCCAGCAACTCGTATTGGCCAGCCACAACGCCGGCAAACTCAAGGAACTGCAGGCCATGCTCGGTGACACCGTGCAACTGCGTTCGATTGGCGAATTCAGCAGCGTCGAGCCGGAGGAAACCGGCCTGTCGTTCGTCGAGAACGCCATCCTCAAGGCGCGCAATGCCGCACGTATCTCCGGGCTGCCGGCCCTGGCCGACGACTCGGGCCTGGCGGTGGACTTTCTCGGTGGTGCGCCGGGCATCTACTCGGCGCGCTACGCCGATGGCCAGGGCGACGCGGCAAACAACGCCAAGTTGCTCGAGGTACTCAAGGACGTGCCGGACGCCGAGCGCGGCGCGCAGTTCGTATGCGTGCTGGCGCTGGTACGCCATGCCGACGACCCGCTGCCGATCCTGTGCGAGGGCCTGTGGCATGGACGCATCCTGCACCAGGCCAGCGGTGCCCACGGCTTTGGCTACGACCCGCTGTTCTGGGTACCAGAGCGCGACTGCTCCAGCGCCGAGCTGAGCCCCGCAGACAAGAACCAGATCAGCCACCGCGCCCGCGCCATGAGCCTGCTGCGTCAGCGCCTGGGCCTGCAATGACCGACCGCACGCCGGCACAGCCACTGCATCTGGGCGAGGCTGGCTTCAGCTCCAACGCACCTCGGGCGGCACTCGCGCAGTTGCCGCCGCTGTCGCTGTACATCCATATCCCGTGGTGCGTGCGCAAATGCCCGTACTGCGACTTCAACTCCCATGCCGCCACCCCGCAGCTGCCGGAAGAGGCCTACGTCGACGCCCTGCTCGCCGACCTCGACCAGGAGCTGGGCGCGGTGTACGGGCGACCGATCAGCTCGATCTTCTTTGGCGGCGGTACCCCGAGCCTGTTCAGTGCCCGTGCGCTGGGCCGCCTGCTGGCGGGCGTGGAGCAACGCATCCCGTTCGCCGCCGACATCGAGATCACCCTGGAGGCCAACCCCGGGACCTTCGAGCAGGAGAAGTTCAAGGCCTACCGGCAACTGGGCATCAATCGCCTGTCGATCGGCGTGCAGAGCTTCCAGCAGGCCAAGCTCCAGGCGCTGGGGCGCATCCACAACGGTGACGAGGCGGTTCGTGCGGCCGGCATGGCGCGTGCGGCGGGGTTCGACAACTTCAACCTGGACCTGATGCACGGCCTGCCCGACCAGTCGCTGGACGATGCGCTGGGCGACCTGCGCCAGGCCATCGCGCTCAACCCTACCCACCTGTCGTGGTACCAGCTGACCCTGGAGCCGAACACGGTGTTCTGGAACCAGCCGCCGCTGCTGCCCGAGGACGACATCCTGTGGGATATCCAGGAGGCCGGGCAGGCGCTGATGGCCGAGCACGGCTACCGCCAGTACGAAGTGTCGGCCTACGCCCAGCCAGGGCGCCCGGCGCGGCACAACCTCAACTACTGGAGCTTTGGCGACTTCATCGGCATCGGCGCCGGTGCCCACGGCAAGCTCAGCCACCCGGACGGGCGCATCGTGCGCACCTGGAAAACCCGGCTGCCCAAGGACTACCTGAACCCGGCCAAGGCGTTCAAGGCGGGCGACAAGCTGCTGGCGGTGGACGAACTGCCGTTCGAGTTCCTGATGAACGCCCTGCGCCTGACCGAGGGCGTGGAGGCTGCGCTGTTCGCGCAGCGTACCGGCCTGCCGCTGGAACAACTGGCGGCGGCGCGCCGTGAAGCCGAACAAAAGGGCCTTTTGCAGGTCGAACCGACGCGGCTGGTGGCAACATCGCGGGGCCAGCTGTTTCTCAACGACCTGCTGCAGTATTTCTTGACCTAAGGATAGCGAATGGACCTGGTACTCGACCTGCTCTCGACCGTCTCCCGCTGGAGCCGCAGTAACCTGTCGGAGATCTCTCTGGCGCTTGTAGGCTGTTTGCTGGTGTTGTTCGGCACCGACATCAAGGGCTGGGTCGAACAGCGCTTGGGCGGGCTGGCAGGTGCGTTGCGCGTGCCGTTCATGGCCCTGCTGGTGCTGATCGGCAGTGGTGCGGCGTTGATCTATGCCACGCCGTGGGTGGTACGCGGGCTGAGCCAGTTCAACAACTATGCACTGGCGCCGGTGCTGCTGGTGGTGCTGGTGTTGCTTGGCGTGGTCGCAGACCGCCGCTAGAAGCTTCGCCAGCAAGGCTGGCTCCTACAGGATCTCGCTGAATCTGTAGGAGCCGGCCTTGCCGGCGAATGGCCGTGATGCGGTCTTAAGCCAGCTTCTCGAACTTCAGATCCCACACCCCATGCCCCAGGCGCTCGCCACGGCGTTCGAACTTGGTGATCGGACGCTCGGCAGGGCGAGGTACGCACTTGCCGTCTTCGGCCAGGTTCCTGTACCCCGGCGCGACATTCATCACTTCCAGCATGTACTCGGCGTACGGTTCCCAGTCGGTCGCCATGTGGAACACGCCGCCCACCTTCAGCTTGCTGCGCACCAGCTCGGCAAATTCCGGCTGCACGATGCGACGCTTGTGGTGACGGCTCTTGTGCCACGGGTCCGGGAAGAACAGCATCAGGCGGTCCAGGCTGTTGTCGGCCACGCACTTGTTCAGCACTTCGATGGCATCGCAGTCATACACCCGCAGGTTCTGCAGGCCCTGGGTCAGCACGCCATTGAGCAGCGCGCCCACGCCCGGGCGGTGCACTTCGACACCGATGAAGTCCTGCTCGGGCGCGGCGGCAGCCATCTCCAGCAGGGAATGGCCCATGCCGAAGCCGATCTCCAGGGTGCGCGGCGCCGAACGGCCGAACACCTGGTCGTAATCCACCGGGCTGTCGGCCAGTGGCAGCACGAACAGCGGCGCGCCCTGGTCCAGGCCGCGCTGCTGGCCTTCGGTCATGCGCCCGGCACGCATCACGAAACTCTTGATGCGGCGGTGTTGGCGTTCTTCGCCTTCGGCGGTGATCGGCGATTCTTGCGATTCAGTCATCAGGGGCTCTTACTTGATCAGACCATCCAGCGGCGACGAGGCGCTGGCATAGAGTTTTTTCGGCATGCGGCCGGCCAGGTAGGCCAGGCGGCCTGCCACGATGGCGTGCTTCATGGCTTCGGCCATCATCACCGGTTGTTCGGCATGGGCGATGGCGGAATTCATCAGCACTGCCTCGCAGCCCATTTCCATGGCAATGGTGGCGTCCGACGCGGTACCCACACCGGCATCGACCAGCACCGGCACTTTCGATTCCTCGAGAATGATGCGCAGGTTGTACGGGTTGCAGATGCCCAGGCCCGTACCGATCAGGCCTGCCAGCGGCATGACCGCGATGCAGCCGATTTCGGCCAGCTGACGCGCGATGATCGGGTCGTCGCTGGTGTAGACCATCACGTCGAAACCGTCCTTGACCAGCACTTCGGCGGCCTTGATGGTTTCGATCACGTTGGGGAACAGCGTCTTCTGGTCGGCCAGCACTTCGAGCTTGACCAGGTTGTGCCCGTCGAGCAGTTCGCGGGCCAGGCGGCAGGTGCGCACGGCCTCGACCGCGTCGTAGCAGCCGGCGGTGTTCGGCAGGATGGTGTAGCGGTCCGGTGGCAGCACGTCGAGCAGGTTCGGCTCGCCCGGGTTCTGGCCCAGGTTGGTGCGGCGCACGGCGACGGTGACGATCTCGGCACCCGAGGCCTCGATGGCCAGGCGGGTTTCTTCCATGTCGCGGTACTTGCCGGTACCGACCAGCAGGCGCGACTGGAAGGTACGACCGGCCAGCGTGAAGGGCTTGTCGCTACGAACATTGCTCATCGGTAATCCTCTTGAAGGTTGAGGGACTTGCAGGTGAAGCGCGTGGGCCTAGCCGCCGCCGATGGCGTGAACCACCTCGACCTGGTCGCCTTCGCGCAGGGCGGTGGCGTCGTGCTGGCTGCGCGGCACGATGTCCAGGTTCAGCTCCACCGCCACCCGGCGACCTGCGAGGTCGAGCCGGGTCAGCAGGGCCGCGACGCTTTCGCCGTCGGGCAATTCGAAAGGTTCACCGTTCAGTTGAATGCGCATGCGCACGGCCGCCATTGTTTTTAGGGGCCCGCATTCTAGCCCCTATCCGGGGCTGAACCCAAGGCCAAGCGGCGCCATTCGTCTCGATCCGGACCCGCGGGTCAACCCAGGCGCCAGGCCGCCAGGCCCAGGCACAGCCAGCCGCCGAGGAAGGCCAGGCCGCCAAAAGGGGTGATGATGCCGAGCTTGCCGATGCCACTCAGGGTCAACAGGTACAGGCTACCGGAAAACAGCACGATGCCCAGGCAGAACAGACCACCGGCCCAGGCCGTGAGTCGCCCGGGCAGGTGCGCCCAGAGCACTGCCACGCCCAGCAGGGCCAGGGCGTGCACCAGCTGGTAGGTGACGCCGGTATGGAAGATCGCCAGGTACTCCTGGCTCAGGCGGCCCTTGAGGCCATGGGCGGCGAAGGCACCGAGGGCCACGCCGGTAAAGCCGAAAAAGGCGGCGAGCAACAGAAAGCTGCGAAGCATGCGCAAGACTCCTTGGGGGCACAGGGTCTGTATAATGGCCCGCTCATTCGGTTCGGCCAAGCCATCTCTATGCTTTCATCCCTGATCCGCCGCCTCACCCGCGCCCTGCTCTGGTTCGCCGTTGCCAGCGTGTTGCTGGTGCTGCTGTTTCGCTGGGTACCGCCGCCGGGCACCATGCTGATGGTCGAGCGCAAGGTGGAATCGTGGGTCGACGGCCAGCCCATCGACCTGCAACGCGACTGGCGCCCATGGGGCGAGATTTCCGATGAACTGAAGGTGGCGGTGATTGCCGGCGAGGACCAGAAGTTCGCCGGGCACTGGGGTTTCGACTTCAATGCCATCCAGGCCGCGCTGGCGCACAACGAGCGTGGCGGCACGCTTCGCGGCGCCAGCACACTGAGTCAGCAGGTGGCCAAGAACCAGTTCCTGTGGGCCGGCCGCAGTTGGCTGCGCAAAGGGCTGGAGGCATGGTTTACCGCACTGATCGAGCTGCTGTGGTCCAAGGAGCGCATTCTGGAGGTGTACCTCAACAGCGCCGAGTGGGATGACGGCGTGTTCGGCGCCCAGGCAGCGGCGCGCCATCACTTCGGTACCGATGCGAGCAAGCTGACGCGCCAGCAGGCCAGCCTGTTGGCGGCGGTGCTGCCCAGCCCGCGCAACTGGAGCGCAAGCCGGCCCAGCAGCTATGTGGCGCGACGGGCGGCGTGGATTCGTCAGCAGATGAGCCAGCTGGGCGGCAGCGGCTACCTGGTGCAACTGGATGAGCCGCGCAAGGCGCCCTGGGCCAACTGAAACAAAGAGGGCCCCTTCGCCGGCAAGGCCGGCTCCTACAGGGATTTTTGTAGGAGCCGGCCTTGCCGGTGAAGGGGCCCTCAGGGTCCCGCAGATCAGGCAGCGATCAGGGCTTTCACCTTGTTCATCGCATTCTTCTCCAGCTGCCGGATACGCTCGGCCGACACGCTGTACTTGGCCGCCAGGTCATGCAGGGTGGCCTTCTCTTCGGCCAGCCAGCGCTGGTACAGGATGTCGCGGCTACGGTCGTCCAGGCCTTGCAGCGCCTCGTGCAGGTTGTTCGAGGAGCTGTCGCTCCAGTCCGCATCCTCCAGCTGACGCGCCGGGTCGTAACGGTGATCTTCGAGGTAGTTGGCCGGCGACTGGAACGCGCTGTCGTCGTCCGCCTCGCTGGCCGGGTCGAAGGCCATGTCCTGACCGGTCAGGCGGCTTTCCATCTCGCGCACTTCACGCGGCTCCACCCCGAGGCTTTCGGCCACACGATGCACTTCATCGTTGTTCAGCCAGGCCAGACGCTTCTTCTGGCTGCGCAGGTTGAAGAACAGCTTGCGCTGCGCCTTGGTGGTCGCGACCTTGACGATGCGCCAGTTGCGCAGGATGAATTCGTGAATTTCGGCCTTGATCCAGTGCACGGCAAAGGACACCAGGCGCACACCCATCTCGGGGTTGAAACGCTTGACCGCTTTCATCAGGCCAACGTTGCCTTCCTGAATCAGGTCGGCCTGGGCCAGCCCGTAGCCCGAATAGCTACGCGCGATATGTACGACAAAACGCAGGTGGGCGAGCACCATCTGCCGAGCCGCCCCCAAATCCTGCTCATAGTAGAGACTCTCGGCCAGTTCACGCTCCTGCTCGGGCGTCAGCAATGGAATGCTGTTGACCGTGTGCACATAGGCCTCCAGGTTCGCACCCGGGACCAAGGCATAGGCAGGTTGCAACGAAGTGGTCATACGAAAAAACCTCCGACTCACTGAATTGTGCCATCAGGCACTGCCACCATTGACCGGGAACCGCGAAACAAGTTCCCGAAATACACGATAGTCAATGACAGCTGGAAGACACTATCGCGGTGCAAGCTCACGCAGATGCCGAGCGACCGCAATCCAAGCACCGATATACCCTAACAGCACCGCCCCAAGCAAGAGCGACAGACCATCGGCAGGCGGCACCCCCGCCAGTGAGAAATCGCTGCCGTACAGACCCGACAGCCCGACGACCGCGTCATCCAGCCAGTTGAGGCCGAACGCCAGTACCCCCCAGGACAGTACGCCTGCCCCCAGGCCATACAGCGCGCCCATGTACAGGAACGGCCGGCGCACGTAGGCATCGGTACCGCCCACCAGCTTGATGACCTCGATTTCGGTACGGCGGTTCTCGATATGCAGGCGAATGGTGTTGCCGATGACCAGCAGCAGCGCCGACACCAGCAGCACGGTCAGGCCGAAGACAAAGCGATCACCCAGCTTGAGGATCGCCGCCAGCCGCTCCACCCACACCAGGTCGAGCTGGGCCAGTTCCACCTTGGGCAGTTCGGCCAGGCGTTGGCGCAGGGCCTCCAGCGCTGGCTTGTCGACTTCGGCCGGGGTCACCACGACCACGCCAGGCAAGGGGTTCTCCGGCAGCTCGCGCAAGGCCTCGCCCAGCCCGGACTGCTGCTGGAACTCGTCGAGGGCCTGTTCACGGCTGACATACTCGGCATCGGCCACCCCCGGCATGCCCTTGATCTGGGTACGCAGGGCTTCGCCTTCGCTCACGCTGGCGTCAAGTTTGAGGTACAGCGAAATCTGCGCTGCACGCTGCCACGAGCCGCCCAGGCGCTCGACATTGCTCAGCAGCAGCGACAACCCCATCGGCAGGCTCAGGGCCACGGCCATCACCAGGCAGGTGAAGAAGCTTCCGATCGGCTGCTTGCCCAGGCGACGCAGGCTGTCGAGCAGGCTGGAACGATGGCTTTCCAGCCAGGCGTGCAGCAGCGTGCTGAAATCCGGGCCGTCATCGTCATCATCACGGCGCTTTTTCTGTTTCTGAGGGCTTGGCTCGGCTGCCGCAGGGGCCACCCGCTCGGACACCTTGGGACTACGTGTTGCACTCATTGCCCGGCCTCCCCATCGCCGATCAAGCGGCCGCGCTGCAGGGTCAGCATGCGATGGCGCATGCGCGCGATCAGCGCCAGGTCGTGGCTGGCGATCAGCACGCTGGTGCCCAGGCGGTTGATATCTTCGAAAACACCCATGATCTCGGCCGCCAGGCGCGGGTCGAGGTTGCCGGTGGGTTCATCCGCCAGCAACAGGGCCGGACGGTGCACGATGGCACGCGCAATGCCCACCCGTTGCTGCTGGCCGGTGGACAGGTCGCCGGGGAACAGCTGGGCCTTGTCCGACAGGGCCACACGCTCCAGCGCCGCGTCCACACGCTTGGCCACCTCGACCTTGGACAGGCCCAGGATCTGCAGCGGCAGGGCGACGTTGTTGAACACGGTACGGTCGAACAGCAACTGGTGGTTCTGGAACACCACGCCGATCTGGCGACGCAGGAACGGGATCTGCGCGTTGCTGATCTGACCCAGGTCCTGGCCGGCCAGCAGCAACTTGCCGCTGGTCGGACGCTCCATGGCCAGCAGCAGGCGCAGCAAGGTGCTCTTGCCCGCGCCGGAATGGCCGGTGACGAACAGGAACTCGCCCCGACGCACCCGAAAACTCAATTCATGCAGGCCAACGTGACCGTTAGGGTAACGCTTGGCGACCTGTTCGAATCGGATCATGAAGGCTCCCGCTCGGCAAACAAGGCTTGTACGAAGGGCTCGGCTTCGAAGGTGCGCAGGTCATCGATGCCTTCGCCCACACCAATGTAGCGGATCGGCAGGCCGAACTGCTTGGCCAGGGCGAAGATCACCCCGCCCTTGGCGGTGCCGTCGAGCTTGGTCAGCGCCAGGCCGGTGAGCTCCACGCTCTGGTTGAAGTGCTTGGCCTGGTTGATGGCGTTCTGCCCGGTGCCGGCGTCCAGCACCAGCAGCACCTCGTGCGGCGCGTCGGCGTCCAGCTTGCCGATCACGCGGCGAACCTTCTTCAGCTCTTCCATCAGGTTGTCTTTGGTGTGCAAGCGACCGGCGGTGTCGGCGATCAGCACGTCGATGTTGCGCGCCTTGGCCGCCTGCACCGCGTCGAAGATCACCGAAGCGGAGTCGGCGCCGGTGTGCTGGGCGATCACCGGGATCTGGTTGCGCTCGCCCCATACCTGCAGCTGCTCCACCGCGGCAGCACGGAAGGTGTCGCCGGCGGCCAGCATGACCTTCTTGCCTTCGAGCTGGAGCTTTTTCGCCAGCTTGCCGATGGTGGTGGTCTTGCCGGCGCCGTTGACGCCGACCACCAGGATCACGAACGGCTTGTTCGCGGCATGCACCTTCAGCGGCTGTTCGACCGGCTTGAGCAGGTCGGTCAGCTCGCCCTGCAGCGACTTGTACAGGGCATCGGCATCGGCCAACTGCTTGCGTGCGACCTTCTGGGTGAGGCTCTGCACGATCACCGAGGTGGCCTCGACGCCGACGTCGGCGGTCAGCAGGCGGGTCTCGATCTCTTCGAGCAGGTCGTCGTCGATGACCTTCTTGCCCAGGAACAGGCTGGCCATGCCCTCGCCAATGCTGGCGCTGGTCTTGGACAGGCCCTGCTTGAGGCGGGCGAAGAAGCCGGCCTTGGTGGTGGTTTCAGGCACCGACGGGGCGGCCTCGGGAACAGGCAGGGCGACCTCGGTGGCCGCAACAGGTGCGGGCGGCACCACTGCAGGCGGCTCGACCACCGGCTCGGGTGCGTTGTACTGCGGTACAGGCTCGACCACCGGCTCGGGCGCGCTGTACTGCGGTACAGCCTCGATCACCGGCTCGGGCGCGGCGTACTGCGGCGCAGGCGCTACCACAGGCTCGGGCGCAGCGTACTGCGGGGCAGGCTCGGGGGCTGGGCGCTCGGGAATCGGCGGGGGGACGTGGGGCTCTAGGTCGGCCACCAGCGCCACCGGCTCTTCGGGCACCGGCAGCACCAGGCTGCTGGGGTGATCCTCGACGGCGACGGGCGCGCTCGCGACCGGGGCGGGCTCGACGGCTACCGGCTCAGGCAAAGTCGGGGCGATAGGCTCCAGCGCCTCTGGCACTGGGGTTTCGGGCTGTTCGACAACAGGTTGCTGGGGCTTTTTGCGCAGCCAGCCGAACAGGCCTTTCTTTTCACCGGCCGCAGCCGGGGTCTTTTTGTCGTCGTTGGAACCAAACATGGAAGACGGCTATCTCAGGGTAGCGATGCGCCAGTGTGGCGCCTCAAAATTCTTCTAACGCAGAACAGACTATGGTCAAGCCGACTGGTTCATGCGCAACATTTTGTCGGGACGCCTGCAACGCTTGATCTCGACAGGCATGGTCGTCAGGCAACCGGATCAGTATCCTAGCACCTCCTAGCCCGCCGACGCTAAGGCCATGCGGGCAGCCCTACAGGTTGAATCATCAATGAATGCTCTAGCCCGCCGCGCCGCCGGCCTGCTGCTCAGCACAATTGTCATGCCCCTGGTGGCGGTTGCCGCCGACGTCCAGCCCACCCATGAATTCACCCTCGACAACGGCCTCAAGGTCATCGTGCGTGAAGACCATCGCGCCCCGGTGGTGGTATCGCAGGTCTGGTACAAGGTCGGCTCCAGCTACGAGACCCCGGGTCAGACCGGCTTGTCCCATGCCCTGGAACACATGATGTTCAAGGGCAGCAACAAGCTGGGGCCTGGCGAAGCCTCACGCATCCTGCGTGACCTGGGCGCCGAAGAGAACGCCTTCACCAGCGACGACTACACCGCCTACTACCAGGTGCTGGCCCGCGACCGCCTGGGCGTGGCCCTGGAACTGGAAGCCGATCGCATGGGCAGCCTGCGCCTGCCGCCCGAAGAGTTCAGCCGCGAAATCGAGGTCATCAAGGAAGAGCGCCGCCTGCGCGTCGACGATCAGCCCAACTCCAAGGCCATGGAGCTGTTCAGCGCCATGGCCCACCCGGCCAGCGGCTACCACACCCCGACCATCGGCTGGATGGCCGACCTCGAACGCATGAAGGTCGAAGAGCTGCGCCACTGGTACGAAGCCTGGTACGTGCCCAACAACGCCACCCTGGTGGTGGTCGGCGACGTCACCGCCGACGAGGTCAAGGGCCTGGCCCAGCGTTACTTCGGTGCCATCCCCAAGCGCGCCACACCCCCTGCCAAACTGCCGCTGGAACTGGCCGAGCCGGGCCTGCGCCAGCTCACCGTGCATGTACGCACCCAACTGCCGAGCCTGATCTACGGCTTCAACGTGCCGGGCCTGGCCACCGCCAAGGACCCGCGCAGCGTGCACGCCCTGCGCCTGATCGCGGCCCTGCTCGACGGCGGCTACAGCGCGCGCATGGCCACCCGCCTGGAACGCGGTCAGGAACTGGTGGCCGGCGCGTCGGCCAGCTACAACCCGTTCACCCGTGGCGACAGCCTGTTCGTGCTCTCCGCGGTGCCTAACACGCAGAAGAAAAAGACCCTGGCCGAGGTCGAAAGCGGCGTCTGGAAGCTGCTCGACGAGCTGAAAACCACCCCGCCAACCGCTGAAGAGCTGGAGCGCGTGCGCGCCCAGGTGATTGCCGGGCTGGTCTACGACCGCGACTCGATCAGCAGCCAGGCCACCACCATCGGCCAACTGGAGACCGTCGGGCTGTCGTGGAAGCTCATCGACAAGGAGCTCGACGAGCTCAAGAGCGTGACCCCAGCCGACATCCAGAGTGCCGCCCGCACCTATTTCACCCGCGAACGCCTGAGCGTTGCGCATGTATTGCCCGAGGAGCAGGCGCATGACTGAGCACACCACCCCACGCCACACCCCGAAGGGCCGCGGCGTATTCGGCGCGTTGCTGCTGAGCGCCGTGTGCCTGGCCGGCCCCGCCCATGCCGACACCACGGCCACCAAGCCCGGCGCCAACCTGCAATCGCTGGCCGAGCTGGACGGCAAGGCACCGAGCCGGCGCAACCTCGACATCAAGACCTGGAACACCGCCGAAGGCGCCAAGGTGCTGTTCGTCGAAGCCCACGAACTGCCGATGTTCGACCTGCGCCTGACCTTCGCCGCCGGCAGCAGCCAGGACGGTAACCTGCCGGGCCTGGCCACCCTGACCAACGCCATGCTCAACGAAGGCGTGGCGGGCAAGGACGTCGGCGCCATCGCCGCCGGCTTCGAAGGCCTGGGCGCGGATTTCGGCAACGGTGCCTACCGCGACATGGCGGTGGCCTCGCTGCGCAGCCTGAGCGCCAAGGACAAGCGCGAGCCGGCCCTGAAGCTGTTCGCCGAAGTGGTGGGCAAGCCGACCTTCCCTGAAGACGCGCTCAAGCGCATCAAGAACCAGATGCTCGCCGGCTTCGAGTACCAGAAGCAGAACCCCGGCAAGCTGGCCAGCATCGAGCTGTTCGAGAAGCTCTACGGCAAGCATCCCTACGGGCACCCCAGCGATGGCGACGCCAGGAGCATCCCGCCGATCACCCTGGACCAGCTGCGCGCTTTCCATGCCAAGGCCTATGCCGCCGGCAACGTGGTGATCGCACTGGTCGGCGACCTCAGCCGCACGGAAGCCGAGGCGATTGCCGCGCAGGTCTCCGCCGCGCTGCCCAAGGGCCCGGCGCTGCCCAAGCTGGCACAACCGAGCGAACCCAAGCCGGGCGTCAACCACATCGACTTCCCGTCCAAGCAGACCCACCTGATGCTGGCCCAGCTGGGCATCGACCGCGCTGACCCGGACTACGCGGCCCTGTCGCTGGGCAACTCGATCCTCGGCGGCGGCGCCTTCGGCACCCGCCTGATGAGCGAAGTGCGCGAAAAGCGCGGCCTGACCTACGGCGTGTACTCGGTGTTCAGCCCGATGCAGGTGCGTGGCCCGTTCATGATCAACCTGCAGACCCGTGCCGAACTCAGCGAAGGCACGCTCAAGCTGGTACAGGACATCCTGCGCAACTACCTCAAGACCGGCCCCACCCAGCAGGAGCTGGACGATGCCAAGCGCGAACTGGCCGGCAGCTTCCCGCTGTCCACCGCCAGCAATGCGAGCATCGTCGGCCAACTGGGAGCCATCGGCTTCTATGACCTGCCGCTGAATTTCCTCGAGGACTTCATGCAGAAGTCCCAGAGCCTCACCGTCGAGCAGGTGCGTGCTGCCCTCAACAAGCACCTGGCCGCCGACAAGATGGTCATCGTGACCGCCGGGCCGAAGGTGGCGCAACAGCCGCTGCCACCGCCCACTGACAAACCCGCCGAGCAGCCGCTTGGCGTACCGGAGCATTAATGGCCAGTCCATCCGCCAAATCCAAGGCCGCCGCCCACGGCGGCCAGGGCCAGTTGCGCATCATCGCCGGCGAGTGGCGCAGCCGCCGCCTGAGCTTTCCTGACGCACCGGGCCTGCGCCCTACCCCCGACCGGGTGCGCGAAACCCTGTTCAACTGGCTGACCGCGCACATCGAGGGCGCCCGCGTGCTGGACGCCTTTGCCGGCAGCGGCGCGCTGTTTCTCGAAGCGCTGTCGCGCGGCGCGGCCTCGGCCGTGGCGCTGGACAGCAACCGCGCCGCCATCGAGAACCTCAAGGACAACCTGGAGCTGCTGCGCTGCCCCACCGGGCAGGTGATCCAGACCGACGTGGTGCGCTACCTGCAAGGCGAACCCAAGGCCCCGTTCGACGTGGTGTTCCTCGACCCGCCCTTCCACCAGGACCTGCTGCCGGCCACCTGTGCACTGCTCGAAGAGCGCCACTGGCTGGCCGAGCACGCGTGGATCTACACCGAAAGCGAAACCGCGCCGTCGACCCTGCAACTGCCGGGCAACTGGCGTCTGCACCGGGAAAAGAAGGCCGGTCAGGTGCACTATGCCTTGTGGGAGCGCGGCTGAACGTCGCCCCGCCTCCAGCAAACTGCGGCCGCCGCCTGAGGTGCTTTGCCTGATCGTGCTCCGGCGCTCCCCAGGCACGGCACCGATCACCAACCGGCTTGTGCGTGCCGCCTGCACCACCGCCGGGCTGCTGACCCTCAGCAGCCCGGCACTCGCCCAGCACACCCTTCCACGACCTCAGCCTCGCCAACCGACAGCCCTTGCCCGAAGTGACGCCTGCTGAATATGCTTTGGCGGCAGCAGACCTGCGCTTGCGCACATACACTGATCACAGGGTCTGCCGCCCGCTCAAGAGACCTCGACGATGTCCAGCGCCACCCCACCCCCGTTCAAGCCAGCCACCGGCCTGCGCAACCCCCATGTGCAGACGCTCTGGGGCCCGCTCTGGCGCAAGTCGCCACCGCTGGCGCATCGGCGCGAGCGCCTGTGGCTGGCCGACGGCGATTTCCTCGACCTGGACTGGCACGGCCCGCTTGCCACCACCACGCCACTGGTGGTGGTACTGCACGGCCTGACCGGCTCGTCGACCTCCCATTACGTCATCGGCCTGCAGCGCGCCCTGGCGGCGCAGGGCTGGGCCAGCGTGGCGGTCAACTGGCGCGGATGCTCGGGCGAGCCGAACCTGTTGCCGCGCAGCTACCACTCCGGCGCCAGCGAAGACCTGGCCGAAGTCATCGCCCACCTGCGCACCCAGCGCCCGCAGGCACCGCTGTACGCGGTGGGTTATTCGCTGGGTGGCAACGTGCTGCTCAAGCACCTGGGGGAAGCGGGTACGGCCAGCCAGTTGCAGGCGGCCGTGGCGGTGTCGGTGCCGTTTCGCCTGGACCAGTGCGCCGACCGCATCGGCCTGGGGTTTTCACGGGTGTACCAGGCGCACTTCATGCGCGCCATGCTGGGCTACGTGAAGGACAAGCAGCGCCACTTCCAGCACCACGGTCATCATGAGGGCCTGGCAACCCTGGATCGCCTCGGCCCGCTGGAAAACCTGCGCACCTTCTGGGATTTCGACGGCCGCGTGACCGCGCCGCTGAACGGCTTCAGCGACGCCCACGACTACTACCAGCGCTCGTCGAGCCGCTACTATCTGGGTGAAAACCGTACGCCCACGCTGATCATCCATGCCCAGGACGATCCGTTCGTGTTCAGCCACAGCCTGCCAGGGGCCGCCGAACTGGCCAGCCAGACCACCCTGGAGCTGCACCGTCATGGCGGTCACGTGGGCTTTGTCGACGGCAGCCTGCGCCAGCCCGGCTACTACCTGGAGCGGCGCATTCCACAGTGGCTGGCCAGCGGGGCCTGATCAGTCGCCCTTGGCCACCGGACGCTGCGGGTCGGTGATCCACTCGCTCCACGAACCGGCGTACAGCCGTGCCAGCGGATAACCGGCCAAGGCCAAGGCGAACAGGTTATGGCAGGCCGTCACCCCCGAGCCGCAATAGGCCACCAGCGCCTGCGGCTGGCGCGTACCGAGCAAGGCGGCAAAGCGCTGCTTGAGCTGCTGGGGCGACAGAAAACGACCATCAGGCCCCAGGTTGTCGGTGAAGGCCGCGCAATGCGCACCCGGGATATGCCCGGCCACCGGGTCGATGGGCTCCACCTCGCCGCGAAAACGCGGCAGCGCACGGGCGTCGAGCAGGGTCAGGTCGGGCGTGCCCAGGCCATTGGCCAACTCGGCGGCGTCCAGCACCAGGCTCGCATCGGGCTGCCCGCTGAAGTTGCCTTCACGCTTGTCACAGGCATCCAGGCTCAGCGGCAACCCGGCCGCGTGCCAGGCCTTGAGCCCGCCATCGAGGATCGCCACCCCGTCGCGCTTGCCCAGCCATGCCAGCAACCACCAGGCCCGCGCGGCAAAGGCCCCGGGGCCATCGTCGTAGAGCACCACGTCGCTGTCGTTGTCGATGCCCCAGCTGCGCAGCCGTTGGATCAGTTGCTGCGGGTCGGGCAAGGGGTGGCGACCGGTCACGCCCTTGACCACCGGCCCGCTCAGGTCACGCTCCAGGTCGGCGAAGTGCGCGCCGGCGATATGCCCTTCGGCATAGCTGCGCTGGCCATAGTCGATGTCTTCCAGGGCAAAGCGACAATCGAGAATCACCAGCTTCGGAGCGCCCAGGCGCTCTGCCAGTTGCTGGGGTGCGATCAGTTGCGCGAGTGGCATGTCGGTCTCCATATCGATTCAAAGGGGGTGGGCGGCCTACTGTTCCAGTGCCTGGTCCAGCGGCACGTAGAATTCCTTGCACAGCGCATCCACTGCAGGGCGCGCGCTGGCGGTGACGAAACCGAGCTCCAGCACCAGCACCTGGTACACGCCGCGCTTGATCGCCTCTTCGCTCAGGTGCGCGGAGTGCTCGCGGGTGGTGCACAGAAAGCGCACCCAGGAGGTCAGCACGATCCAGGCATTGAGGGTCAGCGATTCGATCTGCACGGTGTCCATGGCCACGATGTCGGCCTCGACGAAACCTCGGTAGATGGCCTGGCCCTGCAGCAGGCAGCGCTGCGAAAAACGTCGGTAGCGCGCAGCCAGGGTCGGGTCGTGGCCGAGCAGGTGTTCGAGGTCGCGGTGCAGGAAGCGGTAGTTCCACATCGCCGACAGCAGCGCCTCGAGGTAGAAGCGCTTGTCCTCGACGGTGGCGGCGCGCCCCTGGGGCGGGCGCAGAAAGCCTTCCACCAGCGCCTCGTACTGGGTGAACAGCACGGCGATGATCGCCTGCTTGTTGGCGAAGTGGTAATAGAGGTTGCCAGGCGAGATTTCCATGTGCGCAGCAATGTGGTTGGTGCTGACACTGCGTTCACCCTGCTGGTTGAACAGCTCGAGGCTGTTCTGCACGATGAGCTCGCGGGTCTTGATGCGCGGTGCCATGGTCAGCTCCAAAGGCATGAGCTTGAAGGAATAGGCTTATCTTACGGCGTATCCGCCACGGGATGTACCACCTGCACAACCGGCGTATATGCTCCAGGCACACTTGCCCTGCCACGGAGCCCGCATGCCCCTCCAGACCCTGTTCGAACAGCAGCGCCGGGCCTTTGCCGGGCTGCCCATGGCGCCGGCGGCGCAGCGCCTGCAGTGGCTTGCCAGCCTGCGCCGGCTGCTGCTGGCGAACCAGTCGGCCCTGGTCGCGGCGATCGACCGCGACTTTGCCGGGCGCAGCGCCGACGAGACCCTGCTGGCCGAACTGATGCCCAGCGTGCAGGGCATTCGCCACGCCGAGCGCCACCTCAAGGGCTGGATGAAGCCGGTGCGGCGCACGGTGGGCCTGGCGTTCCAGCCGGCCAGCGCGCGGGTGCTGTACCAGCCGCTGGGCGTGGTGGGCATCATCGTGCCATGGAACTACCCGCTGTTTCTGGCCATCGGCCCGCTCACCGCGGCGCTGGCAGCGGGCAACCGGGTGATGCTCAAGCTCAGCGAAGCCACCCCGGCCACCGCGGCGCTGCTTCAGCGCCTGCTGGGCGAAGTGTTTCCCGACGACCTGGTCAGCGTGGTGCTGGGCGATGCTGGCGTGGGCGAGGCCTTCTCGCGCCTGCCGTTCGATCACCTGCTGTTCACCGGCGCCACCAGCATCGGCCGCCAGGTGATGGCGGCGGCAGCCACCAACCTGACCCCGGTGACCCTGGAGCTGGGCGGCAAGTCGCCAGCCATCGTGTCGGCCAGTGTACCGCTGGCCCAGGCGGCCGAGCGCATCGCCTTCGGCAAGACCCTCAACGCCGGGCAGACCTGCGTTGCCCCGGACTACGCGCTGGTCCCGCGCGAGCGCCTGGAGGGCTTCGTGCAGGCCTATCGCGAGGCAGTGCTGCGGTTTTATCCACAGGTGCGAAACAACCCGGACTACAGCGCGATCATCAATGTGCGCCACCTGGCGCGCCTGGAAGGCTATTTGCGCGATGCCCGCGACAAGGGCGCCAGCGTGCTCGACCTGTACCCCGGCGAAGCCCGCGAAGGTCGGCGCCTGCCGCCGCAGGTGCTGCTGCAGGTCGATGACAGCATGCAGGTGATGCAGGACGAGATCTTCGGCCCGCTGCTGCCGGTGGTGCCCTATGACAGCCTGGCCGAGGCGCTGGCCTATGTGAACCAGCGCCCGCGCCCGCTGGCGCTGTACTACTTCGGCCACGACCGTGCCGAGCAGCGGCGGGTGCTGGAGCAGACCCATTCCGGCGGCGTGTGCCTGAACGACACCCTGCTGCACGTGGCCCAGGACGACCTGCCGTTTGGCGGGGTCGGGCCGTCGGGGATGGGCAACTACCATGGGCACGAGGGCTTCAAGACCTTCAGTCATGCCCGGGCGGTGTTCGCCAAGTCGCGGGTGAATGCGGCGCGGCTGATCTATCCGCCGTATGGGAAGGCGCTGCAGCGGTGGGTCTATCGTCTGTTCATTCGCTGACGTTGCAGCGACTCCATCGCGGGTCAGGCCCGCTCCCACAAAGAGATGCATAGCCTGGGGGAGCGGGCCTGACCCGCGATGGGGTCGATACTTTCAAGGCACCAGACACTCGGCCTGCAGCGGGTGACAAGCATTATCACGCCTGTCTATAGTGCCTTGAGCCGGCGATGGCGACTTGGCCGACCGCAGCTGCTGCGATACCATCCGACTCCCAAACGCACTCCTGCCAGGACGACGCGATGAACCGAGTGTTGTACCCAGGTACATTCGACCCTATTACCAAAGGCCATGGCGATCTGGTCGAGCGGGCCTCCCGGCTGTTCGACGAGGTGATCATCGCGGTCGCCGCCAGCCCCAAGAAGAACCCGCTGTTCCCCCTGGAACAACGGGTAGAGCTGGCGCGTGAGGTCACCAAGCACCTGCCCAACGTGCAGGTCATCGGCTTCTCCACGCTGCTGGCGCATTTCGCCAAGGAGCAGCAGGCCAATGTATTCCTGCGCGGCCTGCGCGCGGTTTCGGACTTCGAGTACGAGTTCCAGCTGGCGAACATGAACCGGCAACTGGCGCCCGACGTCGAAAGCCTGTTCCTGACGCCGTCCGAGCGCTATTCGTTCATATCCTCGACGCTGGTGCGCGAAATCGCGGCGCTGGGCGGCGATATCACCAAGTTCGTGCACCCGGTAGTGGCTGACGCACTCACCGAGCGCTTCAAGAAGTAACCGCGCCCGCATCGAAAACCGCGCCCGCGTGCACTGCGGGCGTTAATGCGGCACAATTGTGCCCATTGGTTTTCATATGCCCGGGCCTGACGCCCCGGCCGGAGTCCCCATGTCCCTGATCATCACCGACGATTGCATCAATTGCGACGTCTGCGAACCCGAGTGCCCGAACGCCGCCATCTCCCAGGGCGAAGAGATCTACGTGATCGACCCCAACCTGTGCACCCAGTGCGTTGGCCATTACGACGAACCGCAGTGCCAGCAGGTCTGCCCGGTCGACTGCATCCCGCTGGATGAAGCGCACCCGGAAACCGAAGACGAGCTGATGGCCAAGTACCGCAGGATCACCGGCAAGGCCTGATACAGGCCGCTAGGTCTGGCAGCGCGGGCAGAACACGCTGGCGCGCTGGCCCAGGGTCACGTTGCGCAGCACCGTGCCGCACACCTTGCACGGTTCTTCCCCGCGCCCGTACACGAACAGTTCCTGCTGGAAGTAGCCCGGCTGGCCGTCGCCGCCGATGAAGTCGCGCAGGGTGGTGCCGCCACGCTCGATGGCGGCGGCCAGGATGCGCTTGATCTCGATGGCCAGGCGTAGGTAGCGCGCCCGCGAAATGCCCCCGGCCGGGCGCCGCGGGTCGATGCCCGCCGCGAACAGCGCCTCGGTCGCATAGATGTTGCCCACCCCCACCACCACCGCGTTGTCCATGATGAACGGCTTGACCGCCATCGAGCGCCCGCGCGACAGCTGGAACAGCCGCTCGCCATCGAACAGGTCGGTCAGCGGCTCCGGGCCCAGGCGCAGCAGCAGCTCGTGCTGCAACGGGTCGGGGGCCCAGAGCATCGCGCCAAACCGGCGCGGGTCGGTGTAGCGCAGCGCCAGCCCCGACTCCAGCTCGATGTCCACATGCTCGTGCTTGGCCGCCGGCAGGCCGATCTCCACCAGCCGCAGGTTGCCCGACATGCCCAGGTGGCTGATCAGCGTGCCCACCTCGGCGTTGAGCAGCAGGTACTTGGCACGCCGTTCCACCGACACGAAGCGCTGCCCCGACAGGCGTACGTCGAGGTCTTCGGGTATCGGCCAGCGCAGGCGCCGCTCACGCACCACCACACGGCTGACACGCTGCCCTTCAAGGTACGGCGCAATGCCGCGGCGGGTGGTCTCGACTTCAGGTAGCTCGGGCATGGGTCAGTGCGCACCCATTTCGCGGATGGTCTGCTTGAGGTTCTCGAAGTCGTACTCCGACAGGCCCACGTAGTCGAGCACCAGGTGCCCGACGGTGTTCCATTCGTGGTCCACGCTCTGGTTGCCCAGCACCCGGTACGAGCTGCAGATGTGCTCGGCCATCTTCAGAATGGCCAGCAGGTTCTTGAGCTGGGTGTTGCGCGCCGAGTCGTCGCTGAACACCGCCAGGGCATTGTGGTGGTTGGCGATGGCGGCACTCACGTGCTCGGGCAGGCGCCACGACTTGGCCGTGTAGTAGCCGACCACGGCGTGGTTGGTGTTGAACGTGCGGTTCTCGGTGTCGACCACGCGCTTGTCGGGGCCGGCCTCGGCGTAGGCCTGCTCCAGGGTATGCATGTAGTCGGGGAAGCGCTTGTGCATCAGCGGCACGCCGCAATCGTGGAACAGCCCCAGGGCATAGGCTTCGTCCACCGCCTGCGAGCCGATGCGCTTGGCCAGGGTCAGACAGGTCATGGCCACGTCCTGGGCGGTATCCCAGAAGCGGTTGAGGGTGACGATGGTGTCGTCGCTCATCTCGCCCTTGATCGACTGCGCGTTGATCAGGTTGATGATCGAGCGGCTGCCCAGCAGGTTCACCGCGCGCTGGATCGAGGCGATCTTGTTGGTCAGCCCGTAATACGGCGAATTGACCAGCTTGAGCAGTGCGCCGGAAAGGCCCGGGTCCTGGGAGATCAGCTTGGCGATGGTCTCCAGGTCCGGGTCGGGCATGTACTGCTCGAACTGCAGGTCGACCATGATCTGCGGCTGGGGCGGTACGCTGATGCCCTGCAGGGCTTGCTGGATCTGTTCGGCGGTAAGTTCCTGGGACATAGATACACACTCGGGGCTGAAGGGCGATTCTAACCCTGCAGGCGGGCCGGGAAACACCCGCTGATGGATTCAGAAGGAACTTTGCCTGCCCCAGGGCTGCCTGCTTACTACAGGTTCAACTCAACAGGAGCACGCAGATGACGACCCAACTGAACGGCAAGCGCGTGGCCATGCTGGTCACCGACGGCTTCGAGCAGGTAGAACTCACCGGGCCAAAGCAGGCCCTCGAGCAAAGCGGCGTGCGCGTCGACATCCTCTCGGCCAAACCGGGCACGGTCAAGGGCTGGAACCACGACAAGCCCGCCGACGACTTCACTGTGGACAACACCTTCGACAAGGCCGACGTCGCGGTCTACGACGCCATCGTGCTGCCCGGCGGCGTGCAGAACTCCGACACCATACGCATCGACCCCGGCGCCCAGAAGCTGGTCAAGGCCCACGACGCCAGCGGCAAGCCCCTGGCGGTGATCTGCCATGGCGCCTGGCTGCTGGTGTCGAGCCAGTTGGTCAAGGGCCGCAAGATGACCAGCTACAAGACCGTGCGCGACGACATCACCAATGCCGGCGGGCAGTGGCAGGATCAGGCCGTGGTCATCGACCGCAACCTGATCAGCAGCCGCCAGCCCGACGATATTCCCGCCTTCAACACCCAGCTGCTGCGCGCTTTGGGCGCCTGATCGGCTATTTGTCGCCGGCCGAGCCGCGTGCCCGGCCGACGCGCTATACTCCCGCTCTTTTTTCCGGAGCGACGTCATGTCCCTGCCCAGCCTTCGCCTCAAAGCCAACGCCGACCGCCGCCTGCGCGCCGGCCATCTGTGGGTGTACAGCAACGAAATCGACGTCGCCGCGACCCCGCTGCATGGCTTCAAGGCCGGCGACCAGGCGGTGCTCGAAGGTGCCGGCGGCAAGCCGCTGGGCATCGTCGCCATGAGCCCCAACAACCTGATCTGCGCGCGCCTGCTGTCGCGCGACGCCAAGCTGGCCCTGGATAAGTCGCTGCTGGTGCACCGCATCAACGTGGCCCTGTCGCTGCGCGAGCGCCTGTTCGACAAGCCGTTCTACCGCCTGGTGTACGGCGACTCGGACCTGCTGCCGGGCCTGGTGGTCGACCGTTTCGGCGACATCCTGGTGGTACAGCTGGCCTCGGCCACCATGGAACAGCACAAGGACGACGTGATCGCCGCCCTGGTGCAGGTGCTCAAACCCACCGGCATCCTGTTCAAGAACGACTCGGCGGCGCGTGATGCCGAAGGCCTGAACCGATACGTCGAAACCGTGTTCGGCCTGGTGCCGGAGTGGGTGGCGCTGGAAGAGAACGGCGTGAAATTCGAAGCGCCGGTGATGGAAGGCCAGAAGACCGGCTGGTTCTACGACCACCGCATGAACCGCGCACGCCTGGCACCCTACGTCAAAGGCAAGCGCGTGCTCGACCTGTTCAGCTACATCGGTGGCTGGGGCGTGCAGGCCGGTGCGTTCGGCGCCAGCGAAGTGTTCTGTGTGGATGCCTCGGGCTTTGCCCTGGATGGCGTGGAGCGCAATGCGGCGCTCAACGGCATTGCCGAGAAGGTCACCTGCGTGGAAGGCGATGTGTTCGAGGCGCTGCGCGAGCTCAAGGCCGCTGAAGAGCGTTTCGACGTGATCGTGGCCGACCCGCCCGCGTTCATCAAGCGCAAGAAGGACCTGAAGAACGGCGAAGGCGCCTACCGCCGCCTGAACGAGCAGGCCATGCGCCTGCTGAGCAAGGACGGCATTCTGGTCAGCGCCTCGTGCTCGATGCACCTGCCCGAAGACGACCTGCAGAACATCCTGCTGACCAGCGCCCGCCACCTGGATCGCAACATGCAGCTGCTCGAACGCGGCGGCCAGGGCCCGGACCACCCGGTGCACCCGGCGATCCCGGAAACGCGCTACATCAAGAGCATCACCTGCCGGCTGCTGCCCAACAGCTGATCGCGCTGAATGAAAATCCCGGCCAGGTGCCGGGATTTTTTTGCCTGTAACGGCCTTTTCGCAGGCAAGGCCGGCTCCTGCAGGCAGGTGCACTCAATCGCGCTGCGGGTAAGGCATCATTCCCAGTTCTCGCCCGTCGATCACCAGGGTCTTGTAGCGCGGTTTCGCCAGCTTGAGCGTGCCCGCCCGAATCTGCTCGATCAGTGCGCGCCCCGTGCCGATCCCGTCCACCCGCGCATAATCACGCCAGAAGCCCTCGTGACGCGCATACACGAACGCCGACGTCGAGTACTCGTGCTTGGGCACCACCAGCACTTCGTTGACCCCATCGTCATCCAGGTCCACCTGCCAGGCAGCACACCCCGAACTGCCGCATTGGCTCTCGATCAGGGTCAGGTTGAGCATCTGCGCACTGTCCTCCGGCGCAGGCCCGATCCATTCCAGCTTGGGTCCGTACTCACGCGGCGACATGCTCACCGGTTCGGCCTCCAGCAGTCGATCGGCCAGCAGCTCGCGGCTTGGCGCATCCAGGATCTGCCCCTCCTTGACCAGGCGCGACAACCGCTCGAACTGCTCGATCCCCGGCTTGCCGAGCCGGTAGCGCAAAGCGCGCGCATCGAACGCATCCGCCGAGGTGCGCCCGCTCAACAGCCGCTCCATCTGGTTGGCGGCGCTGTAGGTCAACGGGTTGAGCACCGGCGTGAACACCAGCATCAGCACCACGAAACTCAGCAGCGCGATCAACGGGTTGCTGCGCCGCAAGCTGCCCAGCCACACCGCCTGGCGCGGGCGAATGGCCCACAGCGCGGCCAGGCTGTGCACCAGCGCGATGCCGATCAGCAGCATCGCCAGAAAGCGCTGCGGGGTCAGGCCGTACTGGTCGATGCGCAGCCAGCTCGAATAGCACGCCAGCGCCATCAGCAGCGGCAGGCACACAAGGCTGGCGTTCACCAGCAGCTTCAGGGGCCTGGCATAACCGGCATCGTGCTCGCCGTCCTGGAACACGCCGTTGAGCAGAAACAGCGTACTGCCCACCAGGCACAGCAGGATGCTGGTGGAGTAACCGGTGTTGAAGATCGGCGCGACCCCGGTCACCGCCAGCGCCAGGGTGAACACCACCGCAATCAGCGAACACAGCGGCAGCAGGTAGCGACACACGGTGAGCAGCACATTGCGCAGCAGGCCGATGGCCTTGTCGTTCTGGCGCCCCATGCGGATGCCCAGCGAGAAGAAGATCGGCAGGCACACGCAGATGAATTCGAGCGAGGCGAAGATATCGCTGAGCACCGGCGCGCCCAGAATCGTGAACAGCCGCCCGCACAGCCACAGCAGCAACCAGAACGCCAGGGTCACCAGCAGCGCCAGCAGCACGATGAAGGCATTGTTCCAGGCGTGCTGGTACAGGTCCTGATAGCGCAGGCGATTGCCGTCGCGGGTCGGCCAACTGAGGATGAACGCCGCGCCGATATAGGCCAGCACCAGCGAGGCCGGTATCCAGCGCATCCATAGCCAGCCGTCGGCCGATTGCGCATACAGCCAGGCGGACACGCTGGCCATCAACAACGCCAGGCCGGCCACCAGCAGCCAGGTGCCGCGCTGACGCACCGCGCCGCCCAGCAGTTGCAGATTGATGCCGCCCACCAGGGCCAGCGTGGCGCAGAACACCGCGAGCACAGGGTTGCGGTAATGGATGAAGGTGAGCAGCAGCGCCCCCTGTACCAGGGCGATGGCGAGGTAATAAAGCACGGAGCGGTTGAGCACGGGCATTCCAAGTCCTTTTGCGAGGGGTGATGCACAAGGCGCGCAGTCTAGGGCCAGGCGACCCCGCACGGCTAGAGCACGTCGACTTCATTGCAGCGCCGCACAGGCCCCATGCAGCCATGCATATATATCGATAAAAATCCAGGCCAATAATCCATAATGGCAAATTTTTCATTGATCCAGGCGACATAAGCAGATAAAAATCGACTCAATCAAAATAAAAACAATGCAGGTTCGACCCATGTCCTCTATCGACCGCTCTCATCCTGGCACTTCAGATACCGCTCGACTGCGCCGCGTGCTGGGGCTGCCCGCCCTGGTGTTCTTCGGCCTGGTGTACATGGTGCCGCTGACCATCTTCACCACCTACGGCATCGTCACCGAGCTCACCGGTGGCCGCACCGCAGGCGCCTACCTGGTGACCCTGCTGGCCATGCTGTTCACCGCGACGTCCTACAGCTTCATGGTCAAACGCTTCCCGGTGGCGGGCTCGGCCTACTCCTATACCCACCTGGCGTTCGGCCCCAACATCGGCTTTCTGGCCGGTTGGTCGCTGCTGCTCGACTACCTGTTCATCCCGATGATCAACTACCTGCTGATCGGGCTGTTCCTCAATATCGCCTTCCCGGCACTGCCGGTGTGGGGCATCATCGTCGCCGCCATCGCCCTGGTGACCGTGCTCAACGTGATCGGCATCCATTCGGTGGCCAAGGCCAGCAACCTGATCGTGGGCGCGCAGATCATCTTCATCGGCGTGTTCGCCGCACTGTCGATCAAGAGCCTGCACGGCGCGCCCATCGACCTGCTGTCGCCCCTGCTCGGTGACGGCACCCGGCCCGGGTTCAGCCACCTGATGACCGGGGCAGCGGTACTGTGCCTGTCCTTCCTGGGCTTCGACGCGGTATCGACCCTTGCCGAGGAAACCCGCGACCCGCAACGCGATGTGCCGCGCGCCATCCTGCTCACCACCCTGGGCGCCGGGCTGCTGTTCACCGTGCTGGCCTACATCAGCCAGCTGGTACTGCCGGGCAGCCACTTCGCCAACGTCGATGCGGCAGCCAATGAAGTGATGTTCAAGGCCGGCGGGCAGTTCCTCGCCAACTTCTTCACCGCGGCCTTCGTGGCCGGCAGCCTGGGTTCGGCACTGGCCTCGCAGGCTGCGGTGTCGCGCATCCTGTACACCATGGGCCGCGACCAGGTGCTGCCACGGCGCTGGTTCGGGCGCCTTTCGCCACGCTTCGGCACCCCGGTGTTCGCCACCCTGGTGGTATCGTTGTTCTCCCTGCTGGCACTGGTGATCGACCTGACCACCCTGGCCTCGCTGATCAGCTTTGGCGCGCTGGTGGCGTTCTCGGCGGTGAACCTGGCGGTGGTGCGCACGCACCTGGTCGATCAAGCCTGCCACCGCAACCTCTCGGGGCTGCTGCGTTACGGCGTGGTGCCGCTGGTGGGCATGAGCCTCACACTGTGGCTGTGGACCAGCCTGTCGGCACTGACCCTGACCATCGGCATGACCTGGTTCACCCTCGGCCTGGTGTACCTGGGCGTGCTGACCGGCGGCTTTCGCAAGCGCGTGAAGCTGGTGCACTTCTCCGAGGCCGGCTGAACGCCATGGCGGTTGGGCGGCCCGCGCGCAGCGAAAACGCCCAACCGCCCAATGCGCCATTCCTTCCCGCCGCCAGCGGTGTAGAATCGGCCTATTCATCGCCAGTCATCCCCGGCGGGTTTATGAGCTCTGGTCGAGCCCTCGGCGATCCCGTGGTGTTTTCGGCCTCATCCGTACCAGCGGCCACCTGCCTTCGGTGCAAAGGACAAGAGAAGCTCACTCCCCTTTTTGTTACCTGATTAGCCGCCAGGAGTGCTTCATGCCTGATTACCGCTCGAAAACGTCCACCCACGGTCGCAACATGGCCGGCGCACGCGCCCTGTGGCGCGCCACCGGCATGAAAGATGCCGACTTCAAGAAGCCGATCATCGCCATCGCCAACTCCTTCACCCAGTTCGTCCCGGGCCACGTGCACCTGAAGGACCTGGGCCAGCTGGTGGCCCGCGAGATCGAGCGCGCCGGTGGCGTGGCCAAGGAATTCAACACCATCGCCGTGGATGACGGCATCGCCATGGGCCACGACGGCATGCTGTACTCGCTGCCCAGTCGCGAGATCATCGCCGACTCGGTCGAGTACATGGTCAACGCCCACTGCGCCGACGCCATCGTGTGCATCTCCAACTGCGACAAGATCACCCCCGGCATGCTGATGGCCGCCCTGCGCCTGAACATCCCGGTGATCTTCGTGTCCGGCGGCCCGATGGAAGCCGGCAAGACCAAGCTGGCCAGCCACGGCCTGGACCTGGTCGACGCCATGGTGATCGCCGCCGACAGCTCGGCCAGTGACGAAAAGGTCGCCGAATACGAGCGCAGCGCCTGCCCTACCTGCGGTTCGTGCTCCGGCATGTTCACCGCCAACTCCATGAACTGCCTGACCGAAGCCCTGGGCCTGGCCCTGCCGGGCAACGGTTCGACCCTGGCCACCCACAGCGACCGCGAAGAGCTGTTCCTCAAGGCCGGCCGCACCATCGTCGAACTGTGCCAGCGCTACTACGGCGAGAACGACGAGTCGGTACTGCCGCGCAACATCGCCAACTTCAAGGCGTTCGAGAACGCCATGATGCTCGACATCGCCATGGGCGGCTCGACCAACACCATCCTGCACCTGCTGGCCGCCGCCCAGGAAGCCGAGATCGACTTCGACCTGCGCGACATCGACCGGTTGTCGCGCAGCGTGCCGCAGCTGTGCAAGGTGGCGCCGAACATCCAGAAGTACCACATGGAAGACGTGCACCGCGCCGGCGGCATCTTCAGCATCCTCGGTTCGCTGGCCCGTGGCGGCCTGCTGCACACCGACCTGCCGACCGTGCACAGCCGCAGCATGGAAGAAGCCATCGCCAAGTGGGACATCACCCAGACCGACGACGAAGCGGTGCACCACTTCTTCAAGGCCGGCCCGGCCGGCATCCCGACCCAGACCGCGTTCAGCCAGTCGACCCGTTGGGAAACCCTGGATGACGACCGCGAGAACGGCTGCATCCGCAGCTTCGAGCACGCCTACTCCAAGGAAGGCGGCCTGGCCGTGCTGTACGGCAACATCGCGCTGGATGGCTGCGTGGTGAAGACCGCAGGCGTCGACGAGTCGATCCATGTGTTCGAAGGCAACGCCAAGATCTTCGAAAGCCAGGACAGCGCGGTACGCGGCATTCTGGCCGACGAAGTGCAGGCCGGCGACATCGTGATCATCCGCTACGAGGGACCAAAAGGCGGCCCGGGCATGCAGGAGATGCTGTACCCGACCTCTTACCTGAAGTCCAAGGGCCTGGGCAAAGCCTGTGCGCTGCTGACCGACGGGCGCTTCTCGGGCGGCACCTCGGGCCTGTCCATCGGTCATGCTTCGCCGGAAGCGGCAGCAGGCGGCGCGATTGGCCTGGTGCGCGACGGCGACAAGGTGCTGATCGACATTCCCAACCGTTCGATCAACCTGCTGGTCAGCGATGAAGAGCTGGCGGCGCGGCGTGTCGAGCAGGACAAGAAGGGCTGGAAGCCGGTCGAGCAGCGTCCGCGCAAGGTGACCACCGCACTCAAGGCCTACGCCTTGCTCGCCACCAGTGCCGACAAGGGCGCGGTGCGCAACAAGGCCATGCTGGACGGGCTGTAAGGTCTGGCGACAATAAAGAACCGGCGCCCAGGCGCCGGTTTTTTTTGCCTGCGGTGCGGTGTTCGCCGGCAACGCCGGCTCCTACAGACGCCGTGGCCCCCGTAGGAGCCGGCGTTGCCGGCGAAGAGGCCGGTACAGAGGGCGGCAACATCTGCCCCTTACACCCCAGCCCCGCATCTGTTTTCGTCCGTCTTTGCTTGCCGAGGAATATGGTTATTCCAAAACCATCTATCTAAATTCCATTTAGATCTAATTTCGTTGTTTTTCAGGCTGTTAGCATTTCTGTTCGCAATCGCGCACAGACGCGACGCCCCGCCCTTTGTCTGGAGCTTCAATGAACCTGCCGCTGTTTCTCAACCTGCTGGTGTTCGCAGCC
The DNA here is from genome assembly GCF_024126555.1 of Pseudomonas sp. VE 267-6A. Taxonomy (NCBI): domain Bacteria; kingdom Pseudomonadati; phylum Pseudomonadota; class Gammaproteobacteria; order Pseudomonadales; family Pseudomonadaceae; genus Pseudomonas; species Pseudomonas sp. VE 267-6A. The sequence goes on from NZ_JAMYBY010000001.1 coordinate 246,931, forward strand.
TTGCTGCTGGGCCTGGCGCAAACCAGCAAGACCTCCTGGAGCCTGGCCAAGAAAGTGCTGGTCGGCCTGATCGTCGGCGTGCTGTTCGGCAGTGCCCTGCATGCCATCTACGGTGCCGGCAGCCCGGTCCTGAAAAGCACCATCAGTTGGCTCGACCTGGTCGGCAACGGCTATGTGGGCCTGCTGCAGATGATCGTCATGCCGCTGATCTTCGTCTCGATCCTCAGCGCCGTGGCACGCCTGCACAACGCCTCGTCGCTGGGCAAGATCAGTTTCCTGACCATCGGCACCCTGCTGTTCACCACGGCCATCGCCGCGTTGATCGGCATCGGCCTGACCAACCTGTTCGGCCTCAGCGCCGAAGGCCTGGTGGCCGGCGTGCAGGAAACCGCGCGCATGCAGACCATCCAGAGTGACTACGCGGGCAAGGTTGCCGACCTCAACATCCCGCAACTGCTGCTGTCGTTCATCCCCACCAACCCGGTGGGCGACCTGGCCCGGGCCAAGCCGACCTCGATCATCAGCGTGGTGATCTTCGCCGCGTTCCTCGGTGTGGCCGCCTTGCAACTGCTCAAGGACGACGCCGACAAGGGCAACCGTGCGCTGGTGGCCATCGACACCCTGCAGGCCTGGGTGATGCGCCTGGTACGCCTGGTGATGAAGCTCACCCCGTATGGCGTGCTGGCGCTGATGACCAAGGTGGTGGCCAGCTCGAACCTGGACGACATTCTCAAGCTGGGCAGTTTCGTGGTGGTGTCGTACATCGGCCTGGGCCTGATGTTCTTGGTGCACGGTGTGCTGCTGGGCCTGGGCGGGGTCAACCCGCTGCGGTTTTTCCGCAAGGTATGGCCGGTGCTGACCTTTGCCTTCACCAGCCGCTCCAGTGCGGCGAGCATTCCGCTGAGCATCGAGGCGCAGACCCGTCGCCTGGGCATCCCTCAGGCGATTGCCAGCTTTGCCGCCTCGTTCGGCGCGACCATCGGCCAGAACGGTTGCGCAGGCCTGTACCCGGCGATGCTGGCGGTGATGGTGGCCCCGGCGGTGGGCATCGACCCGCTCGACCCGCTGTGGATCGCCACGCTGGTGGCCATCGTGACCCTGAGTTCGGCCGGGGTGGCCGGGGTGGGTGGCGGTGCGACCTTCGCCGCGCTGATCGTGCTGCCGGCGATGGGCCTGCCGGTGGAGCTGGTGGCGCTCTTGATCTCGGTCGAGCCGCTGATCGACATGGGCCGCACGGCACTGAACGTGAGTGGTGCGATGGTGGCCGGTACCCTGACCAGCCAGGCCATGGGGCAGACCGACAAGGTGCTGCTGGAGGCCGATGAGCATGCGCAGTTGACGCATAGCTGAAGGCCCCTTCGCCAGCAAGGCCGGCTCCTACAGCAATCGTGTAGGAGCCGGCCTTGCCGGCGAATGCATCAACGCCGCTCCCACACCTCGAAGTGATAAGCCGGCTTGTCCCCTTCAGCCGCGTTCGCCTGGGTCGAGGTCATCGCCCACTGCTGCGCATCCACTTCAGGGAACCACGCATCCCCCACCGGGCTGAGCTCGACCCGCGTCAGGTACAGGCGATCCGCCAGCCCGCGTTCCAACGCCTGACCGTACAGCTGCGCACCGCCGATCAGCATCAGCTCGTTCACACCGTGCTCCATCGCCCACTGCTCGGCCCGCACGATGGCCTCATCCAGCGAACCGAACACCTCGGCGCCCTCCAGCACCAGGCCCGGCTGACGGCTGACCACCAGGTTCAGACGCCCCGGCAAGGGGCGCCCCAGCGAATCCCAGGTCTTGCGACCCATGATGATCGGCTTGCCCAACGTGGTGGCCTTGAAATACTTGAAATCCCCCGGCAAATGCCAGGGCATGCTGTTGTCGATGCCGATGACGCGGTTCTCGGCGAGGGCCGCGATCAGGCTGAGAGGCAGTGATGTTTTCATGCCCGCGAGGATAGCAAAGCCCGCTGGCCGATGCGTGGGTTATGCTTTGGGCAGTTTTGATCAATGGAAGCTGGGTGTGACTGGACTGACTGACCTGGACAAACGCTGGCTCACCGAAGCCGTGCGCCTGCGTGAAGAACATGCCGGCGCGCTGGAAGACCAGGAAGCCAACCGCCGTGCGCGCCAGCAAGGCGGCGACCTGGCTGCACGCATCGAACACCGCGCCCTGTGGCTGGCCGAACGCGACGGCCTGCGCGCCGCGCTGGGGCGCTGGAAAGCCGGGGCGCGCCTGGCGCTGCTGGCCCTGCTGCTGCTCGCCGTGCTCAGCGGCGCCGGCCTGGCCTTCGCCGGGCTGGGCGACGGCCAGCGCCCGGTCAACGTGTTCTGGGCGCTGGGCAGCCTGCTGGGGCTTAACCTGCTGATGCTGCTGAGCTGGACTCTGGGCTTTGCCCTGGCCGGCGACCATGGCGCCAGCCTGGGGCGGCTGTGGCTATGGCTGAGCGAAAAGTTCGCCCGCGATGCCAAGGCCGCGCATCTGGCCCCAGCCCTGCTGGTACTGCTGCAACGCCAGCGCCTCAACCGCTGGCTGCTCGGCCTGCTGGTGCACGGCCTGTGGCTGCTGGCGCTGGCCAGCGCCCTGGTGGTGATGCTGATGCTGCTGGCCACCCGGCGTTATGGCTTTGTGTGGGAAACCACCATCCTCGACCCCGACACCTTCGTCGGCCTGACCCAGGCCCTCGGCACCCTGCCCGCGCTGCTGGGTTTCAGCGTGCCGGACGCGGCCATGATCCGCGCCAGCGGCGCCAGCCAACCGGCGCTGGAGCTGGCACGCCAGTCGTGGGCCGGCTGGATGCTCGGCGTGCTGGTGGTGTACGGCCTGCTGCCGCGGCTGGTGCTCGCGGCCCTGTGCCTGTGGCGCTGGCACAGCGGGCGCCGGCGCCTGGGCCTGGACCTCAACCTGCCCGGCTACAGCGCCCTGCGCGACGTGCTGATGCCCAGCAGCGAACGCCTGGGGGTCAACGACCCTGCCCCGCAGGCCTTGCCCGAAATCACCCGCAGCGAAGGCGACGCACCGGCCGAGGGCGCCTTGCTGGTGGGCCTGGAGCTCGACGACCAGCGCGCCTGGCCGCCCGCTCTGCCAGCCTCGGTGACCAACGCCGGTATCCTCGACAGCCGCGAATCACGCAACAGGCTGCTCGAACAGCTGAGCCGCTTCCCGCCCGCGCGCCTGGCCATCGCCTGCGACCCGCGCCGCTCGCCCGACCGGGGCAGCCTGGCGCTGCTGGCCGAGCTTGCGCGCAGCGCCGGGGCCACGCGCATCTGGCTGTTGCAGGCACCACCCGGCCAGGCACTGGACGCCGACCGCCTGGGCGACTGGCACCAGGCGCTGGAGCAACTGGGCCTGGCCTACGCCGACAGTGCCCCCCTCAACTGGCTGGAGCATGGCCATGACTAAGCCGTTGAAACTGGCCGTGGTCGGCCACACCAACGTCGGCAAGACCTCGCTGCTGCGCACGCTCACCCGCGACGTGGGTTTCGGCGAAGTCTCGCACCGCCCCAGCACCACCCGGCATGTGGAAGGCGCACGGCTGTCGGTGGAGGGCGAGCCGCTGCTGGAGCTGTACGACACCCCGGGCCTGGAGGATGCCATCGCGCTGCTCGATTACCTGGAGCGTCTCGATCGGCCCGGTGAGCGGCTGGACGGACCGGCGCGGGTCGAGCGTTTTCTGCAAGGCAACGAGGCGCGCCAGCGCTTCGAGCAGGAGGCCAAGGTGCTGCGCCAGTTGCTGGCCAGTGATGCCGGGCTGTACGTGATCGACGCCCGCGAGCCGGTGCTGGCCAAGTACCGCGATGAACTGGAAGTGCTGGCCGGTTGCGGCAAACCGCTGCTGCCGGTGCTCAACTTCGTGGCCAGCAACGAGCATCGCGAGCCGGACTGGCGCGAGGCCCTGGCACGCCTGGGGCTGCACGCACTGGTGCGCTTCGACAGCGTGGCCCCGCCGCAGGATGGCGAGCAGCGCCTGTACGAAAGCCTGGCCTTGCTGCTGGAGAATGCGCGCCCGGCCTTGCAGCGCCTTATCGATGACCAGCAGGCCCAGCGTGTGGCACGCCAGCACAGCGCCAAGCGCCTGATTGCCGAACTGCTGCTCGATTGCGCGGCGTGCCGGCGTAGCGTGATCGCCAGGCCGGAGGCCGAGGCAGCGGCGATCAGCGAGCTGCATCAGGTGATTCGCCAGCGTGAACAACGCTGCGTCGAGGCGCTGCTCAAGCTGTATGCGTTTCGCAAGGACGACGCCCACACCGGCGAGCTACCGCTGCTGGACGGGCGCTGGGGCGATGACCTGTTCAACCCCGAGACCCTGAAATTGCTGGGCGTGCGCCTGGGCAGCGGGGTTGCCGCGGGCGCCGCGGCCGGTGCCGGGGTCGACCTGCTGGTCGGCGGCATTACCCTGGGGGCGGCCGCACTGGCCGGGGCGATTGCCGGGGGTGCGCTGCAGACGGCACGCAGTTACGGTTCGCGGCTGATGGGCAAGCTGAAGGGCCAGCATGAACTGACGGTGGACGACGGGGTGCTGCGCTTGCTGGCGTTGCGTCAGCGTCAGTTGCTGGCAGCGCTGGAGGGGCGCGGGCATGCGGCGACAGCTCGCATCAAGCTGACGTTGCCCAGCGACAAGGGCTGGCGCGAGGGCAAGTTGCCGGAGGCGCTGAGCAAGGCGCGGGCGCACCCGCAGTGGTCGTCGATGAACCCAGGGGCCAAACTCGGGCAGGCGGAGCGGCAGGAGCAGATCGACAGTCTTGTGCAGGAGCTTTAAGGCCAATCGCGGGTCAAGCCCGCTCCCACAGAGAGTGTGCGATCCCTGTGGGAGCGGGCTTGACCCGCGATGGCGGTCTTAGATCAGACGTGCAATATGCCCCTCCGCCAACGCCGGCCCCACGCTCATCCCCACCCCGCTGTGCATCAGCGCCGCACTCACCCCCGGCGCTACCGCCAGCAGCGAAAACGGCCCCGGCCCACCCGAGCCGTACACCCCCTGCCAGCGCTCCAGCACCTCGATGCGCCCACCCAGCGTCTGCTCGGCCAGCTCGATCATCCAGTTGTCCACCTGCTCGGCATTGAACGGCGATGCATCGCTGCCATAGGCATGCGAATCGCCGATGATCAGCTCGCCATGGGGCGTCGGGCTAATCAACAGGTGAATGCCGTTTTCCAGCAGGTGCGGGCTGCCGGCCTGTATCTCGGCGCGCAGGGCCTGCGCCTGCGGCAGGTCGGCATACGCCCCGTAATGCAGGCAGCTCAACCCGGTCAGCAGCGAATGCTGCAGATCCAGGCCGAAGCGTGGCCGGGCGCGCATCATCTGCAGGCGACATACCTGCGGCTGCAACTGCGCCATCGGCTCGGCGAGCAGCGTCTGGTAGTCGTGCCCGCTGCACACCACGATATGCTCGCCGCTGAAGCGACCGGCGGTGGTGGTCAGAAACCCCGGCTCCACCTCGCGCACCAGCGTGGAAAAGTGGAACTCGACGCCCAGTTGCTCGCGCAGGTAGTTGACCAGCGCAGGGATGGCCTCGCGCGAGTACACCTGCTGATCGTCCAGCCCACGCAGGGCGGCGCGATGATGGCGGAACTGGCCGTCGTACAGCGCATCGAGCGCGGCGCCCTGCAGCAGTTCGACCGGGTAGCCGTGCTCGGGTGCACGCCCGTTGCAGAAGGCTTCGAGCAGGTCTTGCTCCAGCGCGGTGCGGGCCAGCAGCAGCGAGCCGTTGCGCTTGAGCGCAAAGCCGGCGTGCTCGGCCCAGTGGGCCCAGATGCCGCGGCTGGCCTTGGCCAGTTCGAGCATCTGGCCGGGTGGCTGGCCGCTGACCAGGGCCTGGCCGAAGTTGCGAATGGAGGCGCCCAGCGGGGTGGCGCTGCGTTCGAACACCTTGACCCGCAGGCCGCGCCGGGCTGCGGCGTAGGCGTGGGACAGACCGAGGATGCCGGCGCCGACGATGAGAAAATCTGACATGGGGGTTCCCTTCAGGATTGTGGTGCGGCCATCGCGGGTCAAGCCCGCTCCCACAAGGACGGCGATGATCCCTGTGGGAGCGGGCTTGACCCGCGATGAATGCGAAGCGGATTTACTGCTGCGCCACCTTCTCCGACTTGCCGTCATAGCGCTTGCGCCACTCGGCCAGAATGCTGTCGCGGTTCTTCGATGCCCAGCCGAAGTCGTTCTTGATCAGACGCTGCTCGTAATCGGCCGGCAACTCGGTCTGCGGCTTGGCAATGCCCGGCTGCGCCAGCACCGCGAAGTTCTCCTTGTACAGCTCCATCGCCGCCGGGCTCGCCGAGAAGTCGGCCAGGCGCTTGGCCGCGGCTTCATGCTGACTGCCCTTGATCAACGCAGTGGCCTCGATCTCCCAGCCCAGGCCTTCCTTGGGCAACACGATATCCAGCGGCGCGCCCTGGCGCTTGAGCTGCACCGCCGGGTACTCGAACGAGATGCCGATCGGGAACTCTCCCGCCGCCGCCAGCTTGCACGGCTTGGAACCGGAGTGAACGTACTGGCCGATGTTCTGGTGCAGCTCGTCCATGTACTGCCAGCCCTGCTTCTCGCCGAAGGTCTGCAGCCATGCGCTCACATCCAGAAAACCGGTGCCGGACGACGCCGGGTTGGGCATCACGATCTTGCCCTTGTACTCGGGCTTGGTCAGGTCCTGCCAGCTCACCGGCTTGCTCAGCCCCTGCTTCTCGGCCTCGATGGTGTTGAAGCAGATGGTCGCCGCCCACACGTCCATGCCCACCCACGCCGGCGGGTTGGCCGCATCGCGGTAGTTGGCGCCGATCTTGTCCAGGTCCTTGGGGGCATAGGTCTGCAGCATGCCCTGCTGGTCGAGGATCGCCAGGCTCGACGCCGCCAGGCCCCACACCGCGTCGGCCTGCGGGCGATCCTTCTCGGCCAGCAGCTTGGCGGTGATGATGCCGGTGGAGTCACGCACCCACTTGATCTCGATATCCGGGTTGGCCTTTTCGAAGGCCTGCTTGTAGGTCTTGAGCTGTTCGGCCTCCAGCGCGGTGTACACGGTGAGCTGGGTGTCGGCGGCCTGGGCCTGCACGGTCACGGCAGCGAGCACGGCAGCGGCAAGAGCAAGTGGCTTGAACATGGTGCGGTTCCTTTGAGCAGTACAGGGTTGGAAGAGCAATCAGTGGCCCGGCGCGCGCTGGCGCCAGGCCTGGGAGCGTTTGAGCAGGCCACGCGAGGCCCACGCCAGCAGCAGTGACACGCCGGCGCTGGTCAGCAGGATCAGGGTGGACATGGCGGCGGCACCGCCGACGTTGCCGGCATCGTCCATGTTCAGTACCGCCACCGCGGCCAGGATGGTGTCGGGGCTGTAGAGGAAGATGGCCGCCGACACGGTGGTCATCGCCGAGACGAACAGGTAGCGGATGATGTCCAGCAGCGCTGGCAGGCAGATCGGCACGGTAACCCGCGCAAAGTGGCGGTACAGCGGGGCCTTGAGCGACAGCGCGGCGGCCTCGAACTCGCTGTCGAGCTGGCGCAGTGCAGTGGTGGCGGTCATCTGCGCGGTGGTCAGGTAGTGCGCGATGGTGCACACCACCAGCAGCGTCATGCTGCCGTAGAACACATGCAGCGGGTTGCCCGGCAGGTTGAAGAAGAACACGTAGCCCAGCCCCAGCACCAACCCCGGCACGGCCATCGGCACGAAGCTGAGCAGGCGCAGCAGCAGGTTGAGACGGCCTCTGGTCTTCTCCATCAGGTAGGCGCCGCTGAAGATCACCGCGCTGCCGATCAGGGCGGTGCCCAGCGCCATGGTGATGCTGTTGCGGTAGGCCAGCCAGCCGCCGCCGGCGGTGTCGTCGAACTGGTAGTGCTTGAGCGACAGCGACAGGTTGTAGGGCCAGAACTTGACCAGCGAGGAGTACACCGCCATGCCCACCACCAGCAGCAGAATGGCGCACACCAGCAGCACGATGGCCAGGAAGCACGCATCACGCCGGCGGCTGGGGGCCGGCTCGAACACCTGGGCGCGACCGCTCATGGCATCGCCCTGGCGCCGGCGCAGCCAGGCATCCACCGCAAAGCTGAGCAGCGCCGGCACCAGCAGCACCATGCCAATCAGTGCACCACGGCCGAACTGCTGCTGGCCCACCACCGCCTTGTAGGCTTCCAGCGCCAGCACCTGGTAGTCGCCACCCACCACCACCGGCACGCCGAAGTCGGTGATGGTGAGGGTGAACACCAGGCAGAACGCGGCGAACACGGCCTGGCGTGTGGCCGGCCAGGTGATGCTGGTGAACGCGCGGCGTGGCCCGGCGCCCATGCTGGAGGCCGCATCGAACAACCGTGCATCGGCCAGCGACAGTGCCGAGAGCAGGATCATCAGCGCATGCGGGAAGGTGTAGATGGCCTCGCCCAGCACGATGCCCCAGAAGCCATAGATATTGTCGCTGAGCAGCCCGCGCAGCAGGCCCTGGTTACCGAACAGGTACACCAGCGCGATGGCCGGCAGCATCGAAGGCGCCAGCAGCGGCAGCAGCGAGATCCCGCGCCATATGCGCTTGCCCGGAATCAGCGTGCGTTGCAGCGCATAGGCGAACAGGTAGGCGGTGGGCACCACGATGGCCGCCACGCTCAGCGCGACGGTGAGGCTGTTGCCCAGCAGCCAGTGGAAGTTGGCGCTGGCGAACAGTTCGCGGGCCGCGACCAGCCCGCCGCCCTGCCCGGCATCGCTGCTGAAGCCGCGCCAGAAGATCGCCAGCAACGGCAGCAGCACCGCGACGGTCAGCAGCACCAGCAACAGCCATTTGCCGCCGGTCACGAACAGGCGATCACCCAGCGCGACGCCGCCGGTGGTCTTGGCCTTCGCAGGTGCGATCGGCAGGCTCATCGGCGCGCCCATGTCAGGCAAACACCTGCAGGCTGCGCGGCGGCAAGGCCACCCAGATATCCTGCGAGCCCAGGCGCGGCATCGATTCGGGCGCCACCTCGGCGGTAAATGCGTGGCCAGGCAGTTGGTTGAACTCGAAACTCATGCGGCAGCGATTGCCGAGGAAGGTGATTTCCCGCACGCGGGCCGGGAACAGGTTTTCTTCATGCACCGGCGGGTTGACGCTGATCGCCTCGGGGCGGCAGAACAACCGGCCACTGTTGGCCGCGCCCGCACCGGGGGCCAGGCGCAGGTTCATGTCACCCACCTGGGCATGGCTGTCGCTGCGCTGCTGGAATGGCAGCCAGTTGCCCTGGCCGACGAACTCGGCCACGAACGGCGTGGCCGGCTTGTCGTAGATGGCCTGCGGGGTGTCGTACTGCTCGACCTGGCCGTTGTTCATCACCGCAATGCGGTCGGCCATGAGCATGGCCTCGTCCTGGTTGTGGGTGACCATCAGGGTGGTGATGCCAAGCTGGCGTTGCAACTGACGCAGCTCGCTGCACAGGTGGTCGCGCACGCGGGCATCGAGGGCCGACATGGGTTCGTCGAGCAGCAGCAAGGAGGGTGCCGGGGCGAGTGCGCGGGCCAGGGCCACACGTTGTTGCTGGCCGCCGGAGAGCTGGCCGGGGTACTTCTTCTCGCTGCCGCGCAGGCCGACCAGGTCGAGCATGTCGGCCACGCGCTGACGGGATTCGTCGCGGCTGCTGGCGGTCAGGCCGTAGGCGATGTTGGCTTCGACGGTGAGGTTGGGGAACAGCGCGTAGGACTGGAACAGAATGCCGTAGTCGCGGGCCTGGGGCGGCAGCTCGGAAATGTCGCGGTCACCGATGTAGAGGGTGCCGCGGTCCTGGCGTTCGAGCCCGGCGATGCAGCGCAGCAGGGTGGTCTTGCCGCAGCCGGAGGGGCCGAGCAGGCACACCAGTTCGCCGGCGACGATGTCCAGGGACACGTCGTGCAGCGCGGTGAAGGCGCCGAAGCGTTTGTGGATGCCGCGCACTTTCATCTGTGCGCCGGGGGTTGCGAGTGCGTTGTTCATGCCGGGACCTCACTGAACGAGTGAGGGCCATGCTAGGCGGGCAATGCGAAGGTTCTGTGGCGGTGGGGCAAAAGCGGGTGATAGTGGTATAGGCAGATTTTGTAGGGCTGCTGCGCAGCCCATCGCGGGTCAAGCCCGCTCCCACAACGATCTTGTGGGAGCGGGCTTGACCCGCGATGGCTATGGACCAGACGCCGATACTTCCTGGGCCAGGCCGAGAAAGGCAGCAGGCAACCGCGCCTGGCGCCGTTCCTTGAGGCAGTACAGGTACTCATGCATCACCGGCGCACCCTCCAGCGCCAGCACCTTAAGCTCCGGGTTATGCGGCACCTCGTGGCGGGCGATGATGCTGATGCCGATGTTGCGCAGCACCGCCTCGCGGATCGATTCGCGGCTACCGATCTCCAGCAGCGAGCCTACCTTCACCCCCGCCTCGTCGAGCATCTGCTCGGTGAGCCGGCGCGTGGTCGAGCCCTGTTCGCGCATCAGCAGGCAATGCCCGCCCAGCGCACTCAGCGGCACCGCCTCACGCGAGGCCAAGGGATGGTTGCGGTGCACTGCCACCACCAGCGGGTCGACGCCCAGCACCCGCCGCACCAGGCGCGCATCCTCCACCAGCTGTGACGAGGCGGCCATGTCCACGCGGTAATCCTCCAGCCACTCCAGCACCTGCTGCGAGTTGCCGATCTCCACCGACAGCTCCACCTGCGGCAGGCGCTCGCGGAAGATCTTCACCAGGTCGAGAATGTAGTACGGCGCCGTGGCCGCAATGCGCAGGCCACCCTGCCCCTGGCCGCTGTTGCGCAGGAAGAACTCGATATCCGACTCCTGCTGCATCAGCGCCTTGACCATCGGCATCAGCCGCGTGCCGTCGTCGCTCAGGGTCAGGCGGCGACCGCCGCGAAAGAACAGCTCGACCCCGTACTGGGCCTCCAGGTTGCGGATCTGCGTGGTCACCGTCGGCTGGCTGAGCCCGAGTTTCTTCGCCGCCAGGGTAATGCTGCCCAGGCGGGCCACCATGTAGAACGCCTTCAACTCGGAACTCAACATACCGCCTCTTACTTTCTGAGCAGGCGCAAGCCGTTGAATACCACCAGCAAGCTCACGCCCATGTCGGCGAACACCGCCATCCACAAGGTCGCCATGCCGGTGAAGGTGATCGCCAGGAAGATCGCCTTGATGCCCAGGGCCAGAACGATGTTCTGCACCAGGATCGCCGCGCTTTGCCGCGAGAGCCTGACGAACGCCGGGATTTTGCGCAAGTCGTCATCCATCAGTGCCACGTCTGCGGTTTCGATGGCGGTGTCGGTACCGGCCGCCGCCATGGCAAACCCGATCTCGGCCCGCGCCAGCGCCGGGGCATCGTTGATGCCGTCGCCGACCATGCCGACCCGATGGCCCTGGGCGTACAGGTCTTCGATGGCCTTGAGCTTGTCGGCCGGCAGCAGGTTGCCGCGAGCCTCATCGATGCCCACCTGCGCGGCGATGGCCTCGGCGGTGTGCGGATTGTCGCCGGTGAGCATGACGGTCTTGATACCCAGTGCATGCAACTGCGCAATCGCCTCGCGGCTGCTTTCCTTGACCGTATCGGCCACGGCGAACAGCGCCAGCGGGCCGGAGGCGTCGAGCAGCAGCACCACGGTCTTGCCCTGGCGCTCCAGCTCATCGAGCCGGGCTTCCAGTTCGGGCGAGCACAGGCCCAGTTCCTCGACCAGGCGATGGTTGCCCAGGTGGTACAGCACGCCGTCGATCTTGCCGCCCACGCCACGGCCCATCAGGGCCTGGAACTCGCTGACCTCGGCCAGCGGCTGATCGCCGTACTGCTGTGCGATGGCCATCGACACCGGGTGATCGGAACGAGCGCCCAGGCTCGCGGCGATGTGCTGGGCGCGGCCTTCGAAGCGCGCATCGAGCACGCGGTAGTCGGTTTGCACCGGTTTGCCGTGGGTGATGGTGCCGGTCTTGTCCAGCGCCAGGAAGCTGAGCTTGCGCCCGCCCTCCAGGTACACGCCGCCCTTGATCAGGATGCCCTTGCGCGCTGCGGCGGCCAGGCCGCTGACGATGGTCACCGGGGTCGAGATCACCAGCGCGCACGGGCACGCCACCACCAGCAGCACCAGCGCACGGTAGATCCAGTCGAACCACAGGCCGCCGAAGAACAGCGGTGCCACCACGGCCACCGCCAGTGCCAGCACGAACACCACCGGGGTGTAGATGCGCGAGAACTGGTCGACGAAGCGCTGGGTCGGGGCGCGGGCGCCCTGGGCTTGCTCCACGGCCTTGATGATGCGGGCCAGGGTCGACTGGCCGGCGGCGGCGGTCACGCGGTACTCCAGCGCACCGGACTGGTTGATGGTGCCGGCGAACACCTTGTCGCCGGGGCCCTTCTCCACCGGCAGGCTTTCGCCGGTGATCGGCGCCTGGTCGATGCTGGACTGGCCTTGCAGCACTTCGCCGTCCAGGCCGATACGTTCGCCTGGGCGCACGCGCACGGTGGCGCCAAGGGCCACCTGGCGCACGTCGACCTCCTGCCATTGGCCGTCGGCCTGGCGCACGGTGGCCAGGTCCGGGGCCAGTTGCATCAGGCCGCCGATGGCGTTGCGTGCACGGTCCAGCGAGCGCGCCTCGATCAGTTCGGCCAGGGTGAACAGCACCATCACCATGGCCGCTTCCGGCCACTGGCCGATCAGCACGGCGCCGGTCACGGCGATGCTCATCAGTGCGTTGATGTTCAGGTTGCGGTTCTTCAGGGCAATCCAGCCCTTCTTGTAGGTGCCCAGGCCGCAGCCGAGGATGGCCGCCAGCGCCAGCAGGGCCACGGCCCATTCCGGGGCGGCATTGGTGAAGTGGACGATCTCGGCGGCGAGTGCGGCGACACCGGACAGCGCCAGCGGCCACCAGGCTTTCTTCGGTGCAGCCACTGCGTCGCTGCCGGCCTCGCCCGCATCGTCGAGCGGTTCGGCGTGCATGCCCAGCGAGGTGATCGCCTGCTCGATGCCGAGGGTGTCGGGGTGGGTATGCGTGACGCCGAGGATACGGTTGATCAGGTTGAATTCCAGCTGCTCGACGCCGTCGAGCTTGCCCAGCTTGTTCTGGATCAGGGTCTGCTCGGTCGGGCAGTCCATGGCCTCGATCCGGAAGCGGCTCAGCTGCGCATCGCTGCTGGTGGTTTCACGCAGCTGCACCAGGGCCGGTGCGGCGGCGCCGGAGCAGCAGCTGCCGTGGGCAGGCGCGGCAGGCGCGGGGCTGGCGTGGTCGTGGGCATGATCGTGGCTATGTTCATGCTTGTGATCGTGCGCGTGGCCGACGTGGTCGGGGCTGACAGGCTGGTTCATGTGGTTCATCCCTAAAGGTCCTGTTGCCAAGTGAACACCCTGTAGCCACTATAGGGTCAAGCAACCAACCGAGGTATTTTGCAGATGAAGATCGGAGAGCTGGCCAGGGCCACCGACTGCCCGGTGGAAACCATTCGCTACTACGAGCGTGAAAGCCTCTTGCCAGAGCCTGCGCGCAGCGAGGGCAACTACCGGCTGTATACCCAGGCGCACGTGGAGCGGCTGACCTTCATCCGCAACTGCCGCACGTTGGACATGACCCTGGAAGAGATCCGCAGCTTGCTGCGCCTGCGCGACAGCCCGGAGGACCAGTGCGAAAGCGTGAATGCGCTGATCGACGAGCATATCCAGCACGTGAAGGCGCGCATCGACGGGTTGGTGGCATTGCAGGGGCAGTTGCTGGAGTTGCGCCAGCATTGCCGGGCGCAGGAAACACAGTGCTCGATCCTGCAGCATCTGGAGGTGAACGGTGCGGTGACAGCCCCGGAGGCGGAGCATTCGCATGTGGGGCGCAGTCATGGGCACTGACTGAGGGCCCTTTCGCCGGCAAGGCTGGCTCCTACAGGGGATCGCGGTGATCCTTGTAGGAGCCAGCCTTGCTGGCGAAGCGGTATGGCGCGCTTATACGGCCATCCTTCGTCTGCGATCACATGGGTCAAAAAATTTCCAGTCTAAATGCTTTCAGAACTATCCTACGCAAGCTGCCACCCTTTCTCCGTTGCTGAGAAGGCACATCAAGGCTAGTTTTCCCTAGTCGTCGATTTGGCGACCGGGTGTGAGAGCCCGTCCTTGACCTGATGGCAGCTTTGTCATGGCAGCTGTGCGCGGGCAGACTTTGGTCTGGCCGGGTTCCTAGGTCTCCGGTCTCTCACCCCGCGTACGGCTGCCACCCTACATCCTGTGAGAGGGATTGGGCGGTAGCTCCTGAGTGAACCTAGGAGTTACGCCATGAAAAAGATCGTCCCCGATCCGCCTGTTCTACACCCATTCACCAGCCCCTACTTCTCCATCCACAGCGACCTCGTTACCGCTGACTCCCTTGCCTTCGCTAGCGAATTGATGCGCGGCATCCATGAAACCACCAATGAATTCTGTAGAACCCACGCCAATGATCCAAGCCACAGTATGCTGCTGAGTGTGCTGCATTCGGCCGAGATGGCTAAAGCGTTGGTAGAGCATGCACTAGCCAACCTGCTAACTCTGGAACGAGGATTTCTGCATGAGTAACGGCCCGCAAGCTGGCACAGGCGAGACGATAGGTGCCGCGACGTTCATTCGAAGCCAAAACCCACCTACAGAGCTGTTCCGAATCGTCCCCGGCATCCCCTGCGATTACGCACTGGAGCAGGCTTCGATCATGCTCGGCTGCGTGCACAAGCTCATTCTGAACGGTGTGATGGAGGACGATGGCGCAGCGGTGTGGGCAGCTTATTACCTCAGCGGGTTCGCCAAGGCGCTGATCGATGATGCGGAGTTGGGGATGAAGCAGGCGTAACGGCGCATTGTGCGCCAAGGCTACAAACTGGACGTTAATTGACAGCCCTTTCGCCAGCAAGGCTGGCTCCTACAGGGGATCGCGGTGATCCTTGTAGGAGCCAGCCTTGCTGGCGAAGCGGTATGGCGCGCTTAGACCGCCATCGGCGCCGTCATCGGCGCATGGTGCTCGTAGCCTTCCAGGCTGAAGTCGCTCGGCTCGATCTTCTCCAGCCACTCAGGCTCGTACACACCCGTCTTGGCATACTCCGGCACGCGGTCGGAGATCACCAGCTTCGGCGCCGCCAGCGGCTCGCGCTTGAGCTGTTCGGTGAGCATGTCCAGGTGGTTCTCGTACACGTGCGCATCACCGATGAAGTAGGTGAACCAGCGCGGCGTGTAGCCGGTCAGGCGGCCCACCAGCGACAGCAGCGCGGCGCCTTCGGTGAGGTTGAACGGCGTGCCCAGGCCCAGGTCGTTGGAGCGGATGTAGAGGGTCAGGGAAATCTCCTTGGTCTCCACGTTCGGGTGAAACTGATAAAGCAGGTGGCACGGCGGCAACGCCATCTCGTCCAGCTGCGCACAGTTCCAGCCATGGAACAGGATGCGGCGGCTGCCCGGGTCGTTGTGGATGGTGTCGATGCACTGGCGAATCTGGTCGATGGCCTTGTACAGCACCACGAACGCCTCGCCCTCTTCTTCTGCCTCGGCAATCTTCACGAAGCCATTGCTCTGCGCCAGCTCGATGGCCGCCGGGTTGCTCAGCGGGATGCGCTTGTAGGCCGGCCACTGGCGCCATTGCACGCCGTAGATCTCGCCCAGGTCGTCATGCCCCTGGCGGAAGGGGTTGGCCAGCCACTGGGCGTTCTCGTTGGCGTTCTGGTCCCAGACCTTGCAGCCCAGTTCACGGAATTCGCCGGCGTTCTTCACGCCACGCAGAAAGCCCACCATTTCGCCAATCGCCGACTTGAACGCCAGGCGGCGGGTGGTGATGGCCGGGAAACCCTTCTGCAGGTCGAAACGCAGCATGGCGCCCGGCAGGCTGATGGTGCGCACGCCGGTACGGTTGCCCTGCAGGGTACCGTTCTCGATCACATCACGCACCAGCTCTAGATATTGCTTCATGTCTTACCTGTCTCGATACCGGCAGGGGCCAGGCCCCTGCCGGGAAAATTAAAGCGCGGCGCCCTTGGCACTCGGCGCGCGGCGGTAGGCCAGCCAGATCAGCGCGATACCGGCGACGATCATCGGCACGCACAGCACCTGCCCCATGGTCAGCCAGCCGAAGGCCAGGTAACCCAGCTGCGCATCCGGCACCCGCACGAACTCGACGATGAAGCGGAAGATGCCGTAGAACAGCGCGAACATCCCGGAAACCGCCATGGTCGGGCGCGGTTTACGCGAGTACAGCCACAGAATCAGGAATAGTGCCACACCTTCCAGGGCGAACTGGTACAGCTGCGACGGGTGACGCGGCAATTGCGCCGGGTCGCTGAACGGCGGGAACACCATGGCCCACGGCACGTCGGTGGCCTTGCCCCACAGCTCGGCGTTGATGAAGTTGCCAATGCGCCCGGCACCCAGGCCGATTGGCACCAGCGGCGCAACGAAGTCCATCAGCTCGAAGAACGACTTGTTGTTGCGCTTGCCGAACCACAGCGCCGCCAGCATCACGCCGATGAAGCCGCCATGGAACGACATGCCGCCCTTCCACACCTCGAAGATCAGCGTCGGGTTGGCCAGGTACGCGCTCAGGTCATAGAACAGCACGTAGCCCAGGCGCCCGCCGACGATCACGCCCATGGACAGCCAGAACACCAGGTCGGAGAGTTTCTCGCGGCTCCAGGTGGGGTCGAAGCGGTGCAGCCGGCGCGACGCCAGCAGCCACGCGCCGCCGATGCCGATCAGGTACATCAGGCCGTACCAGTGGATTTTCAGCGGCCCGATGGCCAGTGCCACGGGATCGATCTGCGGGTAAGGCAGCATGGTGACTCCTCTCGTTAAAGCAAAAAGCTCAGGCCTACACAGAACAGCAGTGCGGCGAACAGCCGCTTGAGCAGGCGTGGCGACAGTTTATGCGCCAGGCGCGCACCGAAACGGGCAAAGAACATGCTGGTCAGGGCAATCCCGAGCAGCGCCGGCAAATACACGAAGCCCAGGCTGTTGGGCGGCAGGTGCGCCTCGTCCCAGCCCAGCACGATGAAACTCAGGGCACTGGCCACCGCAATCGGAAAACCACAGGCCGAGGACGTGGCCACCGCCTGCTGCATGGGCAGGCTGCGCCAGGTCAGGAAGGGCACGGTGAGCGAGCCGCCGCCGATGCCGAAGATCGCCGAGGCCCAGCCCACCACGCCGCCGGCGGCGGTCAGGCCAAGCTTGCCGGGTACGCCGCGGCTGGCCTTGGGCTTGAGGTCCAGGGCCATCTGCACCGCCACCAGCAGGGCGAACACGCCGATGATCTTCTGCAGGTGCGGGCCCTGGATCAGCGAGGCGGTCTTGGCCCCGACCCCGGCGCCGAGCAGGATGCCCACGGTCATCCACACGAAGATCGGCCACTGCACCGCGCCACGGCGGTGGTGCTCGAGGATGGCGTTGACCGAGGTGAAGACAATGGTCGCCAGCGACGTGCCGACTGCCAGGTGGGTCAGCACCGAGGCGTCGAAGCCCTGCAGGGTGAAGCTCAGTACCAGCACCGGCACGATGATGATGCCGCCGCCCACGCCGAACAGCCCGGCCAGTACACCTGCACAGGCGCCCAGCACCAGATAGATCACAAATTCCATTGTCGACCCCCAAAATCAGTTCGGCATGGTAACGGAAGGTGGGCCTGTGGCTCTAGTGAAGACACGTTTAGTCGATGGATAGCGAACGCCAGTGTGGGTAGAGTGGCTGAAAACACTGGGAGCGAACCTATGTGTCTGATTGCTTTTGCATGGCGCCCGGGGCATGCCCGGCCGCTGATCGTCGCGGCCAACCGTGACGAGTTCTATGCCCGCCCCAGCCAGGCGCTGGGGGCGTGGGAGGATGCGCCGGGGGTGTATGCCGGACGTGACCTCGAGGCTGGCGGCAGCTGGCTGGGGGTCGGACCGGGCGGGCGCTTTGCGGCGCTGACCAATATTCGGGACCCGCAGCAGGCGCAGGGTGCACGCTCGCGCGGCGAGCTGGTGGCGGGGTTTCTGCGCGGCGAGCTGGGGGTGGAGGCTTACCTGGACCATGTGGCCAGCCGCAGCAGCCAGTATTCGGGATTCAACCTGCTGGTAGGGGACGCCGGGCAGCTGGGGTACCTGAATGCGCAGGAGGCGGCGCCGGTGCTGCTGGGCGAGGGGGTGTACGGCTTGTCGAATGCCGGGCTGGATACGCCGTGGCCGAAACTGCTGAAGATGCGGGCTGCGCTCGAAGACCAGCTGCAGGACCCGCGACCACAGCGGTTGCTGGCGTTGCTGGGGGATGAGCAGCAGGCCGAAGAGGCCGAGCTGCCGCAGACCGGTGTGGGGCTGGCGACCGAGCGGTTGCTGTCAAGCGTGTTCATTGCCAGCCAGAACTACGGGACGCGGGCGAGTACGGTGTTGATTGTCGAGGCGGATGGAAGCAGGTTGATGGTGGAGCGCAGCTTCGGGCCGTTTGGAGGGCAGCTGGGAGAGGTCACCCTGCAGGTTTGACGCTTTCGCCGGCAAGGCCGGCTCCTACATCGACCTCCTGTAGGAGCCGGCCTTGCCGGCGAAGGGCCGCGAAGCGGTCCCGGCTTCACAGGGTCTTGGAAGCCCCAGGATTGATCATTCGCGACAACCCCAGGTTCTTCAGCGCCAGTTGCAGCGAGCTGTGGATAACCTGCGGGTTATCGATACCCATCGCCTGCTCCAGCAATTCCCTGGATTTGCTCATGCTGATCTGACGCAGCATCCATTTCACTTTCGGCAGGTTGGTGGCGTTCATCGACAGGCTGTCGAAGCCCATGGCCATCAGCAGCACCGCCGCTGCCGGGTCGCCAGCCATCTCGCCACAGATGCTCACCGGCTTGCCCTCGGCATGCGCCGCGGTCACCACGTGCTGCAAGGCCTGCAGCACCGCAGGGTGCAGGTAGTCATAGAGGTCGGCCACCCGCGGGTTGTTGCGGTCGACCGCCAGCAGGTACTGGGTCAGGTCGTTGGACCCCACCGACAGGAAGTCGACCATGCGCGCCAGCTCGCGGGTCTGGTAGACCGCCGCCGGAATCTCGATCATGACCCCCACCGGCGGCATCGGCACGTCGGTGCCTTCGTCGCGCACCTCGCCCCAGGCGCGGTGGATCAGGTGCAATGCCTCTTCCAGTTCGTGTATCCCGGAGATCATCGGCAGCAGAATGCGCAGGTTGTTCAGGCCTTCGCTGGCCTTGAGCATGGCGCGGGTCTGCACCAGGAAGATCTCCGGGTGGTCCAGCGTCACGCGGATACCGCGCCAACCCAGGAACGGGTTGTCCTCCTTGATCGGGAAGTACGACAGCGCCTTGTCACCCCCGATGTCCAGGCTGCGCATGGTCACCGGCAACGGGTGGAAGGCCGCCAGTTGCTCGCGATAGATCGCCAGCTGCTCCTTTTCGCTGGGGAAGCGCTGGTTGATCATGAACGGCACTTCGGTACGGTACAGCCCCACCCCTTCGGCGCCGCGCTGCTGCGCCCGCGCCACGTCGGCCAGCAACCCGGTGTTGACCCACAGCGGCATGCGATAGCCATCGAGCGTCTCGCACGGCAGTTCGCGCAGGGCATCCAGGCCCTGGGCCAGCTGGCGCTCCTCCTCGACCACTTCGGTGTAGTGCTTGCGCAGCACTTCGCTGGGGTTGGTGTAGACGTCGCCCTTGTAGCCGTCGACGATCATCTGGATGCCGTCGACCTTCGAATACGGCAGGTCGACCAGGCCCATCACCGTGGGGATGCCCATGGCACGCGCCAGGATCGCGACGTGGGAGTTGCCCGAGCCGAGAACCGACACCAGCCCCACCAGCTTGCCTTCGGGTACTTCGCCGAGCATGGCCGGGGTCAGCTCTTCGCTGATCAGGATGGTGTTGTCGGGGTACACCAGGGTCAGCTGGCGGGCTTCCTGCAGGTAGGCCAGCAGGCGCCGGCCCAGGTCTTTGACATCGGAGGCGCGCTCGCGCAGGTAGGCGTCGTCCATCAGCTCGAAGCGGTTGACGTGCTCGCCCACCACCTGGCGCAAGGCGCCCTGAGCCCACTGGCCGGTCTTGATGACCTCCACCACCTCGCCGCCCAGGGCGACGTCTTCGAGCATCATCAGGTACACGTCGAACAGCGCACGCTCTTCGGGGCGCAGCTGGGTGGCGAGCTTGGCCGAGAGGTTGCGCATGTCGCTGCGCACGCCTTCGAGGGCGTTGTTGAACAGTTTGAGTTCGGCGTCGATGTCGGTGACGGTCTTGTCCGGCACCACGTCCAGGTCGGCCGGCGGCAGCATCACCACCGCCGTACCCACCGCCGCGCCAGGCGAGCCCGGCACGCCGACGAACTTGGCTTCCTGGATACCCTTGCCCTGGCGCCCCAGGCCGCGAATCGAGCCGGTGGCCTCGGCATGGGCGATAACCCCGGCCAGCTGCGCACTCATGGTGACCAGAAAGGCTTCTTCGCCCTCGTCGAACTGGCGACGTTCCTTCTGCTGGATGACCAGCACGCCCACCACGCGGCGGTGGTGGATGATGGGTGCACCGAGGAAGGAGGCAAAGCGCTCTTCGCCGGTTTCGGCAAAGTAGCGATAACGCGGGTGATCGGCGGCGTTTTCCAGGTTCAGCGGTTCTTCGCGGGTACCCACCAGGCCCACCAGGCCTTCGTTGGGGGCCATGCTGACCTTGCCGATGGAGCGCTTGTTCAGGCCCTCGGTGGCCATCAGCACGAAGCGGTTGCTCTCCGGGTCGAGCAGGTAGACGGAACACACCTGGCTGCCCATGGCTTCTTTGACGCGTAACACAATGATCCCCAACGCCGTCTTGAGATCCTTGGCGGAGTTAACTTCCTGGACGATCTTGCGCAGCGTATTGAGCATGGCTCGGGGTCGAACTCCGTCGTCAGTCGCGCGCCAGCAGGCGCGGGGCAAGCTCTTTGAGAGCGCGGCGGTAAACCTCGCGCTTGAATGTCACCACCTGGCCCAACGGATACCAATAGCTGACCCAGCGCCACCCATCGAATTCCGGTTTACCGGTCAAATCCATCCGCACCCGCTGCTCGTTGGACACCAGGCGCAGGAGGAACCATTTCTGTTTCTGGCCGATGCACAGCGGTTGGCTGTGGGTACGCACCAGGCGTTGGGGTAAACGATAACGCAACCAGCCACGGGTGCAGGCAAGAATTTCAACATCCTGCCGCTCCAGGCCCACTTCTTCATTCAGCTCGCGGTACAGGGCGTCTTCCGGCGTTTCCTCGGGGTTGATCCCGCCTTGTGGAAACTGCCAGGCATCCTGGTTGATCCGTCGAGCCCATAGCACCTGCCCGAGATCATTGGTCAGAATGATCCCGACATTGGGGCGAAAACCATCGGGGTCGATCACGGCAGCAACCTCGCAAACGCATGTCGCCGCATTGTTCCACAAAGCTTGCAACGCCAGCAACGCGCCGCTCCACCTTATGTGCATAGCAGATAAAAGTCCGTATTCTGTGGGCCTTTTCAGATGTTATGCGAGTGACTTCGATGCGCCTGGCTTTATTCGATCTGGACAACACGCTTCTGGGTGGCGACAGCGACCACGCCTGGGGCGATTACCTGTGCGAACGCGGGATTCTCGACCCCATCGCCTACAAGAACCGCAACGATGCGTTCTACCAGGACTACCTGGCCGGCAAGCTGGACCAGGGCGCCTACCTTGAATTCACCCTGGAGATCCTGGCCCGGACCGAAATGGCGCAACTCGACGAATGGCACCGCGACTTCATGCGCGACTGCGTCGAGCCGATCATCCTGCCCCAGGCCCTGGCGCTGCTGCAAAAGCACCGTGACGCAGGCGACAAGCTGGTGATCATCACCGCCACCAACCGCTTCATCACCGGCCCGATTGCCCAGCGCCTGGGCGTGGAGACCTTGCTGGCCACCGAGTGCGAGATGGTCGATGGTCGCTACAGCGGGCGCAGCATCGACGTGCCGTGCTTCCGTGAAGGCAAGGTGACGCGCCTGAACCGCTGGCTCGAAGAGAATGGCTTGAACCTGGACGACAGCTACTTCTATAGCGACTCGATCAACGACCTGCCGCTGCTGGAGCAGGTGGCCAACCCGGTGGCGGTGAACCCGGACCCTACCCTGCGTGCCGAAGCCGAGAAACGCGGCTGGCCGGTGATCAGCCTGCGCGATTGAGGTGTGACCATTCGCCGGCAAAGCTGGCTCCTACAGCGCAACGGGTGTAGGAGCCGGCCTTGCCGGCGAAGGCATCAGACGGGTTTTGCACCCATCAGCCCGGCAATCGCGATGAAGCACACGGCGCAGAACACCGCCAGGCCCAGCGTCACCTTCGGGTTGCCTGCGCCCGGCGCCGTGCGCAGCCGGTTAAGGCGCACACTCAGCCAGAACCAGCAGAACGCCCCCACCGTATAGATCAGGCTGGAGCCCAGCACCCAGGTCTGCCCCAATGGCCAGCCGATCAGGTGCACCAGCCACCAGCCACTGAACGGCATGCTCACCAGGCATACGCCCATCAGCAACCATACGAACAGCAAAGGCCGCTGCAACAGGCGCGTGTGCGCAGTCACGTCACCCTTGCGTCGTGCCAGCCAGACCCACAGCGCCAGGCCCAGGGCACTGCCCAGCAGCACGACCGTGGCCAGTACGTGGGCGATTTTCAGGCTTGTCAGCAATTCCATGTCTTCTTATTCCTCAGGCGTTGCCCAACAGCGTAGCCGTTCAGCCCAGAAACAGCCGGTACGCCGGGTTGTCGGTTTCATCCCAGTACGGGTAGCCGATCTTGGCCAGTGCCGCCGGCACCAGGTGGCGCTCATCATCCGGCACCTGCAGCCCGGCCACCACGCGACCATCGGCCGCGCCATGGTTGCGGTAGTGGAACATCGAGATGTTCCAGCGCCCACCCAGCTTGTTGAGGAAGTTGAACAGCGCCCCCGGCCGCTCAGGGAACTCGAAGCGCAGCACCAGCTCGTCGCTGACCCGCGCCGCGTGCCCGCCCACCATGTGGCGGATGTGCAGCTTGGCCAGCTCGTTGTCGGTCAGGTCCAGCACCGGAAAACCCTGCGCGGTCAGGCTGTGCAGCAGGGCACTGCGCGGGTCGGTGTCGGGGTGGGTCTGCACCCCGACAAAGATGTGCGCCTCGCCGTCGGCGTGGTAGCGGTAGTTGAATTCGGTGATCTGGCGCTTGCCGATGGCCTCGCAGAACGCCTTGAAGCTGCCCGGCTGTTCGGGGATGGTCACTGCGATGATCGCCTCGCGGCCCTCGCCCAGTTCGGCGCGCTCGGCCACATGGCGCAGGCGGTCGAAGTTCACGTTGGCACCGGAGTCGATGGCCACCAGGGTCTGCCCGGTCACACCTCGCAGCTCAACGTACTTCTTGATGCCGGCAACGCCCAGCGCGCCGGCAGGTTCGGTGATCGAGCGGGTATCGTCGTAGATGTCCTTGATGGCCGCGCAGATCTCGTCGGTGCTGACGGTGATCACCTCGTCCACATGATCCTTGCAGATGTCGAAGGTGTGCTGGCCGATCTGCGCCACCGCCACGCCATCGGCGAACAGGCCCACCTGCGGCAGCACCACGCGCTCGCCGGCGGCCATGGCGGCCTGCAGGCAGTTGGAGTCGTCCGGCTCGACACCGATCACCTTGATCTCGGGGCGCAGGTATTTGACGTAGGCGGCAATGCCGGCGATCAGGCCGCCGCCGCCCACCGGCACGAAGATCGCGTCCAGCGGCCCGGGGTGCTGGCGCAGGATCTCCATGGCCACGGTGCCCTGCCCGGCGATGGTGTGCGGGTCGTCATAGGGGTGGATATAGACGAAGCCCTTTTCGTCCACCAGCTTGAGCGAGTAGGCCAGCGCCTCGGGGAACGAATCGCCATGCAGCACCACCTTGGCGCCCCGCGAGCGCACGCCTTCGACCTTGATCTCGGGGGTGGTCTTGGGCATTACGATGGTGGCCTTGATCCCCAGTTCACGGGCGGCCAGCGCCAGGCCCTGGGCATGGTTGCCGGCCGAGGCGGTGACCACGCCCCGCGCCAGTTCCTCGGCGCTCAATTGCGCCAGCTTGTTGTAGGCGCCGCGGATCTTGAACGAGAACACCGGCTGCAGGTCTTCGCGCTTGAGCAGCACGTGGTTGCCCAGGCGCTTGCTGAGCTGGCCGGCCGGTTGCAGCGGGGTTTCGACGGCGACGTCATAGACGCGCGAGGTGAGGATCTTCTTGACGTACTGTTCGAGCATCGGGAACGCATCACTGGGCAGCTGGGCGGGGCCTCGGAGTCTACCGCAGCGCCCGGTCGGGCGACCACAGCCAGTCTGTGGTTTTAGCCGCTATACTACGCGCCCTCACGATACCCCTGCCCGCTCCGGAGCCCGCATGACCCAGGACCAACTCAAACAGGCTGTCGCCCAGGCCGCTGTCGATTTCATTCTGCCCAAGCTCGATGACAAGAGCATCGTCGGCGTCGGCACCGGTTCGACCGCCAACTGCTTCATCGACGCCCTGGCGCTGCACAAGGGTGCGTTCGATGGTGCGGTCGCCAGCTCCGAGGCCACGGCTGCACGCCTGAAGGGCCACGGCATTCCGGTGTACGAGCTGAACACGGTCAGCGACCTGGAGTTCTATGTGGACGGTGCCGACGAGAGCGACGAGCGCCTGAACCTGATCAAGGGCGGTGGCGCAGCCCTGACCCGCGAGAAGATCGTCGCGGCCGTGGCCAAGACCTTCATCTGCATTGCCGACGCGAGCAAGCTGGTGCCGGTACTGGGCGCCTTCCCGCTGCCGGTCGAGGTGATCCCGATGGCGCGCAGCCATGTGGCACGTCAGCTGGTGAAACTGGGCGGCGACCCGGTGTACCGCGAAGGCGTGGTGACCGACAACGGCAACATCATCCTGGACGTGTTCAACCTGCAGATCACCAACCCGGTGGAGCTGGAAACCCAGATCAACGCGATCGTGGGCGTGGTGACCAACGGCCTGTTCGCGGCGCGCCCGGCGGACCTGCTGCTGCTGGGGACCGCGGACGGCGTGAAGACCCTGACCAGGTAAGCTTGCGGGGCGGCCTCATCGCGGGCCAAGCCCGCTCCCACAGGTTCGGTGTGATCTTGTGGGAGCGGGCTTGACCCGCGATACAGCCTACTCGGTCTTCTTGAACACGTAGAACAGGTTCGGCTCGCTCACCACATACAGCGTCCCGGCATCGTCCAGCGCAATCCCCTCGGCCTGCGGCACGCTCGCCTTCAACCCGGCAGACCCCTTGCGCAGCGACAGGCTGCTGATCGGCTTTCCCTTCACGTCCAGCTCCAGCACCAGTTGCGATTCGTCCGACAGGGCCAGCAGATGCCCGCTGCGCTCGTCGAACTGCAAGCTCGACAGGTCTCTCACGAACAACCGCGAATCACGCTTGCGGTCCTGCACCACGTGCACCGCATAGGGCTGCTCCGGATTGTCATGGGGAAACCCGTGCACCTCGTAGATCAGCATCGGGTCGCGCTCCTTGGCCACGAACAGGCGCTTGCCGCCCGAGTCGTAGGCCAGCCCCTCGAAACCCTTGTTGCCGTTCAGGCCGATGCCCAGGGTAAGCTGCTCGGCATCCTTGGCATCCAGGAACGCGGTATCGGGCGCCACATGCACCCGGATCAGGCGCTGCTCGCGCTCGTCGGTGATCACGAAACTGCCCGGCCCCACATACTCCACCGCCTCGGGGTCGCCGAAACCGGTCAGGGGGATGCGCCGCACGATGCGCCCCTCCAGCGACAGCTCGATCAGTTCGGGGTTCTTGTTGGTGACCGTGTACAGGCTGTTGCGGTCCGGGTCGAAGGTCAGCGCCGAAATATCCGCCTGCAGCCCCTCGACCGGGCGTGCCTCGACCACCACCTGGTAGCGGCTCAGCCCCATGCCCTGCTCGGCCGGCTGCCACCAGGCCTTGAGGTCGAACCAGGCACGCTCGAACACGCGGTGCTGCTGCCCCGCCACGCCCAGGGCGGCAAGGGCCAGCAGACTGAAAACAAGAAAGACCAGGGGCAGGTAACGACGCATTCGGGAAGACTCGGCAGGGTTCGGGCGTCATCTAACCATAGCCAACTGAATCGAAGCTTAATGCCACTATGCGGGAGTCACTGCTTGCGAAAGCGGTAGAACAGGTTCGGCTCACTGACGATGTACAGGGTGCCCTGGTCGTCCATGGCCACGCCCTCGGCGCGAGGGATGCGCTTTTTCAGGCCGTTGAAACCGCCGAGCAGGGTCATGAAGCTGACCTGCTCGCCCCGCTCGTCCAGCTCCAGCAGCATGTTCGAGTCGGCCGACAGCACCAGCATGTGCCCGGTACGCGGGTCGACCCCCAGCGCCGAGAGGTTGCGCAGGTCCAGCTCGTCACTGGGCAGCGGCTGCTTGTCGCCGGTCAGCGGCGAACGGCCGTCGGTGCGCCAGGTGAACAGCCGCGGCGGACGCTCCTCGCCCAGCACGAGGCGCTGGTTGCGCGGGTCCCAGGCAATCGCCTCGAAGGCCTTGTTCTGATTGGCCGAAGGGCCCAGGTCGTATTGCGTGAAATCCTTGATGTTCAGTGCCTGGGTGCTGTCGTCCAGGCTGACGATGGTCATGGTGTGATCACGCTCATCGACAATGGCCAACCGCCCGTCCGCCAGCACCGCAACCCCCTCGGGGTTGCTCCAGCCGTGAAGTGGCAGCTTGCGCAACACATCGCCGTCCAGGGTCAGCTCGACCAGGAACGGGTTCTTGCCCATGACGGCGAACAGGGTCTTGCGCTGGGGGTCGTAGGCCAGGTCGGAGGCCTCGTCGTCCTCCATGCCCGGCAGCACCTTGGCGTCGATATCGACCGTATAGCCCGGCAGCCAGATACTGGCCTGCTGTTCGCTCACCGACTCGAAACGCTCCTGCAGCCACAGCAGGCCACGGTCGTCCCAGTGCATGGCGATGGCCACGCCATAGCCGATCACCGCAGCCGTCACCAGCCAGGTAGACCAGCGCAACAGGAGACGACGCTTGCGCACAGGAGGGAGCGAACCGCTGGAAGGATAAGGTGTGGCCATCAGGTATTCCCGTTGTTTTTTTAGCCTGGCACGCAACACGCAGGCACGTTCACAAGGTTGATTCGCGGGGATTATCCGGATCATTTGTGAAAAAAACGGCAACGCCCGATCAAAGGCCGGGGAAAAGGTGGCAGTCGGCTATCGACTGCCACCCGGGGCAGGTCAGCGAACGCTGCCCTCGAAACGGCTCACACCAGGCAGTTCCAGCACCAGCTCATCGCCAGCGCTCAGCGGCCCGACGCCGGCCGGCGTACCGGTAAGAATCACGTCACCCGCCTGCAGCGCGAACTGCGAGGCCATGTGCTGGATCATCGGCACGATCGGGTTGAGCATCAGCGCGCTGTTGCCGTCCTGGCGCACCTCGCCGTTGATGCTCAGGCGAATGCCGATATCGGCCAGGTCTTCGAATGTGCTGCCAACCACGAAGGGCGTCAGCACGCAGGCGCCGTCGAAGCACTTGGCGCGCTCCCAGGGCAGGCCCTTTTCCTTGAGCTGCGCCTGCAGGTCACGCAGGGTCAGGTCTAGTGCCGGGGCGAAGCCGGAGATGGCGTCGAGCACTTCTTCTTCGGTAGGCGCCGGCGACAGCGACTTGCCCAGCAGCACCGCGATTTCCGCCTCGTAGTGCACCGAGCCACGCTCGGCCGGGATCTTGAACCCGCCTTCCAGCGATACCACGCAACTGCCCGGCTTGATGAACAGCAGCGGCTCGGTCGGAATCGGGTTGTCCAGCTCTTTGGCGTGCTCGGCGTAGTTGCGACCGATGCACACCACCTTGCCCACCGGCAGATGAGTACGCGTGCCGTCTACATACTGGTGCTGATAGTTCATTGCCGACTCCTGGAACGATGTTATTGGCGCTGCGGGGTTCACTCGACGGCGAAGATCTTGCCCGGGTTCATGATCCCGTTGGGGTCGAACACCGCCTTCACTGCCTTCATATACTCGATCTCGACCGGCGAACGGCTGTAGGTCAGGTAGTCACGCTTGGTCATGCCCACGCCGTGTTCGGCCGAAATCGAGCCGTTGTACTTCTCTACCGTCTCGAACACCTGCTTGTTGACCACCGCGCAACGGGAGAAGAACTCGTCCTTGCTCATGTCGTCGGGCTTGAGGATGTTCAGGTGCAGGTTGCCGTCGCCGATGTGGCCGTACCACACCACCTCGAAGTCGGGGTAGCGTTCGGCGACGATCGCGTCGATATCCTTGAGGAACGCCGGCACCTTGGACACGGTTACCGAAATGTCGTTCTTGTACGGGGTCCAGTGCGAGATGGTCTCGGAGATGTACTCGCGCAGCTTCCACAGGTTCTGCAGCTGCTGCTGGCTCTGGCTCATCACGCCGTCCAGTACCCAGCCCTGCTCGACGCAGTGCTCGAAGGTGGCCAGGGCTTCGTTGGCCACTTCCTCGGTGCTGGCTTCGAATTCCAGCAGCGCGTAGAACGGGCAATCGGTCTCGAACGGCGCAGGCACGTCACCGCGGCCCAGCACCTTGGCCAGGGCCTTGTCGGAGAGAAATTCGAAGGCGGTCAGGTCGAGCTTGCCACGGAAGGCGTGCAGCACCGGCATGATGGAGTCGAAATCAGGCGTGCCCAGCACCATCGCGGTGAGGTTGTTGGGTGCCCGGTCCAGGCGCATGGTGGCCTCGACCACGAAGCCCAGGGTACCTTCGGCGCCGATGAACAGCTGGCGCAGGTCGTAGCCGGTGGCGTTCTTGATCAGGTCCTTGTTCAGCTCGAGCAGGTCGCCCTTGCCGGTCACGACCTTGAGGCCAGCTACCCAGTTGCGGGTCATGCCGTAGCGAATCACCTTGATACCGCCGGCATTGGTGCCGATATTGCCGCCAATCTGGCTGGAACCTGCCGACGCGAAGTCTACCGGGTAGTACAGGCCCTTGTCCTCGGCAAAATTCTGCAGCTGCTCGGTGATCACGCCAGGCTGGCACACCACGCTGCGGTCGAATTCGTTGAAGTCGAGAATCTGGTTCATGTAGTCGAACGCCACCACCACTTCGCCATTGGCGGCTACTGCGGCAGCCGACAGGCCGGTGCGCCCGCCCGACGGCACCAGGGCGACCTGGCGCTGGTTGGCCCAGCGCACGATGGCCTGAACCTGTTCGGTGCTCTTGGGGAACACGATGGCCAGAGGGGCTGGAGCAAAATGCTTGGTCCAGTCCTTGCCGTACGCATCAAGTGAAGCAGCGTCGGTCAGGACCTTTCCAGGCTCAACCAGGGTCATCAGCTCATCCAACAGCGCACGATCGGTCATCTACAGAACTCTCGAACAATTCATGGTCACCCTGAGCACGTTTCACGTGCCAGGGATGGGCGTAAACAGGGGTGCCTATGCTAGCATACGCACCCCCGCAGATCGTGCCGAAAGCCGATGCTGCGAGCGCTTCTTTCCCTGCCATTTTTCTCCGGGACACAGGTTTACGCAGATGAGCAAGACTTCTCTCGATAAGAGCAAGATCAAGTTCCTTCTCCTCGAAGGCGTCCACCAATCCGCCGTGGACGTCCTCAAGGCCGCCGGGTACAGCAACATCGAATACCTCACCGGCTCCCTGCCGGATGCGCAACTGAAGGAAAAGATCGCCGATGCCCACTTCATCGGCATTCGCTCTCGCACCCAGCTGACCGAAGAGGTCTTCGACTGCGCCAAGAAACTGGTCGCTGTCGGCTGTTTCTGCATCGGCACCAACCAGGTCGACCTGGACGCCGCTCGCGAGCGCGGCATCGCCGTGTTCAACGCGCCTTACTCCAACACCCGTTCGGTTGCCGAGCTGGTACTGGCCGAAGCGATCCTGCTGCTGCGCGGCATCCCCGAGAAGAACGCTTCCTGCCACCGTGGCGGCTGGATCAAGAGCGCGGCCAACTCCTTCGAGATCCGTGGCAAGAAGCTGGGCATCGTCGGCTACGGCTCGATCGGCACCCAGCTGTCGGTACTGGCCGAAAGCCTGGGCATGCAGGTGTTCTTCTTCGACCCGCTGACCAAGCTGCCGCTGGGCAACGCGACCCAGGTCGCCAGCCTGCACGAGCTGCTGGGCCTGGCCGACATCGTCTCGCTGCACGTTCCTGAGCTGCCATCCACCCAGTGGATGATCGGCGAGAAGGAAATCCGCGCGATGAAAAAGGGCGCGATCCTGATCAACGCCGCCCGTGGCACCGTGGTCGAGCTGGACCACCTGGCCGCCGCGATCAAGGACAAGCACCTGATCGGCGCCGCCATCGACGTGTTCCCGGTAGAGCCGCGCTCCAACGACGAGCAGTTCGAAAGCCCGCTGCGTGGCCTGGACAACGTGATCCTGACCCCGCACATCGGTGGTTCCACCGCCGAGGCCCAGGCCAACATCGGCCTGGAAGTGGCCGAGAAGCTGGTCAAGTACAGCGACAACGGTACCTCCGTGTCGTCGGTCAACTTCCCTGAAGTGGCCCTGCCGGCGCACCCGGGCAAGCACCGCCTGCTGCACATCCACCAGAACATTCCGGGCGTGCTCAGCGAGATCAACAAGGTGTTCGCGGAAAACTCGATCAACATCTCCGGTCAGTTCCTGCAGACCAACGAGAAGGTCGGCTACGTGGTGATCGACGTCGATGCCGAGTACTCGGACCTGGCGCAAGAGAAGCTGCAGCACATCAACGGCACCATCCGTTCGCGCGTGCTGTTCTAAACGCTTCGCCGGCAACGCCGATCCAAATGAAAAAGGCGACCCTCGGGTCGCCTTTTTTCATGCACGCGATTTACTTCACGGTCACGGTGATCTTCTTCGATTCCACGCTTGGCTTGAACGGCACGTGGAACTTGTCGCCCAGCACCAGTTGCAGGGTGTGCTTGCCAGGGGTCAGGGTCAGCTGGGTTTCGGTCTGCGCCTTGCCAAAGTGCAGTACCTGCGGGCCGGCGGGCAGCGGCTGGCCGTTTTCCGGCATCAGGCTGGTGGGCAGCACCTGGTCGGCAGCCGGCGCCTTGTCGACGTCCACCAGCAGGTGATGATGGCCGCTATGCGGGGTGGCGTCGCCGGCCGGCTTGAGTTCCATGCCTTCGATGCCAAACTTGACGGTGAAGGTCTTGTCGACGGTGGCGCCATCGGCCGGGGAAACGATGAATACCTTGGCATCCTTGGGTGGTGCCTGGCTCACCAGGCCTTCGGCGGCGGCCAGCGCGGACACGCCCATCAACAAACCAGCGACGGCAGCACGCGAAAATAGGCTTTTCATTCACTTCTCCTGTGATTTACTTCGGTAACCCTTACCCCTGAATACCAGGGCAACGGTTCATTACGATAGATCAATTGCGCCAAGGCAAGCTTTAAAAAACGCCACGGAAAAATCTTCCCTGGCATCTAACATCCTCGGCCAAGTGCGGTCCTAGACACTGTTCGACCGCGACACACAAAAAGTCGCGGCGACCGGACTCACTGCCAAAGACCAGGAAAGGGGCTTAGATGCGTTTGACTATTGGGGTACTGCTCACGGCCCTGCTGACCCCGTTGGCCCATGCCGAGCTGATCGACGAGGTCAACGATCGAAATGAACTGCGTATCGCGATCAGCGCCGATTCCTCGACCAATATCCGCAAGCAAGGCCAGTGGACCGGCTTCGAGATCGGGTTGGGCCAGGCGCTGGCCAAGGAGCTGGATGTAGGGGTGGAGTTCGTGCCCGTCGACCATGACGAGTTGCTGGACGGTGTGGAAAGCGGCCGTTACGACATCGCCCTGGACCAGATCACCGCCAGCCCCGAGCTCAAGCAGCGCCTGGGTGTCAGCGAACCCTATACCGACGGCGACGACGACAAACGCTATGTGATGCCCTTCCAGAAGGACAACCCGGCCTTCGAGAAAGCCTTGAACGCCGCCCTGCAGCGCATCAAGGACAACGGGCGCATGACCGAGCTGGCGCAGCAGGCGGCGCGGCCCGCTGTCGAGCCCCAGGCCCAGACCCACACCGAAGCGGCGGATGCTGCCGTGGACACCGACGCACCTTAGGCGTCGAGGGCCTCCAGGGCCTGCACGGCCGCGTCCAGCTCCAGTTCGCTGAACACCTGCACCCCGGCACGGCGCAACAGCGCCGTGGTCACACCCTCACCTTCCACCCTGGTGCCGCTGAACGTACCGTCATAGGTCAGCCGGTTGCCACAGGACGGGCTGCCCGACTTGAGCACGGCCACCCTTATGGCGTGGCGCTGCACCAGTGCCAGCGCCAGGTGCGCGCCCTGCACGAACGGCGCGGTCACGTCCTCGCCGGCTACCGTCACCACCCGGGCCTGGCCCTCCAGCACCGCACTGCCCTGCCCACCGGGAATTTCCGCAGGTGGCCGCGGGGTCGGCAGACCGCCGGCGACCTCGGGGCACAACGGCACCACGCGACCCTCCCGCTGCCAGCCCTGGAGCACATCCGGATGCCCGCTGGCGCGACCGTCATAGCGCACCGGCTGCCCCAGCAGGCAGGCGCTGACCAGAACCTTGTGCATGCTAGAAGGGCTCGTTGCCGCGCCGACGGAACCAGCCGGTGAGCGACAACCGCTCGCGGTTGGCCGGCAGCACTTCGTGGGGGATCTCGCCGGAGAGGAACACCACCAGGCAACCGCCGGTCGGCTGCACATCGTGTTCCACATTGTCCTTGAGGGTCATGCGCAACTGCCCGCCATGTTCGGGCAGCCAGTCTTCGTTGAGGTAGATCACCGCCGAGACCATGCGCCGGTCGTCGTCGCGAAAGCGGTCCAGGTGCTTGCGGTAGAAGCCGCCGGGCGGGTACAGGGCGAAGTGGCACTCGAAGTCTTCCAGGCCCAGGAACAGGCCGCGGTTCATCGCTTCGCGCAGGCCGTCCATCAACCCCAGGTACTGGTCGCAGGCGTCCGAGTCACCGGGTTCGAGCCACTGGATATGGTCGTTGCGAATACCTTCGCGTACTTCCTGCGCGGGCCCTCGCCCGACCCCCGCAGGGGCCAGTTCACCTTCGGCGGCGCGGCGGCGGCACTCGGCCGCCAGTGCCCGCGTCAGCGGGGCCGGCAGGAACAGGTCGTGCTGCGACCAGCCACGGGTGGCCAGGTCGTCGACGATGCGCGACAGCAAGGGGTGATCAAGGGATATCTGCATGCCGCGCATAGTATCGAGCCGCCAGCAAAACCGACAGCGCCACTTGGCCGAGAGTGTGCATTGGCGTCTCGACAAAGCCCCGCCGGGCCACGGACAATAGCGGCCTGCCGACAGGAGTCCTGAATGCGCCGTTTGTTTTTTCTGCTGTTGATGATCTGCACCACGCCTGTCCTGGCAGATACCCACGACCAACTGTACAAGGTTGCCGGGTGGCCGGAGCAGCGCGCCCACTTCACCGATGCCCTCGATGCCGCCCAGCAGCGCTATCGCAGCAGCCTGCCGCCTGCAGTCTTCCAGGCCCTGGTGAACAACAGCAACCAGCGTTTCGAACCCACCGCCGTCGACCGCCGCGCCGAAGCCCAGTTGCGCGCCAACCTCAGCGACCCCAAGCCTGCGCTGGCGTTTTTTCAATCCCCCCTGGGGCGCAAGATCGTGGCGGCCGAGCTGCTGGCCACCCGCCGTGACCAGTTGGCCAAGAATGCCAAGGGCCTGCCCAAGATCGAGGCCAGCGACAGCCGCCTGCTGATCATCGGCCACCTGGCCCAGGCCCTGCCGGCCCGCGAGGCCGGTGCCGAGGTCAGCCTGGCGATTGCCGGGGTGGCGGCCGACAGCCTGAGCCAGATGATCCCCGGCCTGCTCGGTGGCAGCCAGGCCCAGGGCCTGCTCGACGGACAGCGCCAGCGCCTGATGCAGCAGATCGAGGCCGACCTGAACAACACCCTGCTGTATGTGTATCGCGGGCTGTCGGATGCCGAACTCGACGCCTTTGCAAGCTTTGCCGAATCGCCCGAAGGCAAGGCGTACTATGCCGCCGCCCTGGCCGCAATCCGGGCTGGCCTGGCGGTCGGTCAGAGCACCTCCGACCTGCAGTGATCAGCCCAGGCGCTGGCCGATGAAGGCAAAGTAGTCTCGGCGTATTGCCGGCAGCTCGTTGACCAGGTGGTGGCGGGCTTCGGGCATCAGCAGAATCTGCGGCTCGGCGAACTTGGCCTTGAGCACCTCAAGGTTGTACGGCCAGTCCACGGTCATGTCGGCCTGCCCCTGCACGATCAGCGGCTGGCGCGGGCTGCATGGCGCCAACTCGATACGTTTGACCCACGCCATCAGCGCCCCGACCCAGGCAGTGGGCAGGCGCCGCGGCTGCAGCGGGTCGGCCTGCAGGAACGGTAAAAAGGTCGGGTCGTTGCTGTTGTCGCTGAAGCGCCGCTCGATGCCGGTGACGAAGTGGCGCAGCACCTGATAGCTGAATTTCGACCAGCGCCACGCACGCGGGCGTACCAGCGGCGCCAGCAGAATCACCTGGCCCTGGGCCGGGCTGTGCGCGCCGTGGTGCAGCAGGTGGTCGACCAGGATGGCGCCGCCGGTGCTCTGCCCGCACAGGTGCCAGGGTTGCGGCAGGTTCAGCGCCTGGCCCTGCTCGAACAGCGCCTGCAGCACGTCCTGATACACCGCAAAGTCATCGATGCTGGCGCGCTCGCCGCTGGACAGCCCATGGCCCGGCAGGTCGCAGGCGATGACCGCGAACTGCCGGGCCAGAGCCCATTCGATGGCGTGGCGGTAGAGGCCCATGTGGTCGTAGAAACCGTGCAGCAATACCAGCGTCGCCACAGGCGCGGCGGGCAGCCAGACCTGGGCGACCAGCTCGAAGCCTGCGGTGTCGAAGCGCCCCAGCCAGCTGTCGACGCCGGGGATGTCCAGGCTGTAGAAATGCCGGTACGCCTGCGCCTGGGTCGACAACGGCTGACGCGCGGCCAGCGGTTGCAGGCTGGCACGCAGGGAGTCGGGCTGGAATGACGCGGGCATGGAAGTTACCAACAACGGGGCAAAGGATTGACCTGTGATATTCATCTGTTGCGAACGGCGTGGCAAGCTGGGGGACTTTTTTGTTGCCTGTGCCGTCCCCTCGCCCGTAGGCGCCGGCCTTGCCGGCGAAAAGATACACCTCTTTCCAGAATTGGTACCCCGATGCCCCGCCACCTGCTCACCGGCCTCACCCTGCTCCTCTGCGCCGCCGGCCTGTGGTGGGCCTACGACAGCTTCCAGGGCCGCTACCTGCGCCCCTTCGACAACCACACCGCACTGTTCGCCGGCGACACTCTGCGCCTGCCAGAAGACATCGCCGGCCCCGGCCCCGTCCGCCTGGTGCACTTCTGGGACCCGGCCTGCCCCTGCAACGTCGGCAACCAGCAGCACCTGGCCGAGCTGACCGAGCACTTCGCCGCCCAGGGTGTGGAGTTCTACGTGGTGCAAAAGCCCGGTACCCACGGCCAACTGCCCGCCACCCTCGGCGCGCTCAAGCCACTGGCCGATCTGCCCGGCGCCGAGCACCTGCCGGCAAGCCCTGCGGTAGCGATCTGGGACCGCAACGGCCAGCTCGCCTACTTCGGCCCCTACAGCGAGGGTGCCACGTGCAATTCGAGCAACAGCTTCATCGAGCCCATTCTGCTGGCCCTCACCCAGGGCCGCAGCGTGAACGCCACCCACACCCTGGCGGTGGGCTGCTATTGCCCCTGGGCCGGCTAGCGTACCCGTGCCGGGTTGCCCATCGCTGTCGCCCCCGCCGGCACATCGCGGGTCACCACTGCGCCCGCGCCGATGATCGCATCATCACCAATGCTCACCCCTGGCAGAATCAGCGCACCGGCACCGATCCACACGTTGCTGCCGATGTTCACCGGGCGCCCGCTCTCCAGCCCCGAACGGCGGATGGCCGGATCGCGCGGATGGTCGGCGGTGAGGATCTGCACACCGGGGCCGATCTGGCAGTCATCGCCGATGTGCACCTGCACCACGTCGAGGATCACGCAGTTGAAGTTGACGAACACGTTGGCGCCCAGCGTGATGTTGTAGCCGTAGTCGCAATGAAACGGCGGCCGGATCACCGCGCCTGCCCCCACCTTGGCGAAGTGCTCGACCAGCAGGGCATGACGCTGCTCGTTGAGCAGTTCTGGGGAATGGTTGTAGCGGTACATCCAGTGCTTGTTGGCGATCTGCTCGGCCTGCAGCTCGGGACAGCCGGCATGATAGAGCTGGCCGGCGAGCATTTTCTGCTTTTCACTGAGGTTCATCGGACCGTGGCTTCCTGGGATGGGTTAAGTTGCAGGGTCTATCCTGTGCCGAACATCTGACCGGCCAGGGCAAGGAACGATCCTCGCACAAGGAGCCCCGATGAAACGCAGCCTTACCCTTCTTGCGGTGCTCATCGCCGCCGTCGCCGGCGGCGGCTACTGGTATGCCCACAGCAAGTTGCCGCAACGCACCGGCGAAGTCACCGTGGCCGGCCTGCAGGCGCCGGTAAGCGTGCGCTACGACCAGCGCGGCGTACCGCACATCCAGGCGCAGAACGAAACCGACCTGTACCGCGCACTGGGCTACGTGCACGCCCAGGACCGCCTGTTCCAGATGGAAATCACCCGGCGCCTGGCCAATGGCGAACTGGCCGAGGTACTGGGCCCCAAGCTGGTGGAGACCGACACCCTGTTCCGCAGCCTGCGCATTGCCGAGCAGGCGCGCAGCATGGTCGCCCGCCAGGACAGGCAATCCCCGGCCTGGCTGGCCCTGCAAGCCTACCTGGAGGGCGTGAACGCCTGGCAGGACTCGCACCCCAGGCCCGTGGAGTTCGATGTGCTGGGCATCACACCGCGCCCGTTCACCGCCGAGGACACCCTGAGCATCGCAGGGTTCATGGCCTACAGCTTCGCCGCCGCGTTTCGTACCGAGCCGCTGCTGACCTACGTGCGCGATCACCTGGGCAAGTACTACCTCAGCGACTTCGAACTGGGTTGGGACCCCGAAGGCGCGGTGCAGACCCCGCCACACCTGGCCGCCGCCGACTGGCGCAGGCTGGGCCGCATCGCCCAGGTCAGCCACCAGGCGCTGGGCGATGCGGGCCTGCCGCAATTCGAGGGCAGCAACGCATGGGCCGTCAGCGGCAGGCTCACCGCCAGTGGCAAGCCGCTGCTGGCGGGCGACCCGCATATTCGCTTCTCGGTGCCGTCGGTGTGGTACGAGGCCGAACTGTCGGCGCCGGGCTTTCACCTGTACGGCTACCACCAGGCGCTGAACCCGTTCGCCTCGCTGGGACACAACCGCGAGTTCGGCTGGAGCCTGACCATGTTCCAGAACGACGACCTCGACCTGATCGCCGAGCAGGTCAACCCGGACAATCCCGAACAGGTGAAGATCCACGGCCAGTGGCACGACCTCACCTCCACCCAGCAGCAGGTCCGGATCAAGGGGGAAGACCCGCTCACCCTCACCCTGCGCCGCTCGCCGCACGGGCCGATCATCAACCCCGCCGTCAGTGGGCATGAAAACGGCACGCCGATCGCGATGTGGTGGGCATTCCTGGAAACCGAGAACCCGATCCTGGAAGCCTTCTACGACATCAACCGCGCCAACACCCTGGACAGGATGCGTGCGGCCGCCGCCAAGATCCACGCCCCCGGCCTCAACCTGGTATGGGCCAACGCACAGGGCGATATCGGCTGGTGGGCGGCAGCGCAGTTGCCGATCCGTCCGGATGGGGTGAACCCGGCGTTCATTCTCGACGGCAGCACGGCCCAGGCCGACAAGCTCGGCTTCTACCCGTTCAGCGCCAACCCGCAGCAGGAGAACCCCGCCGCGGGCTACATCGTCTCGGCCAACTTCCAGCCGGTGTCGCCCACCGGCATGGTCATCCCCGGCTACTACAACCCGCCGGACCGCGGCCGCCAGCTCAACAACAACCTGGCCTCGCCCGGCGTGAAGTGGGACCTGCACAACAGCCAGGCGTTGCAGCTGGACACGGCCACCGCCTATGGCCCGCACCTGCTCACACCGCTGCTGTCGGTACTGCGCCAGGTGGTCACCGACGTACACGAGCGCGAGCTGGTCGAGCAACTGGCCGCGTGGCGCGGCGACTACCCGGTGGAATCGACCAGCGCCACGCTGTTCAACCAGCTGCTGTACGAATTCGCCCGCGCCGCCACCCATGACGAGCTCGGTGACGAATGGTTCGAGACGCTGCTGTCGACGCGCATGGTGGATACCTTGCTGCCGCGCCTGGCCGCAGACGTGGATTCGCAGTGGTGGGCGCGCAAGGGCAGCAACGCGCACAGTGACCGCGAAACGGTGGTCAAGCTGGCCTGGGACAACACCCTGGCGCACCTGCGCACCACCCTGGGCAAGGACCCGGCGAACTGGCAGTGGGGCAAGGCGCACACGTTGACCCACGGGCACCCGCTAGGTGCGCAGAAGCCGCTGAACCTGCTGTTCAACGTGGGGCCATTCGCGGCGCCGGGCGCGCATGAGGTACCGAACAACCTGTCATCCAGAATCAGCCCGGCACCGTGGCCGGTGACCTACGGGCCATCGACGCGGCGCGTGATCGATTTCGCCGATGCAGGGACGGCGCTGAGCATCAACCCGCTCGGGCAGAGCGGCGTGGTGTTCGACAGGCACTATGCCGATCAGGCGCAGGACTATATCGACGGCAGGTATCAGCGGGCGCTGATGGGGTTGGCGGGGGAGACCGAGGGGACGTTGCGGCTGGTGCCCTAGGGCTGCTGTGCAGCCCATCGCGGGTCACGCCCGCTCCCACAGGGGTCTGCGGTGTTCGCAAAACCTGTGGGAGCGGGCGTGACCCGCGATGGCTTTTTCAGATCAGGCCGAGACCTGCGCAGCAGTGGCGCGGCGCACGTCCGGCTGCTTCCACGAGTCCGCGGCGCTTTCTTCGATGGCTTGCTGGATCGCGCGCTTGCGGCGCTCTTCGGCACGGCGGCTGAAGTACCAAACCATGAAGGTCACCAGCGACACGCTGAGCAGGATCAGGCTGGCCACCGCGTTGATCTCCGGCTTCACGCCCAGGCGCACCGCCGAGAACACTTCCATCGGCAAGGTGGTCGAACCCGGCCCGGACACGAAGCTGGCCAGCACCAGGTCGTCCAGCGACAGTGCGAACGACATCATGCCGCCCGCCGCCAGCGACGGCGCGATCATCGGGATGGTGATCAGGAAGAACACCTTCCACGGCCGCGCGCCCAGGTCCATGGCCGCCTCTTCGATGGACAGGTCCAGCTCGCGCAGGCGGGCCGACACCACCACCGCCACATAGGCGGCGCAGAACGTGGTGTGAGCGATCCAGATGGTGACGATGCCGCGCTCCTGCGGCCAGCCGATCATCTGCGCCATGGCCACGAACAGCAGCAACAGCGACAGACCGGTGATCACCTCAGGCATTACCAGCGGTGCGGTGACCAGGCCACCGAACAGCGTGCGCCCCTTGAAGCGGGTCACACGGGTCAGTACGAACGCCGCCAGGGTACCCAGCGCCACCGCGGCCACCGCGGTGTAGCAGGCGATCTCCAGCGAGCGCATCACCGAGCCCATCAGCTGGGTGTTGTCGAGCAGGCCCACGTACCACTTCACCGACCAGCCCCCCCACACCGTCACCAGCTTGGAGGCGTTGAACGAGTAGATCACCAGGATCAGCATGGGCAGGTAGATGAACAGCAGGCCTACCACCAACATCAGTTTGGAGAAACTGAAACGCTTCATGCCCTGCCCTCCATCTCTTTGGCCTGGCTGCGGTTGAACAGCAGGATGGGCACGATCAGGATTGCCAGCATCACCACCGCCAGGGCGGATGCCACCGGCCAGTCACGGTTGTTGAAGAATTCCTGCCACAGCACCTTGCCGATCATCAGGGTTTCCGGGCCGCCCAGCAGCTCGGGGATCACGAACTCGCCCACCACCGGGATGAACACCAGCATGCAGCCGGCCACGATGCCGTTCTTGGACAGCGGCACGGTGATTTTCCAGAAGCTGTTGAAGGTGCTCGAACCCAGGTCGGACGCCGCTTCCAGCAGGCTCTGGTCGTGTTTGACCAGGTTGGCGTAGAGCGGCAGGATCATGAACGGCAGGTACGAATAGACCACGCCGATATACACCGCCAGGTTGGTGTTGAGGATCTGCAGCGGCTGATCGATCAGCCCCAGCCACATCAGGAAGGCATTGAGCAGCCCGTTGTTGCTGAGGATGCCCATCCACGCATACACGCGGATCAGGATCGCCGTCCAGGTCGGCATCATGATCAGCAGCAGCAACACGGTCTGCATTTCCTTGCGCGCGTTGGCGATGGCGTAGGCCATCGGGTAGCCGATCGCCAGGCACAGGATCGTGCTGATCAGGGCCATCTTC
This sequence comes from Pseudomonas sp. VE 267-6A, assembly GCF_024126555.1. NCBI lineage: Bacteria > Pseudomonadati > Pseudomonadota > Gammaproteobacteria > Pseudomonadales > Pseudomonadaceae > Pseudomonas > Pseudomonas sp. VE 267-6A. The sequence goes on from NZ_JAMYBY010000001.1 coordinate 287,100, forward strand.
AACGAGCCCAGGTAGGCCGCGATGTACAGCTCGTCCTCGGTCAACAGGCCATAGTTGGCCAGGTTGAGTACCAGCTGCACCTTGTCTTCGAGGTAGGTGAAGATCTCGGTGTACGGCGGGATCGCCACGTCGGCTTCGGCAAAGCTGATCTTCAGCACGATGAAGAACGGCAGCATGAAGAACAGGAACAGCCACAGGAACGGCACCCCGATCACCAGGTGACGCCCTTCGGGTATCAATCGCTGAAACGCTCGCTTGAGCTTGCGCGCTGTCATGACCGCAGGACCACGCCGCTGTCGTCTTCCCACCACACGTAGACCTGGTCATCCCAGGTCGGCCGGGTGCCCTGGCGCTCGGCGTTGGCGACGAACGACTGCACGATCTTGCCGCCTGGCAGCTCCACGTAGAACACCGAATGGCCACCCAGGTAGGCGATGTCGTGCACCTTGCCGTGGGACCAGTTGAACTCGAAGCTCGGCTGCTCGGTGGTCACCAGCAGTTTTTCCGGCCGCAGCGCATAGGTGATGCGCTTGTCTTCGACCGAGGTGGTCACACCGTGGCCCACGTAGATCTTGCGCTCGAGCTCGGGGCTGGCGATCAGCGCGTGGCCCTCGGCGTCCTCGACCACTTCGCCTTCGAACAGGTTGACGTTGCCGATGAACTCGCACACCAGGCGGCTGGTGGGGGTTTCGTAGATATCGATGGGGCTGCCGATCTGGGCAATCCAGCCCAGGTGCATGATCGCGATGCGCTGGGCCATGGTCATGGCCTCTTCCTGGTCGTGGGTCACCATCACGCAGGTCACGCCCACGCGCTCGATGATCTCCACCAGTTCCAGCTGCATCTGCGAACGCAGTTTCTTGTCCAGCGCGCCCATCGGCTCATCGAGCAGCAGCAGCTTGGGCCGCTTGGCCAGCGAACGGGCCAGGGCCACACGCTGACGCTGGCCACCGGAGAGCTGGTGCGGCTTGCGCTTGGCGTACTGGGTCATGTGCACCAGCTTGAGCATCTCGGCCACCCGCGCCTCGATCTCGTCCTTGCTCATGCGGTCCTGCTTGAGGCCGAAGGCGATGTTGTCGGCCACGCTCATGTGCGGGAACAGCGCGTAGGACTGGAACATCATGTTGATCGGCCGCTCGTAGGGCGGCATATCGGTGATGTCCACGCCATCGAGGAAGATCCGCCCTTCGGTCGGACGCTCGAACCCTGCCAGCATGCGCAGCAAGGTGGACTTGCCCGAGCCGGAGCCACCGAGCAGCGCGAAGATCTCGCCCTTCTTGATCTCCAGGGACACATCGTCCACCGCTACGGTTTCGTCGAACTTCTTTGTAACCCGGTCGATCTTGACCAGCACCTGTTTAGGTTGCTGATCGCCTTCTAGGGCTTTCTTATAGGCACCGGAGGCAACTGCCATGTGTGAAACTCCCAACAAGATTTTGGTGCCCGCCCCTGCCGTGACGGGCCCTGGATAGTTACTTGCCCGACTTGATCTTGGTCCAGCTTCGGGTCATCAAACGTTGCACTTTGGGGGGTAACTCTGAGTTGACGTACAACTTGTCCAGCACCTCTTGCGGTGGGTAAACCGCTGCGTCGGTTCGCACGCTCTGGTCCATGAGTTCGCCAGCCTTGGGGTTCGGGTTGGCGTAACCGACGTAATCGCTGACCTGGGCGATGACCTCAGGCTTGAGCAGATAGTTGATGAAGGCGTGGGCCTCTTTGACGTTCTTGGCGTCCTTGGGAATCGCCAGCATGTCGAACCAGAGGTTGCCGCCTTCCTTGGGGATCGCGTAGGCGATTTCCACGCCCTTGCCCGCCTCTTCGGCGCGGGACTTGGCCTGGAACACGTCGCCGGAGAAGCCGGCGGCCACGCAGATGTCGCCGTTGGCCAGGTCCGAGATGTACTTGGACGAGTGGAAGTAGGTCACGTAGGGCCGTATGGCCAGCAGCTTCTTCTCGGCGTCGGCGTAGTCCTTGGGGTTGGTGCTGTTGGGGTCGCGGCCCATGTAGTTGAGCACCGCCGGCAGCATCTCGTCGGCCGAGTCGAGGAACGCCACGCCGCACTTGGAGAGCTTCTTGATGTTTTCCGGCTCGAACAGCACGGCCCATGAATCGATGGTGTCGATTCCCAGCGCGGCCTTGACCTTCTCGACGTTGTAGCCGATGCCATTGGTGCCCCACAGGTAGGGGACCGCGTACTGGTTGCCCGGGTCGTTCTTCTCCAGGCGCTTCATCAGGGCCGGGTCGAGATTGGAATAGTTGGGCAGCAGCGTCTTGTCGAGCTTCTGGAACGCGCCCGCCTTGATCTGCTTGCCGAGGAAATGGTTGGACGGCACCACCACGTCATAGCCGGTGCGACCGGCCAGCAGCTTGCCTTCCAGGGTTTCGTTGGAATCGAAGACGTCCTGCACCGGCTTGATGCCGGTCTCCTTTTCGAAGTCCGCAAGGGTGGTCTGGCCGATGTAGTCCGACCAGTTGTAGATATGCACCGTGGGCGCCGCCTGGACACTGATCGCCAGCGTCAGGCTCGCTGTGGCCAGGACGGCCTTGCGAAAATGTGAAGTAGACAAGTGGGAGGTCCTCTACAAAAGTGCCCGAGTCGTTTGGCAGATACGCCTGCGGTACCGGCAAACCGGCGCGCAACTTACCTTCGATACACCCATCGAGCAAAAAGAATTTGCCCTCGAGCCCCGTTCAGGCACTGTTTTTCAGTGCCTGACGGGAAAAACCGGATTTATTTGCCCGATTTGATCTTGGTCCAGCTGCGGGTGATCAGGCGCAGGGTGCCTGCATCCAGGTCGCTGATCGCGTACAGGTGCTTCTTCACTTCATCCGACGGGTAGATGCTCGGGTCGCCGGAGATGTCCTTGTCCACCAGAGCGGTGGCTGCCTTGTTGCCGTTCGGGAAGCGCACGGCGTTGGTGATCTCGGCCATGACTTCCGGCTGCATCAGGAAGTCCATGAACTTGTAGGCTGCTTCGACATTGGTGGCGTCCTTGGGAATCGCGACCATGTCATAGAAGGTGCCGGCGCCTTCTTTCGGAATGCTGTAGGCCAGCTTGACCTTGTCGCCCGCTTCGTGGGCACGGGCCTTGGACTGCTCCAGGTCACCCGAGTAACCCACGGCCACGCAGATGTTGCCGTTGGCCAGGTCCGAGATGTACTTGGAGGAATGGAAGTACGCCACCGATGGGCGAATGCTCAGGAACAGGTCTTCGGCGGCCTTCAGGTCTGCCTTGTCCTTGCTGTTGGTCGGCTTGCCCAGGTAATGCAGGGCCGCCGGGATCATTTCGGTCGGTGCGTCGAGGAAACTCACGCCGCAGCTCTTGAGCTTGGCGATGTTTTCCGGCTTGAACACCACGTCCCACGAGTCGATCTTGTCGACGCCCAGCGCGGCCTTGACCTTCTCGGGGTTGTAGCCGATGCCGATGCTGCCCCACATGTACGGGAAGGCATGCTTGTTGCCCTGGTCACTGGCATCGCCCACGGCCTTGAGCAGGTCTTCGTCGAGGTTCTTCCAGTTCGGCAGCTTGGACTTGTCCAGCTCCTGGTACACACCGGCCTTGATCTGCTTGGCCAGGAAGTTGTTGGACGGTACCACCACGTCGTAGCCCGACTTGCCGGCCAGCAACTTGGCTTCCAGGGTTTCGTTGCTGTCGAACACGTCGTAGACCACCTTGATGCCCGACTGTTTCTCGAACTTGGCGATGGTGTCCGGCGCAATGTAGTCGGACCAGTTGTAGACGTGCAGCACCTTGTCGTCCGCCTGAACAGCACCGGCCATCAACCCCGCGAGGGTAGCGGCCAACAGCGTCTTGCCCATTTTCTTCATGCGTAATGCTCCAGAATTTTTTATAGAAACCATCTGTTCAGCGACCGACTCGTTCGGCGCAAGCGCTGGGCGACTGAAACAGTCGCTAGTCTGGCAAGATCCACGGCGCGGTTTCAACCAGAGTGCGCCGCAGATCGCCATTCAACCCAAGGCTGAGCCTAGCACCTGCTCACTTCAACGCTTCGAGCGTCAGGTCCAGGCATTTGCGTGCCTTTTCCACCAGCTCGTCGATCTCCTCGCAGGTGATGACCAGCGGCGGCGCGATGATCATGGTGTCGCCCACGGCGCGCATGATCAGCCCGTTGTCGAAGCAGAACTGGCGGCAGATCATGCCCACGCCCTTGCCCTCGTAACGGGTGCGGGTCGCCTTGTCCTTGACCAGCTCGATCGCGCCGAGCATGCCCAGGCCACGGACCTCGCCCACCAGCGGATGATCGTTCAGCTCACGCAGACGTTTCTGCAAATACGGTGCCGTTTCTGCCTGAACGCGCTCGATGATTTTCTCGTCGCGCAGGATCCGCAGGTTTTCCAGGGCCACCGCTGCCGCCACCGGGTGGCCGCTGTAGGTGAAGCCATGGTTGAAGTCGCCGCCCTCGCTGAGCACGGCCGCCACTTCGTCACGCACGATCACGCCGCCCATGGGGATGTAGCCCGAAGTCAGGCCCTTGGCGATGGTCATCAGGTCGGGCTTGAGGCCGTAGTAGTCGGTACCGAACCACTGGCCGGTACGACCGAAACCGCAGATCACCTCATCGGCAATGAACAGGATTTCGTACTTGGCGAGGATTTCCTTGATCTTCGGCCAGTAGGTTTCTGGTGGGATGATCACCCCGCCAGCACCCTGGATCGGCTCGGCGATAAAGGCGGCCACGTTGTCTTCGCCGACTTCGAGGATCTTCTTCTCCAGTTGCTCGGCGGCCCATACGCCGAACGCGTCCGGGGTCATGTCGCCGCCTTCGCCGAACCAGTACGGCTGCGCAATATGCACGATGCCCGGCAGCGTACCGCCCTGCTCGTGCATGCCGCTCATGCCGCCCAGGGCAGCGCCGGCCACGGTGGAGCCGTGATAGCCGTTGACCCGACCGATGATCACCTGCTTCTGCGGCTTGCCCTTGAGCGTCCAGTAATGGCGGACCATGCGCAGGTTGGTGTCGTTGCCTTCGGAGCCGGAGCCGGTGAAGAACACATGGCTCATGCCCGCAGGGGCCACCTCGGTGATCGCCCGGGCCAGCTCCAGCGCCGGCGGGTGGGCGGTCTGGAAGAACAGGTTGTAGTACGGCAGCTCGCGCATCTGGCTGGCTGCCGCCTCGGCCAGTTCTTCACGGCCGTAGCCGACGGCCACGCACCACAGCCCGGCCATGCCGTCGAGGATCTTGTTGCCCTCGCTGTCCCACAGGTGCACGCCCTTGGCCTTGGTGATGATCCGCGGGCCTTTTTCCTTCAGCTGCTTGTAGTCGCTGAACGGCGCCAGGTGATGATCACGACTCAGGTCTTGCCACTCGCGGGTTTGCGGGTTCTTGACGCTCATGTGCTTCTCCGATGACTGACGGCCGCGCTCCTGCGGCCCCGGGGTTTATCAGACCGCGAACAGCAGGAACTCGCGTTCCCAGGAGCTGATCACGCGTTTGAAATTTTCATGCTCGGCGCGTTTGGTGGCGACGTAGCCTGCGATGAATTTCTTGCCCAGGTACGGCTCCAGCGCGCTGCAGTTCTCCATGCGTTCAAGGGCGTCCTCGATGGTCAGCGGCAGGCGCAGGTTGCGCCGCTCGTAACCGCGGCCCTTGACCGGCGCGCTGGGGTTGATGCCTTCGACCATGCCGATGTAGCCGCACAACAGGCTGGCGGCAATCGCCAGGTAAGGGTTGGCGTCGGCGCCGGGCAGGCGGTTTTCCACACGACGGTTCTGCGGGCCGGCATCCGGCACGCGCAGGCCCACGGTGCGGTTCTCCTCGCCCCACTCCACGTTCACCGGCGCCGAGGTGTCGGGCAGGAAGCGGCGGAACGAGTTGACGTTGGGGGCAAACAGCGGCAGCACCGACGGGATGAACTTCTGCAGGCCACCAACGTGGTGCAGGAACAGCTGGCTCATGCTGCCGTCTTCGTTGGAGAAGATGTTCTTGCCGGTGTTCACGTCGATGATGCTCTGGTGCAGGTGCATCGCACTGCCCGGCTCGCCGGTCATGGGCTTGGCCATGAAGGTGGCGGCGACGTTGTGCTTGAGCGCGGCCTCGCGCATGGTGCGCTTGAACACCAGGATCTGGTCGGCCAGCGACAGCGCGTTGCCGTGACGGAAGTTGATTTCCATCTGCGCGGTGCCGTCCTCGTGGATCAGCGTGTCCAGGTCCAGGTGCTGCAGTTCGCACCAGTCGTAGACGTCCTCGAACAGCGGGTCGAATTCGTTGGCGGCCTCGATGGAGAACGACTGGCGACCGGTTTCGGGGCGACCGGAGCGACCGATGGGCGGCTGCAGCGGGAAGTCCGGGTCCTCGCAGCGCTTGGTCAGGTAGAACTCCATCTCCGGCGCCACGATCGGCTGCCAGCCTTTGTCGGCGTAGAGCTTCAAGACCTTCTTGAGCACGTTGCGCGGCGACAGCTCGACCGGGTTGCCCTGCTTGTCGTAGGTGTCGTGGATCACCTGCGCGGTGGGCTCGATGGCCCATGGCACCAGGAATACCGCGTTCTCGTCGGGGCGGCAGATCATGTCGATGTCGGCCGGATCGAGCAGCTCGTAATAGATGTCATCGTCGACGTAGTCGCCGGTCACCGTCTGCAACAGCACACTTTCGGGCAGGCGCATGCCCTTTTCGGCAATGAACTTGTTGGTGGGGGAGATCTTGCCGCGCGTGATACCGGTGAGGTCGCTGATCAGACACTCGACTTCGGTGATCTTGTGCTCTTTCAACCAATCGGTGAGCTGGTCGAGGTTGTTACTCATAAATACCTCAGGAGGTAAATGTCTGGACTGACGTCAGGACGCCCAGGCTGGGCCGTCCTGCTCATTCTGGATGCCGCACGACGCTAAAGCAAAGCACCTGCCACGGGGCGAACGCGCAGGGCAATACCCGCTGGGCCGCCTGGCCGGCTATAGTGGTGGCAGTCGATTACAGAAGAGGGTGCGATACCGGGCATGCAGCCCAGGCCGTCAATTATTGCGGCCAGGTGGCGGTGCACGGCCACGCGGTATCTGCCGTGGGTGCGGCGGGCGTGCAGACCGATCCGCGCGGTGCGGCCGGTGACGCCGATTGTCGGCTGGCGAGACATGTAACCCCCGGTATTATTGCTGTTATGGGTTGCAACCGAGCTTAGCCTTGTTCATTTTTTTACACAACACCCCTGTAAAAAATAGAATACGGCCCGCTCAAAGTCGCTGTCTCGCTACCAAAGCAGGCCTTGTCGACGCCCTCATTTGCAGCAAAAATGCCGCTTCAGCGCCGTTTTAGGGCATGATGGGGCTGGCTTGACTTCAGCAGGGCTTTCGCGTTGACTGAACCTGCAAGCCCCCATTGATTGATATTTTTAACAACAAAGGTGTTGCATCATGTCGGTACCCCCGCGTGCCGTTCAGCTTAACGAAGCGAACGCGTTCCTTAAGGAACATCCTGAGGTTCTCTACGTTGACCTTCTGATTGCAGATATGAATGGTGTGGTGCGTGGCAAGCGCATCGAACGCACGAGCCTGCACAAGGTTTACGAGAAAGGCATCAACCTGCCGGCCTCCCTCTTCGCCCTGGACATCAACGGTTCCACCGTCGAAAGCACCGGCCTGGGCCTGGACATCGGCGATGCCGACCGTATCTGCTATCCCATCCCCGGTACCCTCTCCAACGAGCCCTGGCAGAAGCGCCCCACCGCGCAGTTGCTGATGACCATGCACGAGCTCGAGGGCGAGCCGTTCTTCGCCGACCCGCGTGAAGTGCTGCGCCAGGTGGTGAGCAAGTTCGACGACCTGGGCCTGACCATCTGCGCCGCGTTCGAGCTGGAGTTCTACCTGATCGACCAGGAGAACGTGAACGGCCGTCCACAGCCGCCGCGCTCGCCGATCTCGGGCAAGCGTCCGATCTCCACCCAGGTGTACCTGATCGACGACCTCGACGAGTACGTCGACTGCCTGCAGGACATTCTGGAAGGTGCCAAGGAACAAGGCATCCCGGCTGACGCCATCGTCAAGGAAAGTGCCCCGGCGCAGTTCGAAGTGAACCTGCACCACGTGGCCGACCCGATCAAGGCCTGCGACTACGCGGTATTGCTCAAGCGTCTGATCAAGAACATCGCCTACGACCATGAGATGGACACCACCTTCATGGCCAAGCCGTACCCTGGCCAGGCGGGCAATGGTCTGCACGTGCATATCTCGGTGCTGGACAAGGATGGCAAGAACATCTTTACCAGCGAGGATCCCGAGCAGAACGCCGCATTGCGTCACGCGATCGGCGGTGTGCTCGAGACCCTGCCGGCGTCGATGGCGTTCCTGTGCCCGAACGTCAACTCGTACCGCCGTTTTGGTGCCCAGTTCTACGTGCCCAACTCCCCGACCTGGGGCCTGGACAACCGTACCGTGGCCTTGCGCGTACCGACCGGCACGCCGGACGCCGTGCGCCTGGAGCACCGTGTGGCCGGTGCCGACGCCAACCCGTACCTGCTGATGGCAGCCGTACTGGCGGGCGTGCACCACGGTCTGACCAACAAGGTCGAACCGGGCCCGGCGATGGTGGGCAACTCCTACGAGCAGAACGAGCAGAGCCTGCCGAACAACCTGCGTGATGCACTGCGCGAGCTGGACGACAGCGAGATCATGGCCAAGTACATCGATCCGAAGTACATCGATATCTTCGTGGCCTGCAAGGAAAGCGAGCTGGAGGAGTTCGAACACTCCATCTCCGACCTTGAGTACAACTGGTACCTGCACACCGTGTAAGGTCCATTCGCCGGCAAGGCCGGCTCCTACAGGGTCGATGTGACCGTGTAGGAGCCGGCCTTGCCGGCGAAGCCCTTAAAGCGCCTTCTCGAAGATCTTCGAATTGCGCTGGTAGTTGTACAGCGAAGCCCGCGCCGCAGGCAGCCGCTCCACCTCGCTGGGCACGAAGCCGCGTTCGCGGAACCAGTGCGCCGTGCGCGTCGTCAGCACGAACAAGGTCTTCAAGCCCATCTCCCGCGCCCGTGTCTCGATGCGCTCCAGCAACTCGTCGCCACGCCCGCCATGCCGGTATTCCGGGTTCACCGCCAGGCACGCCAACTCGCCCGCCTCCGAATCGGCGATCGGGTACAGCGCCGCGCAGGCAATGATCATCCCCTCGCGCTCCACCACACTGAACTGCTCGATCTCGCGCTCCAGCACCTCGCGCGAACGCCGCACCAGGATGCCCTGCTCTTCCAGCGGGCTGATCAGGTCCAGCAGGCCGCCGACATCCTCGATGGCCGCCTCGCGCACCTTCTCGAACTGTTCCTGAGCCACCAGCGTGCCGCCACCGTCACGGGTGAACAGCTCGGTGAGCAGCGCACCGTCCTCGGCATAGCTGACGATGTGGCTGCGCGCCACACCGCCACGGCAGGCTTCGGCGGCCGCGTCCAGCAGCTCGCCCTGATAGTCCGAGCCCAGGCGCTGCAGATGCGCCGGCACCTGCTGCGGGCGCAGCTCACGCACCAGCCTGCCGCTCTCATCCATCAGTCCGCGCTCGGCGCCGAACAGCAGCAGCTTGTCGGCCCCCAGCTCGATGGCCGCACGGGTGGCGACGTCTTCGCAGGCCAGGTTGAAGATCTCGCCGGTGGGCGAATAGCCCAGCGGCGACAGCAGCACGATGGAGCGTTCGTCGAGCAGGCGATTGATGCCCTTGCGATCGACCCGGCGCACCTCGCCGGTGTGGTGATAATCGACGCCTTCGAGCACGCCGATGGGGCGCGCCGTGACCAGGTTGCCGGCGGCCACGCGCAGGCGCGAACCCTGCATCGGCGACGCGGCCATGTCCATCGACAGGCGCGCCTCGATGGCGATGCGCAGGTGGCCGACCGCGTCGATCACGCATTCCAGGGTGGCCGCATCGGTGATGCGCAGGCCGTGATGATAGTGCGCGCTCAGGCCGCGGGCGGCCAGGCGGCTTTCGATCTGCGGGCGCGAACCGTGCACCAGCACCAGGCGCACGCCCAGGCTGTGCAGCAGCACCAGGTCGTGGACGATATTGCCGAAGTTGGGGTGCTCGACCCCGTCACCGGGCAGCATGACCACAAAGGTGCAGTCGCGGTGGGCATTGATGTAAGGCGAAGCATGACGCAGCCAATTGACGTATTCGGGCATAACCAGAGCCTGTAGAAACCTGTGGAAAAAGGACAAGAACGGAAAAGCACACAGCGCTCGAAGGGTTATCGTCGCAACAGGTCTGGCGTCACGCGCATTCTCCTTGGGTAAAAACGGTTGAAATCAGCGGGCAATTACCGGGTTGAGGCAATAATGCCCGATCAACTCACGCAATAGACGCACGGTAGGCTCCAGGCGTGACATTTCGAGGTACTCGCCCGGCTGGTGGGCACAGCTGATGTCGCCGGGGCCCAGCACCAGGGTTTCACAGCCCAGACGTTGAAGATAAGGCGCCTCGGTACCAAAGGCCACCGCCTCGGCCGTATGCCCGGTAAGACGCTCGGCCACGCGCACCAGTTCGGCGTCGGCGGCCTGCTCGAACGGCGGCACCTCGGGAAACAGCGGCGCGTAGTCGATCTGCACCTGGTGCTGTTCGGCCAGCGGCGCCAGCTTGCTGCGGATCGCAGCACGCAGCACTTCCGGGTCCATCCCCGGCAGTGGGCGCAGGTCGAATTCCAGGGCGCACTGCCCGCAGATACGGTTGGGGTTGTCGCCGCCGTGGATGCAGCCGAAGTTCATGGTCGGCTGCGGCACGCTGAACTGGGCGTTGCTGTACTGCTGCTGCCATTGCCGGCGCAGGCCCATCAGCTCGCCCATCACCGCATGCATCGCCTCCGAGGCGCTGTGGCCCAGGCTCGGGTCGGACGAATGACCGCTGCGCCCGAGGATATCGATGCGCTCCATCATCACCCCCTTGTGCAGGCGGATCGGGCGCAGCCCGGTCGGCTCGCCGATCACCGCTGCACGGCCCAGCGGGCGGCCGGCGTCGGCCAGTGCGCGGGCGCCAGACATCGAACTTTCCTCGTCGCAGGTGGCCAGGATCAGCAGCGGCTGCCTGAACGGCTGCTCGAGCAGCGGGCGTACCGCCTCGATCACCAGGGCGAAGAAGCCCTTCATGTCGCAACTGCCAAGGCCCACCCAGCGCCCGTCCACCTCGGTCAGCTTGAGCGGATCGGTCTGCCACAGCTGCGGGTCATAGGGCACCGTGTCGCTGTGCCCGGCCAGCACCAGGCCACCGGGGCCGCTGCCGTAGCTGGCCAGCAGGTTGAACTTGCCCGGCGTCACCTCCTGCAGCTCGCAGGCAAAACCCAGGTCACCCAGCCAGGTGGCCAGCAGGTCGATCACCGCGCGGTTGGACTGGTCCAGGCTCGGCTGGGTGCAACTGACCGACGGCGTGGCGATCAGGGCGGCGAACTGGTCTTTGAGCGGCGGCAAAGGCATGCGCATTCTCCTCGGTACGAGGCCCATCATAGGGCTATCGGGCACCTGGAATAAACCGTCAGCGGCCGACTCCTGTACACTGCACGGCCAAGACGCACCCAGTCATCGAGCCTGCCAGCAATGAACAAAGAAACCGAACTCAAACTGCGGGTCAGCCGCGAGACCCTCGCTGCCCTGCGCGAACACCCGTTGCTGAAGAAGCGCAACAAGTCCGGCTGGCAGCAGCGCGAGCTGCTCAATCAATATTTCGATACCCCAGAACGCGACCTGGCCGCGGCCAAGGTGGCCCTGCGCCTGCGCCGTGACGGCGACGTGGTGATCCAGACCCTCAAGGCCCGTGGCCACAGCACCGCCGGGCTGTCGGTACGCAACGAGCACGAATGGCAGCTGCCCAAGGCCAAGCTCGACCTCAAGAAGCTCGACGAGCAGGTATGGCCGGCCGAGCTGGCCGACCTGGACAAGAAAACCATCAAGCCGCTGTTCAGCACCGACTTCACCCGCGAGTACGCCGAAATCGCCTGGGGCCGTGGCAAGGCCAAGGTGGTCATCGAGGCTGCGCTGGACCTGGGCCATGTAGTGGCCGGCAAGCAGAAGGAAGCCATCTGCGAGCTGGAGCTGGAACTGCGTGAAGGCGACCCGGCCGCACTGCTGGAACTGGCCGCCGAGCTGGCCGCCAGCCTGCCGCTGATGCCGTGCGACATCAGCAAGGCCGAACGCGGCTACCGCCTGCTCGACCCCTCGAGCTTCGCCGTGAGCCTGCCGCCTGCTGAACTGAACGCCGAGATGCCGCTGGACGATGCCTTCGCGGCACTGGCCTGGCACCTGCTGGGCAGCAGCCAGCGCCTGGCCGAGCAGTACCTGTTCAACGGACACTGGCGCCTGCTGCAGGACTGGGTCCAGAGCCTGGCCGAACTGCGCGCCCTGCTCGGCAGCCTGGGCCAGGCCGCGCCACGCCCGACCACCAGCGCCCTGCGTGCCAGCCTCGACGCCCTGCTCGAGGACTGGCGCCCGCTGGTGCTGGCCGGCAACGACGACGAAGACGTGCGCCGCGCGGCGCCCGAGCAGTTCGCCGAAGAACTGCTCGACACCCGCTGGGGCCAGTTCTCGCTGGACACCTCGCGCTGGCTGCTGGCCCGTGGCTGGACCGTCGAGCGCAACAAACGTGGCGACCGCCAGGGCGCTGCGCAACTGGGCAACTGGCTCAAGGTGCTGCTGTCGGACGAAGCCAACGCGCTGCAACTGCCGCTGTACCACCGCCAGCCTGAAGACCTGGCCGAACAGCTGCCGCGCATCGAGCGCCTGCTGGCCTGGCTGCACCATGCCCGCCAGGTGCTGGAAAGCCCCGACCTGGACCGCCTGTTCGGCGAGCTGAACAAGCTGCACGAACTGGCCAGCCTGCCAATCAGCGACGACGTGCTCGAAGCCCGTGTGCATCAGGCCATGGCGGTGTTCCAGAGCCGCGGCTGGAAGCACCTGCTGCGCAAGTGACGGCTACACCGGCAAGCTGGTCGTGGACTTGATTTCGGACAAGGCCACGATCGAGTTGACCTCCTGGATCCCCGGCACCATCGACAGCTTTTCGAAGAAGAACCGTTCGTAGGCTTCGATGTCCGGGGTGACGATGCGCAGCAGGAAGTCCACTGCGCCCATCAGCACATAGCATTCCAGCACCTCGGGAAACTCGCGGATCGCCTCGGTGAATTCGGCGAAGTTGGTCCGCCCGTGGGCGTTGAGTTTGACCTCGGCGAAAATCTGCGTGTTCAGGCCGATCTTCTTGCGATCGAGCAGGGTCACCTGCCCGCGAATCACCCCCTCCTCCTTGAGCCGCTGGATCCGCCGCCAGCACGGCGACTGCGACAGGCCGACCCGTTCGGCAATCTGTGCGCTGGACAGCGACGCATCCTCCTGCAGCAGAGCCAGGATACGTCGGTCGTAGGCGTCCAGTTGGCTTTGCATGTTTTATCCCCTCAAGGCGCCATTAATGAATCGAACAATGCGCAGATTACGCAGATCGCTCGATCATAGAGAAAAAATACCCGGTTGAAGATGTAAAAATTCCTCCATCGAAACCGGAGATTTCCCATGAACGCCCACGAACGGCTGGACAGCCCCGTCACCCCGCTGCGCAGCGATGTCTGGGCCGCCAATGCTGTGCACAGCAGCGTGCGCTACAGCCTGCAGGTGGAAGCCGAGCCGGACAGCCTGTGCCGCGTGCTCAACCTGTTTGCCCTGCAGTTCCTCACCCCGCACCAGGTACAGATGCAGCAGCAGGACGACCTGTTGAACCTGGAGATCGGCGTAGCCGGGCTGAGCTGGCACCGCGCCGAACTGATTGCACAGAAAATGCGCAACCTGATCTGTGTCGCCCAGGTCAGCGTCGAACCCCTGGCGGCCTCGCGCATGCCGTTGCAGCACGTACGCTGAACAGAAAAATCCGGCAACCCTTGCGACAGGCCCTGTGGTCCGCTGGCAGCTAGCCTTGGCTGGCCGTCCGACCTTCGCAAGGAAGCCCCATGCCTGCCACGCCGCCCGATCGCTGGCTCGACCTCGACACCCTGCTCGCCGAACTGCTCGCCCAGCAACGCATCAGCCCCGCCTGTGCGCGCCCCTGGCCGCAGGCCGCCAATGAACCCACACATCCGCTGGAGCGCATCGCCCGACGCGGCCTGAACGACCTGCAACGCCCCGGCCATACCCTGGACCTCGATGCCCTGGGCGAATGGCTGGGCCGCCAGGCCGGCCAGCGCCATGTGCGCATCGACCCCCTGGCACTGCAGGCAGCCAGCCTCGGCGGGCTGATGTCGGCCGCATTCGCGCGGCGTCACCAGATTCTGGCCATCGCGGTGGATGCCCACACGGTGACCGTCGCCAGCGCCCAGCCCTACGTACGCAGCTGGGAGCGCGACCTTGGGCAGGTGCTGCAACGCAGGGTGCAGCGGGTGCTGGCCAGCCCGGTGCAGATCCGTGAGCTGAGCCAGGCGGTGTTTCGCCTGGCCCACTCGGTCAGTGGTGCCAGCCAGCAGGCCGTTCCCGGGCCCGACGGCGCCAGCCTCGAGGCACTGCTTGACCTGGGCAACAGCGCAGGCGACGTCGATGCCAACGAGACGCACATCGTCGGCATCGTCGACTGGCTGTTGCAGTACGCCTTCGAGCAGCGCGCCAGCGATATCCACATCGAGCCGCGCCGCGACCAGGGCCACCTGCGCCTGCGCATCGACGGCCTGCTGCACCCGGCCTACCAGTTCCCGCCGGCAGTGACCCTGGCGGTGGTCAGCCGGCTCAAGAGCCTGGGGCGCATGAACGTCGCGGAAAAGCGCCGCCCGCAGGATGGCCGCATCAAGGCCCGCTCGGCCGCCGGCGCCGAGGTCGAGCTGCGCCTGGCCACCCTGCCCACCGCGTTCGGCGAGAAACTGGTACTGCGTATCTTCGACCCGCACCTGCTGCACCAGGGCTTCACCCAGCTGGGCCTGGACGGCGAGGCGCTGCAGCACTGGCAGGCGATGCTGCGCCAGCCCCACGGCATCATCCTGGTGACCGGGCCGACCGGCTCGGGCAAGACCAGCACCCTGTACGCCACCCTCAAGCAACTGGCCACGCCACAGGTCAACCTGTGCACCCTCGAAGACCCGATCGAACAGCTCGAGCCGGCCTTCAACCAGATGCAGGTGCAGCCCGGCATCGACCTGGGCTTTGCCAACGGTGTGCGTGCGCTGCTGCGCCAGGACCCGGACATCATCATGATCGGCGAGATCCGCGATGCCGACACCGCGCAGGTGGCGATCCAGGCCGCGCTCACCGGCCACCTGGTGCTCTCGACCCTGCACACCAACGATGCCTGCGGCGCCGTCGGGCGCCTGCTGGAACTGGGCATCGCGCCGTACCTGATCCGTGCCACGCTGGTCGGCGTGCTGGCCCAGCGTCTGGTGCGCACGCTGTGCCCGGCGTGCAAGGTGGCGCAGCCGCTCGACATGGCGCACTGGCGCGAACTCGACCCGCAGGCGCCGCTGCCCACCGCTACCTGCCAGGCTGAAGGCTGCCGCGATTGCCGGTACACCGGCTACCGGGGCCGCACCGGCCTGTTCGAGCTGCTGCCTGTGAGCCCACGCCTGCGCGAGCAGCTGTCGGGCGACGTCGACCTGGCAAACCTGCGCCGCCAGGCCCGGGCCGAGGGGCTGGGCAGCCTGCGCACCAGCGGCGCGCAAAAAGTCGCCGCAGGGCTGACTACACTGACAGAAGTGATTCGCGTTACTGCATGAAATGAAATGATCCGGCGCTGGCCTGCACAGCTGACCACATGCCAAGCTTGCGCACTTTCAGTCCTGCTGACCAAGGAAACGTCATGCAAATCGGAATGGTAATGCTGTTGTTCGTGGGCCTGGCCCTGGCGCTGGTGTTCATGGGGTTCAAGGTGGTGCCGCAGGGTTTCCAGTGGACCGTGGAACGCTTTGGCCGCTACACCACCACCCTCAAGCCGGGCCTCAACATCATCGTGCCGGTGATGGACCGCATCGGGCGCAAGATCAACATGATGGAAAGCGTGCTGGACATCCCGCCGCAGGAAGTCATCACCGCCGACAACGCCACCGTGCAGATCGATGCGGTGTGCTTCTTCCAGGTGGTCAACACGGCGCAGGCCGCCTACGAGGTCAACAACCTCGAGCACGCCACCCGCAACCTGCTGCAGACCAACATCCGTACCGTGCTCGGCTCCATGGAACTGGACGCCATGCTCAGCCAGCGCGACGCCATCAACGAGCGCCTGCTGCGCACCGTGGATGAAGCCACCGCACCGTGGGGCATCAAGATCACCCGTATCGAGATCAAGGACATCAGCCCGCCGGCCGACCTGATGGCCGCCATGTCCGGGCAGATGAAAGCCGAGCGGGTCAAGCGTGCGCAGATCCTCGAAGCCGAGGGCCTGCGGGCGGCTGCCATCCTCACCGCCGAAGGCAAGAAACAGGCGCAGATCCTCGAGGCCGAGGGTGAGCGTCAGGCGGCCTTCCTGGAATCGGAGGCCCGCGAGCGCCAGGCCGAAGCCGAAGCCCGCGCCACCCAGGTGGTGTCCGAGGCCATCGCCAACGGCAATGTGCAGGCCATCAACTACTTCGTGGCGCAGAAATACGTCGACGCGCTGGGCAAGCTGGCCTCGGCCAACAACAGCAAGGTGGTGCTGATGCCGCTGGAAGCCAGCCAGGTGATCGGCGCCGTCGGCGGCATCGGCGAGATCGTGCGGGCCACCTTCGACGGCAAGAAGGGCTGAGCATGTGGGACTACCTGCAACACCTGTCGTTCTGGGACTGGCTGGCGCTCGGTACGCTGCTGCTGATCCTGGAGGTGTTCGGCGCCGGCGGCTACCTGCTGTGGATCGGGGTGGCGGCGGCGGGCGTGGGCGTGATTACCTTCGTCGTCCCGCAGCTGCCGTGGACCTTGCAGTTCCTGCTGTTCGGCCTGCTGTCGGTATTCACCGCAGTGTTCTGGTGGCACCGTCAGCGCAGCAATGCCAGCCCCAGCGATGCGCCGGGGCTGAACATGCGCGGCCAGGAACTGATCGGCCGGACCTTCGTGGTGCAGGAGGCCATCGTGGGCGGTCGCGGCAAGATCAAGGTCGGCGACGGGGTGTGGATGGTCCGCGGGCCGGACCTGCCGGTGGGCACCCCGGTGCAAGTGCTGTCGCAGGACGGCGCGATACTGCAGGTTGGCCCCGCACCGTAGGCCCTGGGGAACTTGCCTGGGGAAATCACGATCCAACGCACCATAATAGCCCCCACACTGGAGTAAGCCCCATGCGCGTCAAACTTGCGGTTGCCACCCTTGCCTTGTTGTCGCTGCCGGTTGGCTCGGCGATGGCTGATGGCTTCTGGCGTGATGTGATTTCGTCCGGTGCCACCACCGGCTCCACCTACCTGACCTTCAAGGACCACAAGCTGGTGGTGGCGGCGCAGGAAGATGCCAGCAGCTATGTGGCCAGCAACGGCCAGATCAGCGGGCCGTATCTTGAGGCTGCCATGCAGCGTGTGCGTGCCGAGCAGCCAGGGCTGCAGGTCAGCGACATGGAGCTGGCCAATGCGATCCTGGCGCAGAATGCCGTGACCGAGTAATCACCTCGCCGGCAATGCCGGCTCCTACAGGAGCCAGCCTTGTCGGCCACGAGGCCCTGGCCTCAGCGATAATCCTCCACCGGCACACACGCACAGAACAGGTTGCGGTCCCCGTACACGTTGTCCACCCGGTTCACCGCCGGCCAGTACTTGTGCAGCCGCGCATGGTGGCTCGGAGCAACACCCTGTTCGATTGAGTAAGGTCGTTCCCACACCCCCAGCACATCCGCCAAGGTATGCGGCGCCCGCTTGAGCGGGTTGTCCTCGGCTGGCCAGTTGCCGTTCTGCACCTCTGCAATCTCGGCCCGAATCTTCAGCATCGCCTCCACGAAGCGGTCCAGCTCGGCCTTGGACTCGCTCTCGGTCGGCTCCACCATCAAGGTGCCCGGCACCGGGAACGACATGGTCGGCGCATGGAACCCGTAGTCCATCAGGCGCTTGGCCACATCCTCTTCGGTGATGGCGGTCAGCGTCTTCAAGGGCCGCAGGTCGAGGATGCACTCATGCGCCACCCGCCCATTGCGCCCGCGGTACAGCACCGGGAACGCCCCGCCCAACTGCTGGGCCAGATAATTGGCCGACAGGATCGCCACCTCGCTGGCATCGGCCAGTTGCGGCCCCATCATGGCGATGTACATCCAGCTGATCGGCAGGATGCTCGCACTGCCCCAGGGCGCCGCACTGACCGCAGTGTTCTGCGGGTCGGGGCCGGGCACCGGCACCACCGGATGGCTGGCCACGAACGGTGCCAGGTGTGCACGCACGCCGATCGGGCCCATGCCCGGCCCGCCACCGCCATGGGGAATGCAGAAGGTCTTGTGCAGGTTCATGTGCGATACATCGGCACCGATGTCCGCCGGCCGCGCCAACCCGACCTGGGCATTGAGGTTGGCGCCATCCATGTACACCTGGCCACCGTGGCTGTGGATAACTTCGCAGATCTCACTGATGCCTTCCTCGTACACGCCGTGGGTCGACGGGTAGGTGGCCATCAGGCAGGCCAGGCGCTCACCTGCCGCCTGGGCCTTGGCCTTGAGGTCGGCCAGGTCGACGTTGCCCGCCACATCGCATTCCACGATCACCACCTGCATCCCGGCCATCTGCGCAGACGCCGGGTTGGTGCCGTGCGCCGAGGCCGGGATCAGGCAGATATCGCGCTGACCCTGCTGGCGGCTGCGGTGGTACTTGCTGATCGCCAGCAGCCCCGCGTATTCACCCTGGGCACCGGAGTTGGGTTGCATGCAGATGGCATCGAAACCGGTGATCGCGCACAGCCAGCGCTCCAGCTCGTCGATCATCGCGGTATAGCCTTGGGCCTGGGTGAGCGGCGCGAACGGGTGCAGGTTGGCGAAGGCCGGCCAGGTGATGGGGATCATCTCGCTGCTGGCGTTGAGCTTCATGGTGCACGAGCCCAGCGGGATCATCGACTGGTTGAGGGCCAGGTCCTTGTTCTCCAGCTGCTTGAGGTAACGCAGCATCTCGGTTTCGCTGCGGTGCAGGTTGAACACCGGGTGCGTCAGAAACGCCGACTGGCGCTGCAAGGCGTCGGGGATGCCGCTGTGCTGCGCCTGGGCATCCAGCTCGGCCACGCACAACCCATGGTCGGCGCCCAGGAAGATGCCGAACAGGCGCAGCACCGTGGCCTCGTCGCAGGTTTCATCCAGGCTTACGCCCAGGTGCCCGCGGCCCAGGATGCGCAGGTTGATCTGCGCGGCCTCGGCGCTATGGATGATCGCGGTCTGGCTGCCGCCGACGTCCAGGGTCAGGGTGTCGAAGAAGTGCTCGTTCAAGCGCTTGAGCCCCTTGGCTTGCAGGCCGGCAGCCAGGATCACCGTGAGCCGGTGCACCCGCTGGGCGATGCGCCTGAGCCCTTCGGGCCCGTGGTACACGGCATAGAACCCGGCGATGTTGGCCAGCAGCACCTGCGCGGTGCAGATGTTGGAGTTGGCCTTCTCGCGGCGGATGTGCTGTTCGCGGGTCTGCAGGGCCATGCGCAGCGCCAGGTTGCCGCGCGCGTCCTTGGAAACGCCGATGATGCGCCCAGGCATGGCGCGCTTGAAGTCGTCGCGGCAGGCAAAGTAGGCCGCGTGCGGGCCGCCGTAGCCCATGGGCACGCCAAAGCGCTGGGTCGAGCCGAGCACCACGTCGGCGCCCTGCTCGCCCGGCGGGGTCAACAGCACCAGGCTCAGCAGATCGGCGGCGACGCAGGCCAGCGCCTGCTGGGCATGCAGCTGCTCGATGGCCGGGCGCAGGTCGTGCACCCCGCCGTGGGTGTTGGGGTATTGCAGCAGCGCGCCGAACACCCGGTGCTTGTCCAGGTTGTCCAGCCCATCGACGATCAGCTCGAAGCCGAAGCCCTCGGCGCGGGTCTGCAGTACGGACAGGGTCTGCGGGTGGCAATGTTCATCGACGAAGAACGCATTGCTGCGCGACTTGGCCATGCGCCGTGCCAGAGCCATGGCTTCGGCAGCGGCCGTCGCTTCGTCGAGCAGCGAGGCATTGGCCAGGTCCAGCCCGGTCAGGTCGATGACCATCTGCTGGTAATTGAGCAGCGCCTCCAGGCGACCCTGGGCGATCTCCGGCTGATACGGCGTATAGGCGGTGTACCAGCCGGGGTTCTCCAGCACGTTGCGCAGGATCACCGTGGGCGTCAGGGTAGCGTGGTACCCCATGCCGATCAGGCTGGTCCACACCTGGTTCTGCTCGGCGTAACCGCGCAGTTTTGCCAGGGCGGCCTGTTCATCAAGCGCCGGGGGCAGTTCCAGCGGGCGGTTCAGGCGAATGCCCGGCGGGACGGTCTGCTCAATCAGTTCACTGCGACTGCTCAGGCCCAGGGCCTGCAACATTGCCTGCTGCTCGGCCGCATCCGGGCCAAGATGACGACGCAGGAACGGGTTGGGATCGTGCAGTTGGCTCAGGGACGGCGACTGGGACATAGCGGCTCTCTCTTCCAAGACCAAGCCTCGAGGGGTCGAGGCTTATTGAGTCTAGGAAGGGATTGCCGTTCGTGCGGGAAAAACTACTCGCCGATGGCGGCCTTGTAGCCGGCAGCGTCCAGCAACTGCTCCAGCTCTGCCGGGTTGGACGGCTTGAGCTTGAAGATCCAGCTGGCGTAAGGATCGTTGTTCAGGCTCTCAGGGCTGTCGCTGAGGTCTTCGTTGACCGCGATCACTTCGCCGCTGACCGGCGCGTAGATATCCGAAGCGGCTTTCACCGACTCCACCACCCCGGCGGCGTCCTTGGCCGCGAACACCTTGCCGACCTCGGCCAGTTCGACGAATACCACGTCGCCCAGGGCTTCCTGGGCGTGGTCGCTGATGCCCACGGTGACGGTACCGTCGGCTTCCAGCCTGGCCCACTCGTGGCTCTCGGCAAAACGCAGGTCGGCGGGGATATTGCTCATAGTGTCTTTCCTCAACAGGTCAGCGGTCGGCCCGCCGGAATGAATTCAGATCAGGATCTTGCCCTGGCGCACGAAGGTCGGCTTGACCACCCGTACCGGGTACCACTTGCCGCGAATTTCCACCTCGGCGCGGTCGGCGGTAGCCACCGGCACGCGGGCCAGGGCAATCGCCTTGCTCAGCGTAGGAGAGAAACTACCACTGGTGATCTCCCCTTCGCCAATCTGTGCGATTCGCACCACCTGATGCGCACGCAGTACACCGCGTTCCTCGAGCACCAGGCCGACCAGTTTCAGCTGCACGCCTGCGGCCTGTTCGGCCTCCAGCGCACGGCGTCCGATGAAGTCGCGGTCGGCCGGTTCCAGGGCGATGTTGTGGGCCAGGTTGGAGGTCAGTGGCGAGTGTGCCTCGTCGATGTCCTGTCCGTACAGCGTCATGCCCGCTTCCAGGCGCAAGGTATCGCGCGCGCCCAGCCCGCTGGGGGCAATACCGGCGCCGACCAGGTCGTTGAAGAACGCCGGGGCCTGCTCTGCCGGCAGGGTGATCTCCAGGCCGTCTTCGCCGGTGTAGCCGGTACGCGAGATGAACCAGTCGCGACTGCTGCGGCCTTCGAAGGGGGCCAGTTCACGAATCAGCGCCGCACGGTCACTGCTCACCAGTTCGGCCAACTTGTCCCGCGCATGCGGGCCCTGCACAGCGAAGATCGACAGTTCGGGACGCTCGCGCACCTGCACGTCGTAGTCGCCGATATGGGCCTGCAGCCAGGCCAGGTCCTTGTCGCGGGTGGCGGCGTTGGCCACCAGTCGGTAGCCGTCGTCGGTGCGGTAGACCAGCAGGTCGTCGATCACCCCGCCCTGTTCGTTGAGCAGGGTGCTGTACAGGGCCTTGCCGTGGGCATTCGGGCTGGCCACATCGTTGGCCAGCAACCAGCGCAGCCAGGGCGTGGCCTGGGCGCCGTGCACATCGATCACGGTGAGGTGCGAGACATCGAAGACCCCGCAGTCGCGGCGCACCTGGTGGTGCTCCTCGACTTGCGAGCCGTAATGCAGGGGCATGTCCCAACCGCCAAAATCGACCATCTTGGCGCCAAGCGCCAGGTGCAGGTCATAAAGAGGCGTACGCTGTCCCATGGGTTTCTCCTTCCGGGCGTGGCGAGGCTGCGGCTGAGGGCAGCGTTTCAGCTACCCGGTGCTGATCGGCCGCAGCGAATGCCGCGCATTGTAGCCGCAAGGGCGCAGCCTTACACCCTCAGTGACTCTGACCCGGGTGACGCGCCGAACGCCTTATCAAACCGATGACCGGCAGCAGCCCCACCAGCACCAGCGTCAACGCCGGCAGCGAGGCACGCGACCACTCGCCCTCGCTGGTCATCTCGAATACCCGCACCGCCAGGGTGTCCCAACCGAACGGGCGCATCAGCAGGGTGGCGGGCATCTCCTTGAGCACATCGACGAACACCAGCAGCGCCGCGCTCAGCGCACCCGGCACCAGCAGCGGGAGATACACCTTGAAAAACAATCGCGGGCCGCTGACCCCGAGGCTGCGCGAGGCCTCCGGCAGCGAGGGCCGGATGCGCCCCAGGCTGTTTTCCAAGGGGCCGTAGGCCACGGCGATGAAGCGCACCAGATAGGCCAGCAGTAGTGCCGCCAGGCTGCCCATCAGCAGCGGCCGGCCGGCACCGCCAAGCCAGCTCGAAAGCGGCACCACCAGCTGGTTGTCGAGGTAACTGAAGGCCAGCATGATCGACACCGCCAATACCGAGCCGGGCAAGGCGTAGCCCAGGTTGGCCAGGCTGACCCCGGCGCGCACCACACGGGTGGGGGCCTGACGTCGGGCAAACGCCAGCAGCAGTGCCACCGCCACGGTGATCAGCGCAGCCATGGCGCCCAGGTACAGGGTATGCAGGATGAGCGCGCCATAGCGCTCGTCGAGGTCGAAACGCCCGCGCTGCCAGAACCACACCAGCAACTGCAGCACCGGGATAACGAACGCGCAGGCGAACACCAGCAGGCACCAGCTGCTGGCAGCCAGCGCCTTGACCCCGTGCAGGTGGTACAGCGCCGCCACCCGGGGCCGCTCGTTGCTGCTGCGTACCGCACCGCGGGCCCGGCGCTCGCCGTACAGCACCAGCATGACGGCCAGCAGCAACAGGCTGGCGAGCTGGGCGGCGCTGGAGAGGCTGAAGAAGCCGTACCAGGTCTTGTAGATGGCGGTGGTGAAGGTGTCGAAGTTGAACACGGCCACCGCGCCGAAGTCGGCCAGGGTTTCCATCAGCGCCAGCGCCACGCCCGCGCCGATCGCCGGCCGCGCCATGGGCAGGGCCACGCGCCAGAAGGCTTGCAGCGGCGATTGCCCGAGCACCCGCGCCGCTTCCATCAGGCCCTTGCCCTGGGCCAGGAAGGCGGTACGTGCCAGCAGGTAGACATAGGGGTAGAACACCAGCACCAGCACGATGATCACCCCGCCGGTGGAGCGCACGCGCGGCAGGCGCATGGGGCCGAACCATTCGCGCAGCAGGGTTTGCACCGGGCCGGAGAAGTCCAGCAAACCGACGAAGACGAACGCCAGCACATAGGCGGGGATGGCGAAGGGCAGCATCAATGCCCAGTCGAGCCAGCGTCGGCCGGGGAATTCGCACAAGCTGGTGAGCCAGGCCAGGCTCACGCCCAGCACGGTGACGCCGACGCCCACGCCGAGGATCAAGGTCAGGGTGTTGCCCAACAGGCGGCTCATCTGGGTGTCGAGCAGGTGCGACCAGATCTGCAGGTCGATGCTCTGCCACGACAGCACCAGCACGCTCAGCGGCAGCAGCACCAGCGCGCAGACGGTGAAGACCAGGGGGTACCAGCGGCGTTGGGCGGGGTGGGCCAAGGGGGAGATCTCTAGCGAATGTGAGATTCGCCGGCAACGCCGGCTCCTACAGGGGTCGCGCATTACCTGTAGGAGCCGGCATTGCCGGCGAAGGGGCCCTGGAGGGCCCCGCAAGGATAAGGTCTTGCGCTCAGTTCCAGCCAGCCCGATCCATCAGGCGAATCGCTTCAGCCTGACGCTTGCCCGCCACTTCCACCGGCAGGCTGTCGGCCTTGAACTTGCCCCACGCCGCCACTTCTGCCGAAGGTTCCACCTTGGGGTTGGCCGGGAACTCCTGGTTCACATCGGCGAAGATCTTCTGCGCCTGCGGCCCGGTCATCCACTCCACCAGCTTGATCGCGGCCTCCTTGTGCGGCGCGTGCCGGGTCAAGCCGATGCCCGACAGGTTGACGTGCACACCACGGTCGGCCTGGTTGGGCCAGAACAGCTTGATCGGCAGCTGCGGCTGCTCCTTGTGCAGGCGGCCATAGTAGTAGGTATTGACGATGCCCACGTCGCACTGCCCGGCCTCGATGGCCTTGAGCACTGCCACGTCATCCGAGAACACGTCGGTGGACAGGTTGTTCACCCAGCCCTTGAGGATCTCTTCGGTCTTCTCGGCGCCGTGGGTTTCGATCAGGGTCGCGGTCAGCGACTGGTTGTAGACCTTCTTGGCGGTACGCAGGCACAAGCGCCCTTCCCATTCCTTGCCGGCCAGCGCCTCGTAGGTGCTCAGCTCCTCGGGCTTGACCCGGTCGGTGGCGTAGGCAATGGTCCGTGCGCGCAGGCTCAGGCCGGTCCAGTCATGGGACGAAGCGCGATACTGCGGGGGAATGTTGGCGTCGATCACGGCCGACTTGATCGGCTGCAGGATACCCATCTGCTCGGCCTGCCAGAGGTTGCCGGCATCCACGGTCAGCAGCAGGTCGGCGGTGGCGTTGCTGCCCTCGGCCTTGATGCGCTGCATCAACGGCGCTTCCTTGTCGGTGATGAACTTGACCTTGACCCCGGTTTCCTTGGTGTAGGCATCGAATACCGGCTTGATCAGCTCGTCGATGCGCGAGGAATACACCACCACCTCGTCCGCCGCCTGTACGGTACCGCCCAGCAGGGTGAGCGCCAGGGCGGCGAGTAGATGCTTGCGTGGCAACATGAAGGCGGTCCTCGGAATGCGGGAGAGGCGCAAATGGTAGTGAATGCCATTTGCCTTCTCAACCGAACTGCCAAGGGAGGAGTTACCAGATGTTGCGGTGCCGCCTCAGGCCCGTGCCAGCTCCGGCAGGTCGCCGCTCAGCCCCAGCGCCTGGCGCACGAACAGCGCCTTGGCCTCCGGCAGTTGCTCCACCCACTTCAGGCCACTGTTGCGCAGCCAGCGCAGCGGCAGCGGGTCGGCCTGGAACAGGCGCTCGAAGCCCTCCATTGCGGCCATCAAGGCCAGGTTGTGCGGCATGCGCCGTCGTTCGTAGCGGCTCAGCACGCGCACGTCGGCCAGGCGCTCGCCGCGCTCATGGGCATGCTGCAGCACTTCGGCCAGCACCGCCGCATCCAGAAAGCCAAGGTTCACGCCCTGCCCGGCCAGCGGGTGAATGGTGTGGGCCGCATCGCCGATCAACGCCAGGCCCTCGGCCACGTAGCGCTTGGCATGGCGCTGGCGCAGCGGTACGCACAGCCGTGGGTCAACCGCCAGCACCGTGCCCAGGCGGCCCTCGAAGGCCCGCTCCAGCTCGGCGCAGAAGGCTTCGTCCGGCAGGGCCATGAGGCGCTCGGCCTGCGCAGGCGTGGTCGACCACACGATGGAGCACCAGTGCTGCTGGCCGTCGCGCAGCAGTGGCAGAAACGCCAGCGGGCCGTCATCGGTGAAGCGCTGCCAGGCCGTGGCCTGGTGCGGCTCGGCACAGCGTACGCTGGTCACGATGGCGTGGTGCAGGTAGTCCCACTCACGGGTTTGGCAGCCGGTCAGGCGGCGCACCGCCGAGTTGGCGCCGTCAGCCGCAATCACCAGCGGCGCGCGCAGGGTGCGGCCATCGGCCAGGGTCAGCAGCCAGTCGTCGCCACTGCGGCGCATCTGCTCCAGGCGGGCGTTGGCCAGCAGGCCGATCTCGCTGTCGTGCAGGCGCTGCAGCAGACCGTCCTGCACCACGCGGTTCTCGACGATGTGGCCGAGCACCTCGGCGTGCACGCTGGCGGCCGAAAAGTGGATCTGCCCGGTGCCGCTGCCGTCCCACACGTGCATGTCCGAATACGGGCTCAGGCGCCGCTCGCGGATGTGCTGCCAGGCGCCCACGCGCTCGAGGATGCGCTGGCTGGCCATCGACAGCGCGCTGACTCGCGGCTCGAAGGGCGCCTGTGCATCGAACGGCTTGACCGTCAGGGGGCTGCCGTCGAGCAGCAGGATGTCCAGGCCACTGTGCTGCAAGGCCAGGGCCAGGGCGCTACCGACCATTCCGGCACCGACAATCAACAGATCTGCGCGCATTTCCATGCTTTCAAGCCCGATAAAGAGAAGAAGGGGTCATTGGCCAGGCTGGTCCGGGCGTGTACCCAGGCCCATGGCCTGGCGGGCGAACCAGCGCTTGGCCGGGGGCAGCAGGTCCAGGCCCAGCAGGCCCAGGTTGCGCCCGGTGGCGAGCAACGGCTGGCCGCTGCCGAACAGCCGCGTGACCTTGTCGGAGAAGCCCACGGTCAGGTCCTGGTCCAGGCGCTGGCGCTCGCGGTAGGCCTGCAGGGTCGCCAGGTCGCCTGGTACTTCGGGCCCGGCCAGCAGACCGTCGGCCAGCGACTGCACGTCGCGCAGCGACAGGTTGAAACCCTGCCCGGCAATCGGATGCAGGCTGTGCGCGGCGTTGCCCAGCACCACCAGGTGCGAGCGCACCTGCTCCTGGGCCTCTACCAGCGACAGCGGGTAGAGGTGACGCGCGCCCACCTGGCGCAAGGTGCCCAGACGGTAGCCGAACACGCCTTGCAGCTCGGCCAGGAAGGCTCGCTCGTCTATCTCGGCCAGCCGTCTGGCATCCATTCCGGCACGGGTCCAGACCAGCGCGCAGCGGTTTTCCGGCAGCGGCAGCAAGGCCATCGGGCCGTCATCGGTGAAGCGTTCGAACGCCTGCCCGCAATGGGCCTCGCTCGGGGTGATGTTGGCGATCAGCGCACTCTGGTTGTACGGACGCTGGCTGACGTGGATGCCCAACTGCTCGCGCAGCCCGGAACGCCCGCCGTCGGCCAGTACCGCCAGGTCGCAGTCCACCGTGGTGTCGTCATCCAGTGTCAGGCGGTAGCCGTCGGCCAGCGGCTGCATCGCGCTGACCTGCGCCGGGCAGCGCCAAGTCACCACCTCGGCATCCAGCCCCTGCCACAGGCACTGGCCGAGCCAGGCGTTCTCGACCACGTAGCCGAGTGCCGGCACGCCTTCTTCCAGGGCGTCCAGGCGGGTGGCGCCAAAGCGGCCACGGTCGGACACCTGGATCTGGCGGATCGGTTCGGCGCGGCGGCTGATCGGCTGCCACAGGCCCAGACGCTCGTAGATCTGCCGGGTGCCGTAGGAAAGCGCCGAGGACCGTGCGTCGTAACTGGGCTGGAAGCTGTCGCCGGGGGCGAACGGCTCGATCAGCAGGATCTTCCAGCCACGCGCCCTGGCCCCGGCCTGCAGGGCCAGCGCCAGGCTGGCACCGACCAGGCCGCCACCGATGATGGCAAGGTTGACCCGGCTCATGCGGCGTGGCTGCGTGCAGCCGCCATCAATGCTTCGATTTCGGCCACCGTGCGCGGTACGCCGGAGGTCAGGATTTCACAGCCCTGCTTGGTCACCACTACGTCGTCCTCGATTCGTACGCCGATACCGCGCCACTTCTTCGCGACGCTCTGGTTGTCGGCAGCAATGTAGATGCCCGGCTCCACCGTCAGGGCCATGCCCGGCTCCAGCACGCGCCACTGGTCGGCGACCTTGTACTCGCCGACGTCGTGCACATCCAGCCCCAGCCAGTGACCGGCGCGGTGCATGTAGAAGGCGCGATGGGCCTCGGCCTCGATCAGCGCCGGCACGTCGCCCTTGAGCAGCCCCAGCTCCACCAGCCCTTCGGTGATCACCTGCACGGTGGCCTCGTGGGCATGGTTCCAGTGCTTGCCCGGTGCAATCGCGGCAAAGGCTGCAGCCTGGGCCTTGAGCACCAGCTCGTAGATCGCTTTCTGCTCCGGCGAGAAGCGCCCGCCGACCGGGAAGGTGCGGGTGATGTCGCTGGCGTAGCAGTCGATCTCGCACCCGGCGTCGATCAGGACCAGGTCGCCGTCCTTGAGCAGGGCGTCGTTCTGCTGGTAATGCAGGATGCAGGCGTTGCGACCCGATGCCACGATCGAGCCGTAGGCCGGCATCTTCGCCCCGCCCTTGCGGAACTCGTAGTCCAGCTCGGCCTCCAGGCTGTATTCGTGCAACCCGGCGCGGCAGGCCTGCATGGCCCGCACGTGAGCGCGTGCCGAAATCGCCGCGGCCTCGCGCATCACCTTCACTTCCGTGGCCGATTTATACAGGCGCATGTCGTGCAGCAGATGATCCAGCGCAACGAACTCGTTCGGTGGCTGGGCGCCGAGGTTGGCCTTGGAGCGGATCACGTTGATCCACTCCATCAGGTGGCGGTCGAATTCGGGGTGGCTGCCCATGGCCGAGTACACCCGGTCGCGGCCTTCGATCAGGCCCGGCAGGATGTCGTCGATGTCGGTGATGGGGAACGCATCGTCCGCGCCGTATTCGCGTATCGCGCCTTCCTGGCCAGCGCGCAGGCCGTCCCACAGCTCGCGCTCGGGGTTGCGCTCGCGGCAGAACAGCACGTACTCACCGTGCTCGCGGCCGGGGATCAGCGCAATCACCGCCTCGGGCTCCGGGAAGCCGCTGAGGTACTGGAAGTCGCTGTCCTGGCGGTACACATGCTCCACGTCGCGGTTGCGAATGGCCACCGCGGCCGCGGGCAGGATGGCGATGCTGTTGGGTTCCATCTGCGCCATCAGCGCCTTGCGACGACGGGCATACTCCGCTTTGGGGATATGGGCTATTGGCACGAGGAACCCCTGTTCGGCATTTAGTGCAAGGAAGGCTTGGGCGCAGGCGCCTGTGGCTTGGCCAGCTCGGAGAACAGCAGCATCGGTGCGACGCGCAGGTACTCCATCACTTCCATATAGTCGCTTTCGCCGTCTTCGGATTCTTCCAGTGCATCCTGGACCTGGGAAATGGCGTCCAGGTCACCCAGCACTTCCTTGGCTTCGGCACTCAGGCTCAGGCCTGCCGAGTTGAGGCCGAAGCCGTACAGGAAGCCTTTGCACCACTCGCCCAGGGCGATGGCACGCTCGGTCAGCGGGGCATCGTCGGTGGGCAGCAACAGCACGACGGTGACTTCTTCACCGGTGAGTTCGCCCTTGACCATCTCCTGCAGGCCGATCAAAGCGTTACGAACATTGTCTACAGGATCGACTTCCAGCAGGTGGGCCGCATCGGCCAACCAGCCGTCGGCATCGAAGCCGGCGCCGGCGCAGCTGCGCCCGAGCAACAAGCCGTGAAGCTCGGCAGGCGAAACAGGGTGACCGTTGCTGGTGAGCAAGGTGGCAAAAGCGGTGTATGGCGAATTCGTAATGGGCATGGGCAGCTAGGCGCCAGACGGCGCAATGACTAGAATGAAGGCCTTGTATCCTAGCACCGGCAGGCGCGCCAAGACCATCGACGCCGCCAATTCGGGGCATGCCGGAACTTAATGAGCGGGTAAGACCCGTCTGACAAAAGCGAGTGGCACGTCATGCCAGAGAACGACCTGCAAGCGCTGATGGGCCGATTCGAGCTGTTGATCGAACGTGTCGAGCAACTAAAGCGGCAAAATGCACTCCTATTAGCTCAGGAAAAATCCTGGCGCGAGGAGCGCGCCCACCTCATCGAAAAAAACGAGATCGCCCGGCGTAAGGTCGAATCGATGATTTCGCGGCTCAAGGCCCTGGAGCAAGACTCATGAGTTCAAGCAATAGCGTCACCGTTCAGATCCTCGACAAGGAGTATTCGATCATCTGCCCGCCGGAAGAGCGCAGCAACCTGGTCAGCGCAGCGCGCTACCTGGACAGCAAGATGCGCGAGATCCGCAGCAGCGGCAAGGTGATCGGCGCCGACCGTATCGCGGTGATGGCGGCGCTGAACATCACCCACGACCTGCTGCACAATCAGGAGCGCCCGCAGGCGCCCACCGGCGGTGCCACCCGTGAACAGGTGCGCGACCTGCTCGAACGTGTCGATCAGGCATTGGCCGACGACGCGGGTTCAAAACCGGCCTGAGTTTCGGGTATACTCCGACCACTCCCTGGAGTGCTTGCCAGTCGGTCATGTCCCTGAGCCGATACGCACAACCACGGGGGTTGCACGTGGGGCCGGTGTGCATGTCCGCTTGACGGAAAGCCTTAACGCCTCCTGTAATCTCCACCTTGAACTTTCGGGTTCAAGGGCTACACCGACAGCGGTTCGTCGGGGAGCCTGAATTCTCCAGCCTGCGCCCACCCAGCGGCGCACGCACATGCACTGCCACCCCTGCGTGGCAGTCGCCCCAGGGACCGCCCGTGCCATGACCGACACCGCGCCGCTTACCCGCCCCCAACTTCGTCGCCTGCTCCGTGATGCCCGCCGCGCCCTCAGCCCGGCCGAACAGCGCCGTGCCGCGCGCGGCCTGTACCGGCAACTGGCGCAGCACCCGCTGTTTCGTCGTGCCCGGCACATTGCCCTGTACCTGCCCAACGACAGCGAGATCGACCCGCGCCTGCTGCTGCGCGAAGCTCAACGTCGAGGCAAGCATACCTACCTGCCGGTGCTGCACGCCTGGCCCAGAACCCGCATGGCCTTCCAGCGCTTCGAGCACGGTGAAAAACTGCGCCCCAACCGCTTCCGCATCCCCGAACCACGCATCAATCTCACACGCCAGCGACCCACCTGGGCACTGGACCTGATCCTGCTGCCGCTGGTGGGTTTCGACGAGACGGGTGGGCGACTGGGCATGGGCGGCGGGTTCTATGACCGCAGCCTGGCGTATCAGGGGCGGCGCAAGGCCTGGAAGAAACCCCTGCTGCTGGGGCTGGCGCACGAATGCCAGAAAGTGCAACGACTGGCCCAGGCCAGTTGGGACGTGCCGCTGCAGGGCACGGTATCGGACAGGGGGTGGTACCTGGCACCCTGAACGGGCGCCGCAAGGCTCAACGCTTGACGGGGGTCGGGGCGGCCGGCATCTCGTAGGCGGCTGTTTCGAGTTTCTGTTCCCACAGGCTTTGTGCATAGCCGGTGGTGACCACACCCAGGCCAAACAGAAAAACGAGCACCCAGAGCAAATCCGGTTTGCGATTCATCGATTGCCCCCCTCAGGCAAACTCATCACGATGACAGCAACGGTTTTTATTATGCCGTGCAGCAGCGTCAAGCTTAAAATGCGCGCATTCTCCGACAACCTGGTGCCACACGCAAACGTTGACGCCAACCGGCTGTCGGTTTCATGCAACAGGTTATTTCAAACTTTGTCTGGAGCGTCAACGATGGCCTACTGGCTGATGAAATCCGAGCCCGACGAGCTCTCGATCGAAGACCTCGCCCGCCTCGGCCAGGCGCGCTGGGACGGGGTGCGCAACTACCAGGCGCGCAACTTCATGCGCGCCATGGCGGTGGGCGATCTGTTCTTCTTCTACCACTCCAGCTGCCCCGAGCCCGGCATCGCCGGTATTGCCCGCATCACCACCGCCGCCTACCCCGACCCCACCGCACTGGACCCCGAGAGCCACTACTTCGACGCCAAGGCCAGCGCCGAGAAGAACCCGTGGAGCGCAGTGGACGTGGAGCATGTGGAAACCTTGCGCAAGGTGCTGGGCCTTGGCTACCTCAAGCAACAGGCGGCACTGGCCGAACTGCCACTGGTACAGAAGGGCAGCCGCCTGTCGGTGATGCCGGTGACGGACAAACAATGGGCCGCGGTGCTCGCACTACGTTAATTTCGCGTAAGATGCCCACTCGTTTGATACGTATCAACCCGCCACGGTAGGCAAAACGTCAGACTCTGACGTCAAACGCAGCAGGATGCAGGTGCATGTCGATGAGCCAACACACCCCCAAACTCTTTGCCGGCGCGCTGATTGCGCTGCTGGTGGCAGCCGGCGGCCTGGGCTACTGGAAGTCCATGCACGACCGTCTGCCCGAAGGCCTGAGCATGGGCAACGGTCGCCTTGAGGCCACCGAGGTGCAGATCGCCACCAAAGTGCCGGGGCGCCTGGCCGAAGTGCTGGCCGACGAGGGCGACGTGGTGCACAAGGGCCAACTGCTGGCGCGCATCGACACCCGCACCATGGAGGCCCAGCGCAACCAGGCCGAAGCCGAAGTGCTGCGTGCCCGCGAGAACTACGCGGCCGCCCAGGCCACCGTGCAGCTGCGCCAGAGCGAACAGCTGCTGGCCAGCCAGGAACTCAAGCGCGTGCGCGAACTGTTCCAGCGCAAGTACTCCAGCCAGCAATTGCTCGACCAGCAGCAGGCCCGCTACGACACCAGCAATTCAGCCGTGGTGGCAGCGCGAGCGCAACTCGCGGCAATCAAGGCCGCCATCGGTGCCGCCGAGGCCCAGGTGGCCCAGCTCACCAGCGAAATCGACGACAGCAGCCTGCGCGCGCCCATCGATGGCGTGATCCAGCTGCGCCTGGCCGAACCGGGCGAAGTGCTCGGGGCCGGCGGGCGCGTACTGCTGCTGATCGATCCCAGCGACCAGTACATGAACCTCTATCTGCCCGCCTCCACCACCGGCAAACTGACCGTGGGCGACCAGGCGCGCATCGTGCTCGATGCCCTGCCCGACCGCGCGCTGCCGGCCAAGATCAGCTTCGTGGCAGCCAAGGCGCAGTTCACCCCCAAGCAGGTGGAAACCCGTGACGAGCGCCAGAAGCTGGTGTTTCGCGTCAAGCTGCGCCTGACCGAGCCCAGCGCGGTGCCCCAGGCCAAGCCGGGCATGCCCGGCGCCGGCTATGTGCGTAGCGCCCCCGTGGACTGGCCGGCCAACCTGCAATGACGGCCCTGGCGCTGCAGGCGCGTGGCATCAGCCACCGCTACGGCTCCCTCGAGGCCCTGCAGGACATCTGCTTTGAACTGCCGGCAGGCACCCGCTGCGGCCTGATCGGCCCGGACGGTGCGGGCAAGTCGAGCCTGCTGGGGCTGATTGCCGGGGTCAAGAAGCTGCAACAGGGCGAGTTGCAGGTGCTGGACGGCTCGATCCGCCAGCGCCGCCACCGCAACAGCCTGTACCCGCGCATCGCCTTCATGCCCCAGGGCCTGGGCGGCAACCTGTACCCCGAGCTGTCGATCAGCGAGAACATCCGCTTCTTCGCCACGCTGTTCGGCCTGAGCCGTTCCGAGTGCGACACGCGCATGCACGCGCTGCTGCTGGCCACCGACCTGGAACGCTTTGCCGAACGCCCGGCAGGCAAGCTCTCCGGGGGCATGAAGCAGAAACTCGGGCTGTGCTGCGCACTGATCCACGAGCCCGACCTGCTGATTCTCGACGAGCCCACCACCGGCGTCGACCCGCTGTCGCGCCGGCGCTTCTGGGAGCTGGTGGAGCAGGTGCGCGGCGAGCGTCCGCAACTGACCCTGCTGGTGGCCACCGCCTACATGGAAGAGGCCGAACAGTTCGAGCACTGTCTGATGCTCGACCGTGGTCGCCTGATCGCCCAGGGGCTGAGCCGCGAGCTGGCCGGCGCCACCGCCAGCGGCAAGCTGGACGACGCCTTCACCTGCTACCAGAGCCAGCAGCAGGATGACCGCAGCCGCACCCAGGCGCCGCTGGTGATCCCTCCACGCCCGGCCGACGACGGCGACATCGCCATCGAGGCCCATGAACTGACCCTGCGCTTCGGCGACTTCACCGCAGTGAACAAGGTCAGCTTCGCCATCGGCCGTGGCGAGATCTTCGGTTTCCTGGGCTCCAACGGCTGTGGCAAGACCACCACCATGAAGGTGCTCACCGGCCTGATGCCGGCCAGCGAAGGCAGCGCCACCCTGCTCGGCCGCCCGGTCGACGCCAAGGACCTGGCCACGCGCAAGCGCGTCGGCTTCATGTCGCAGAGCTTTTCGCTGTATGGCGAACTGAGCGTGCGTCAGAACCTCGAGCTGCACGCGCGCCTGTTCGACCTGAACAAGGCCGACAGCACCCCGCGCATCGCCGAACTGATCGAGCGCTTCGACCTGGGCGACATTGCCGACCAGCAGTCCGGCGCCCTGCCGCTGGGCCTGCGCCAGCGCCTGTCGCTGGCCGTGGCGGTGCTGCACCGGCCTGAAGTGCTGATCCTCGACGAACCCACCTCCGGCGTCGACCCGGCCGCACGCGACGACTTCTGGCGCCTGCTGATCGAGCTGTCCCGCGAGCAGGGCGTGACCATTTTCCTGTCCACCCACTTCATGAACGAGGCGCTGCGCTGCGATCGCATCTCGCTGATGCACGCCGGCCGTGTGCTGGCCTGCGATACCCCAGCCGCGCTGCAACAGCAGTTCGGTGGCCAGACCCTGGAAGACGCCTTCGTCACCTGCCTGGAACAGGCGCAGAACAGCAGCCCGGCGCCGACCGAGGCCCAACCGGTGAGCACCACCGCCGAGGCCGCCAGCCCGCCACCCCGCAGCGGCTTCAGCTTCGTGCGGCTGTTCGCGGTAGCCACCCGCGAAGGCAAGGAGCTGCTGCGCGACAAGGTGCGCCTGGCCTTCGCCCTGCTCGGTGCGCTGTTCATGATGGTGATCTTCGGCTATGGCATTTCGCTGGACGTGGAGAACCTGGCATTCGCGGTCTACGACCAGGACCAGAGCCCGCAAAGCCGTCTGTACCTGGAAGCGTTTCGCGGCTCGCGCTACTTCGCCGAGCAGGCGCCGATCCGCGACGCCGCGCAACTGCACAAGCGCCTGCAACGCTCGGAAATCAAGCTGGCGCTGGAGATCCCCCCCGGCTTTGGCCGCGACCTGAATGCCGGGCGCCAGCCGGTGGTGGCGGCCTGGCTCGATGGCGGCATGCCGTTTCGCGCCGAAACCAGCCGCAACTATGTGGAGGCCGTGCACCAGGCCAACCTCGAACAGCTCGCCGCGCTGAGCAGCCGCGCACAGCCAGGCCTGGCAGCGGTAAAGCTTGAAACCCGCTTTCGCTACAACCAGGACGTGATCAGCGTGAACGCCATCGGCCCCGGGGTGATGGCGCTGATCCTGGCATTCATTCCCGCGATGCTCACGGCACTGGGCATCGTGCGTGAAAAAGAGCTGGGCTCGATCACCAACTTCTACGCCACGCCGCTCACGCGCCTGGAGTTCCTGCTCGGCAAGCAGGCCCCGTACCTGCTGGTGAGCCTGGTCAACCTGGCGTTGCTGGTGGCGATGAACCGCTGGCTGTTCGGCGTGCCCTTCAAGGGCAGCGCACTGGCCCTGGCCTGCGGCGGGGTGCTGTACCTGCTGGCCACCACCAGCCTGGGGCTGCTGATCTCGGCATTCACCCGCACCCAGATCGCGGCGATCCTGGGCACCATGATCATCACCAGCCTGCCGACCATCCAGTTCTCCGGGCTGATCGTGCCACGCTCTTCTCTCGATGGCGCGGCAGCACTGATGGGTCAGCTGTTCCCGGCCGGCTACTTCCTCGACATTGCCGTCGGCACCTTCACCAAGGCCCTGGACCTGCGCGAACTCTGGCCGCAGTGCCTGGCCCTGTTCGGGTTCTTCGCCGGCTTCACCGGGCTGAGCCTGATCATGCTGAAAAAGCAGGAGGTCTGATGCAGCGCCTGGCCCATATCTACCGCCTCGGTCTCAAGGAGCTGACCAGCCTGCGCCACGACAGCGTGCTGCTGCTGTTTCTGCTGTATGCCTTCAGCGTGGCCATCTACATGCCCGCCGCCGGCTCGGTGATCGGCGTGCACAACGCCAGCGTGGCCATCGTCGACGAAGACCACAGCCTGGTCTCGCGCAAGCTGGGCGAGGCGCTGCAACCGCCGGAGTTCCAGCCGGCGGTGACGCTGCCCTACGACCAGCTCGACCAGGCCATGGACAGCGGCCAGTACACCTTCGTGATCAATATCCCGGTGAACTTCCAGAGCGACCTGCTGGCCGGGCGCACCCCGGAACTGCAGGTGAACGTCGACGCCACCGCCATGAGCCAGGCGTTCATGGGCGCCGGCTACATCGGGCGGATCTTCGAACGCGAGCTGCTCGACTACGCCAAGCAGGCCGTGCAGAGCCCGGCGCTGCTGAGCCCACGGGCGCTGTTCAACCCCAACCTGGAGGGCGGCTGGTTTCTGGCGGTGATTCAGATCGTCAACAACATCACCATCCTGGCCATCGTGCTGACCGGCACTGCGCTGCTGCGCGAACGCGAGCATGGCACCCTCGACCACCTGCTGGTACTGCCACTGACGGCACTGGAAATCATGCTGGCCAAGATCGGCAGCAACGCGCTGGTGGTGGTGCTGTGCACCTGGGTGTCGCTGGAGGTGGTGGTCAAGGGGGCATTGGGAGTGCCGCTGGCCGGCTCCATGGGGTTGTTCCTGGGCGTGACCGCGCTGTACCTGTTCGCCAGCACCGCGCTGGGGATCTTCCTCGCCACACTGGCGCGCTCGACCCCGCAGTTCGGCTTGCTGGCGATCCCGGTGATCATCCCGATGCTGTTGCTGTCGGGCGGCAGCACGCCGCTGGACAGCATGCCGCAATGGCTGCAGTGGGTGATGCAACTGTCACCCTCCACCCACTTCGTCAGCCTGGGTGCCGCGATCCTGTTCCGCGACGCCGACGCATCGGTGGTGTGGCCGGACCTGCTGGCGCTGGCGGCGATCGGCCTGGCGTTCTTTGCGATCGCCCTGGCACGCTTTCGCCGCAGCCTGGCTTCGTGACTACTGCACGATCAGGTTGTTGAACAGCAGGTCGGCCACCACCGGCCGGCCTTCTTCGCCGTTGAGCACCTGCTGCACCTGCTTGAGGGCTTCCTGGCGAAGGTGTTCCTTGGCCTCGACGTTGCTCATGCCGTCCAGGCTCTGCTGGGTGAACAGGGCCACCAGCTGGTTGCGGATCAGCGGTTCGTGGTGCTTGACCGCGGCCGCATCCACATCGTTGTCCACGCGCAACGCCACATCGGCCTTGTACACGCGCAGCTTGGGGCCGCCATCAAGGGCATAGTTGCCCACCAGTGGCGGGGTCAGGGAGATGTACGACACCTTCGGCGCGCCCTCTCCGTCCTTGGCTTCTTCGGCCATGGCCGCCGCTGGCAGCATCAGAGCCAGTACCATCAAGATCCACGCTTTCACCAATTCGCTCCTCAAACAGTTGGCGCCAGCATACCCAGCGCCTTCGCCAAACCCAAGCCCGGGCTTATGCCGGCTTATCAGGCCGGGGCATGCTCGTTGACCCGACACCCTGCCCACCTACACTTATCGGCCACCACCCGCAAAGGAATAGCCCTGATGAAAGCCGTGTTGTGCAAAGCCCATGGTCCGGCCAGCGACCTGGTCCTCGAAGAGGTCGCCAGCCCCGTGCCCAAACGCAATGAAGTGCTGGTGCAGGTGCATGCGGCGGGGGTCAACTTCCCCGACACCCTGATCATCCAGGGCAAGTACCAGTTCCAGCCGCCACTGCCGTTCTCGCCGGGTGGCGAAGCAGCAGGGGTAGTGCTGGAGGTGGGCGAAAAGGCCGGGCCGTTGCAGGTGGGCGACCGGGTGATGGCGCTGACCGGCTGGGGCAGCTTTGCCGAGCAGATCGCGGTGCCAGGCTACAACGTGATGCCGATCCCGGCGCACATGGACTTCGCCACGGCTGCCGCATTCGGCATGACCTACGGCACCTCGATGTACGCGCTCACCCAGCGCGGGCAGCTGCAAGCAGGGGAAACCCTGCTGGTGCTGGGCGCGTCGGGCGGGGTCGGGCTGGCGGCGGTGGAGATCGGCAAGGCCCTGGGCGCGCGGGTGATCGCAGCGGCCAGCAGCGCCGACAAGCTGGCCGTGGCCAAGGCTGCCGGTGCCGACGAGCTGATCAACTACAGCGAAAGCGGCCTCAAGGACGAGATCAAGCGCCTGACCGGTGGCCAGGGCGTGGACGTGGTTTTCGACCCGGTGGGCGGCGAGCTGTTCGAGCAGGCGGTGCGCGGGCTGGCGTGGAACGGACGGATGCTGGTGGTGGGGTTCGCCAGCGGGCAGATCCCGCAGTTGGCGGTGAACCTGACGCTGCTCAAGGGCGCGGCGGTACTGGGGGTATTCTGGGGTGCGTTCGCGCAGCGCCAGCCGGCGGATAACGCCGCGAACTTCAAGCAGCTGTTTGCGTGGCATGCCGAGGGCAAGCTGAAACCGCTGGTGTCGCAGACCTACCCACTGGCCGATGCCGGGGCTGCAATCGAGCAGTTGGCGGGGCGCAAGGCGGTGGGCAAGCTGGTGGTGTCTGTGCGATAGCCAAACCCGCTCCCGCACTGCCCTGTGGGAGCGGACTTGACCCGCGATAGAGGCGTGAACGTCAGCTCATGTCCCAGGCCAGCAGCACCTGCTTGCACCCACGGCACACGAACTTGTAGAACCCGGTATCCCCGCCCGGCGCATACCCCACCGCGGCCCACGACCAGTCCTCCACGGTCATGCCGTTGTACTCGGCCCAGTGCTCCCGGGTCGCCGGCGTGGCCTCACTGATGTCCTCGGCGCTGGCGTCCCCGTGGAACTCGCAGGCGTCACCGCAATGGTGCATCCACTGGCTGTCCTGCCATGTGGGATAGCCCGGCGTGCGATAGGCGATCTCGTCGAGCACCTCAGGCTTTATGCCCGCCTCCCCCATCGCATACACATCATGGAAACTGCCGTCGTAGCGCCTGGCCGCCGAACCATCGGCAATGCACCACGGGCAGATATCGCCCTCGAGTGTCTGCGCGGTGTACAGCGTGCCGTCATACAGGTAACCACGCGCCTGCCCGCAGCACACGCAAGCCTCGCTGCTGGCCACGATGTAATGAACCTTGCCGGGGTAATAGGTAAAGACCGGAAGTGGTGTTGTCATGGCATTCCTTCTCACAGCTGCTTGAGCGCAAGGTCACGCAGTTGCTGCGGCCAGGCGTCGATGAACATCAGGTCGGGCTGCCCGGCGCAGCGCCGCTCGATAGACGGCAGCGCTGCCTCGAACGCCTGCTGCGCCTGCTTGAACTGCAGCAGGGTGGGCGATGCGGGTGACGTCCTGGCCAGCAAGCCGATGGACGTGGCCACGCTGTCCATCTGC
Organism: Pseudomonas sp. VE 267-6A; assembly: GCF_024126555.1. NCBI lineage: Bacteria > Pseudomonadati > Pseudomonadota > Gammaproteobacteria > Pseudomonadales > Pseudomonadaceae > Pseudomonas > Pseudomonas sp. VE 267-6A. Next base: position 326,089 of record NZ_JAMYBY010000001.1, read on the forward strand.
CACAGCGGCTGATGCGAGCGGATCTGACGGTAGGTGGCCAGGTAGTAACTGAACAGCTTGCACTGCAGCTGCGGCAACGCGGCCTGGGCATCCAGGGTCATCGCCATGGACTGCTCATCCATGCGAAAGAGCAGGCTCTGCACCACATCGGTTTTCACCGGCTCGCCCGCGGCCACCGTCCAGGGTTCGAACCGCACCTTTGCGATGGCCGCTTCTGCAGACGCACTGAACAACGCATGATCACTGTGCTTGACGGTTACATGGCTGACCGAGCCATCGCGCGAATCGACCTGGTAGCCGATGCGCACAGCGCCCTCCAGGCCCACCAGCCTCATGGCCCTCGGGTAAACCGGGGCCGGGGGCTGTGCGAACGTGGGCACATGCTCGGCCTGCACGGCGCAGCACCAGCACAACAGTATTCCAAGCCAGCGTTTCATCCCTGATTCCCAACACGTCCATTGATAAGGGGCGCGATGGTACCGCAGGCTTCACGCCTTGTCCGCCGAATGACAACGCTTGAAGCGTGCCTCCAGGTTGCGGTCGGGCATGGCATGGGTGCGCAGCGCCGAAAGGGTCTGCTCGACATAGTCGCGGGTGGTGCCGTAGCGGCCCTTGGCGCTGGCCAGGATATGGCTGAGCAAGGTGTCGGGCAGGTTGCCGGCATAGCACGGCAGGTGCCGCTCCAGCACGAAGCCCAGTGCCTGCACCTTGCTGCCGTCCTCGAGGCGGCAGTTGAGCCAGTGCGGACGGTACGCCGGGTACGGCATCTCGCGCTGCCACAGCGCCAGCAATGAATCCTCCAGGCGCTCTTCGGGCAGCCGATAGGCAAAGCCGCTGCACGAGCCACCACGGTCCAGACCGAACACCAGCCCCGGGCACTCCGGAGTGCCGCGGTGCTCGTGGGACCACAGGTACAGGCCGCGATGATAGCCATGCACGCGTGCGCGCCGGCGCTCGGCCGCGCTGCATTCCGGTCGCCAGATCAGCGAGCCATAGGCAAACAGCCAGACCGGGCCGCCCTGATGGCGGGACATGGTGTGATCAACCGATTGTCGAAGTTGCTCGTGGGTCAGTTGCTGACCGAAGTCGAGCACCGGAGGGTACGCCAAACTCGAGGGTGCAGTTTCAATTGCCGACATGATCGCCGCCAGAATTCCTCGTGAACTACTGAAGTGGCCCACTGTAAAGTCATTGCAATAACAATACATCGACCGTACGGCAGATGGCCGCTCGAATACAAGCCCCCGTTGCAAACAAAGCCCCCAGCACCGGGGCTTTCAGGCCTGCTGTTTCAAGTGTAGTAATAGTTTTTGGCGGTGCTTGCAATAATTAACGCGACCAGCACTTATAACCAACGAGGCACAATCGGGTTATTTGAATCGGCGCGTTATTGCAACGCGCCGTTATTACCTAAGTTAGCCGCGCGGGGCATAAGCGAATACATCGGCGCGCATCTGGTGTGCGTCCATGCCAGCGTCCACCAGGGCATCGAGGGTGGCGTAGATCATGGTGGGCGAGCCACTGGCATACACGTGCACGCCCGCAAGGTCGGCAATGTCTTCGCACACGGCCTCGTGCAGCAGTCCGCAGCGCCCCTCCCAGCCGCACAAGTCGCTCACTACCTTGTGCAGGAACAGGTTGGGCAGCGTTGCCCACTCGTCCCAGTGCTCGATCTGATAGAAGTCTTCCGGGCGGCGCACTCCCCAGTACAGGTGCACCGGGTGCTTGAAGCCGCTGGCCCGGCAATGTTCGATCAGGCTGTGCATCTGCGCCATGCCGGTACCGGCAGCAATCAGTACCAGCGGCCCGTCCGGCAGTTCGGCCAGGTGCGTGTCGCCAAACGGCAGCTCCACCCGCGCCATGCGGTTGCGCTGCAACTGTGCGATCAGTTCCAGTGCACTGCTCTCGCGGGCCAGCACGTGCAGCTCCAGGTCACGCCCGCTGTGTGGCGCCGAGGCCAGCGAGAACGCGGCCTTGTCGCCAGCTTCGCGCTCGATCATCAGGTACTGCCCGGCGTGGTAGCGCGGCGGCTTGCCGGCCGGCGCGCGCAGACGCACGCGCCACACGTCGCCGCCCACCTCGACACATTCGCTCAACTGGCAGGCCAGCTTGCGCACCGGCAGCTCGCCCAGGGCCAACACGCCATCCCACAGCAACACGCAATCCTCCAGCGGCTCGGCGATGCAGGTGTACAGCTCGCCATGGTCCTTCACCTCGCCATCCTGGCGCACACGGCCTTCCACCAGCAGTGCCGCGCACACATGGCAATTGCCATTGCGGCAGCTCTGCGGGCAGTCATAGCCCAGACGACGGGCCCCATCCAGTATGCGCTCACCAGGGTTCAGTGCCAGCACCGCCCCGGAGGGCTGCAAGGTAACCTGCATCAGTCTATTCCCAACTGTGTCCACAGCTCATCGATGCGTCGGGTGACGGCCTCGTCCTTGACGATGACACGCCCCCACTCGCGGGTGGTTTCGCCCGGCCACTTGTGGGTGGCATCCAGGCCCATCTTCGAGCCCAGGCCGGAAACCGGCGAGGCGAAGTCCAGGTAGTCGATCGGTGTGTTGTCGATCATCACGGTATCGCGCTTGGGGTCCATGCGCGTGGTGATGGCCCAGATCACGTCGTTCCAGTCCCGCGCGTTGATGTCGTCGTCGGTGACGATCACGAACTTGGTGTACATGAACTGGCGCAGGAACGACCACACCCCCAGCATCACGCGCTTGGCGTGCCCTGGGTACTGTTTTTTCATGGTGACCACCGCCATGCGGTACGAGCAGCCTTCAGGCGGCAGGTAGAAGTCGGTGATCTCGGGGAACTGCTTCTGCAGGATCGGCACGAACACTTCGTTCAGCGCCACGCCCAGAATCGCCGGCTCGTCAGGCGGACGCCCGGTGTAGGTGCTGTGATAGATCGGCTTGGTGCGGTGGGTGATGCGCTCCACGGTGAACACCGGAAAGCTGTCGACCTCGTTGTAGTAGCCGGTGTGATCGCCATACGGGCCTTCGGGCGCCATCTCGCCGGGGTGGATCACGCCTTCGAGGATGATCTCGGCGGTGGCGGGCACCTGCAGGTCATTGCCGCGGCACTTGACCAGCTCGGTACGGTTGCCGCGCAGCAGGCCGGCGAAGGCGTACTCGGACAGGCTGTCGGGCACCGGGGTCACCGCGCCGAGGATGGTCGCCGGGTCGGCGCCCAGTGCCACGGCCACCGGGAACGGCTGGCCAGGGTGCTTCTCGCACCACTCGCGATAGTCCAGCGCGCCGCCACGGTGGCTCAGCCAGCGCATGATGACCTTGTTGCGGGCGATGACCTGCTGGCGATAGATACCCAGGTTCTGGCGGTCCTTGTTCGGACCTCGGGTCACGGTCAGGCCCCAGGTGATCAGCGGCGCCACGTCGCCCGGCCAGCAGTGCTGGATCGGCAGCGCGCCAAGATCGACGTCGTCCCCCTCGATCACCACGTCGTGGCAGGGCGCATCCTTGACCACCTTGGGCGCCATCGAGATGACCTTCTTGAAGATCGGCAGCTTCGACCAGGCGTCCTTCAGCCCCTTGGGCGGCTCGGGCTCCTTGAGGAAGGCCAGCAGCTTGCCGATCTCGCGCAGTTCGCTGACCGACTCGGCGCCCATGCCCATGGCCACGCGCTCCGGGGTGCCGAACAGGTTGCCCAGCACCGGAATGTCGTAACCGGTAGGGTTCTCGAACAGCAACGCCGGGCCCTTGGCACGCAGGGTGCGGTCGCAGACCTCGGTCATTTCCAGGATCGGGGAGATGGGGACCTGAATGCGCTTGAGTTCGCCGCGCTGTTCCAGGCCGCGGATAAAGTCGCGCAAATCGCGATACTGCATGCGGGAGCCTCGTGTTCGCCGTAGCGGTCGGGGTGCAAAGTGTAGCGCCGAACCCCGCCCGCCAGAATAGACAATGTACAGATAGCAAAAAGCCGGGTTTCCCCGGCTCTTGCGTACCGCCCGTGTTACTTGCGCTTCATCGACAGGAAGAACTCGTCGTTGGTCTTGGTCTGCTTGAGCTTGTCGACCAGGAACTCGATGGCAGCGATCTCGTCCATCGGGTGCAGCAGCTTGCGCAGGATCCACATGCGCTGCAGCTCGTCGTCGGCGGTCAGCAGCTCTTCGCGACGGGTACCCGAACGGTTGATGTTGATGGCCGGGAACACGCGCTTCTCGGCAATGCGACGGTCCAGGGGCAGTTCCATGTTGCCGGTACCCTTGAACTCTTCGTAGATCACTTCGTCCATCTTCGAGCCGGTCTCGACCAGCGCGGTGGCGATGATGGTCAGCGAACCGCCTTCCTCGATGTTACGTGCAGCACCGAAGAAACGCTTCGGCTTCTCCAGGGCGTGGGCGTCGACACCACCGGTCAGCACCTTGCCGGAGCTCGGGATCACGGTGTTGTAGGCACGGGCCAGACGAGTGATCGAGTCGAGCAGGATGACCACGTCCTTCTTGTGCTCGACCAGGCGCTTGGCCTTCTCGATGACCATCTCGGCCACTTGCACGTGACGGGTTGGCGGCTCGTCGAAGGTGGAGGCGACCACTTCGCCGCGCACGGTGCGCTGCATCTCGGTCACTTCTTCCGGGCGCTCGTCGATCAGCAGCACGATCAGGTGGCACTCGGGGTTGTTGCGGGTGATGTTGGCCGCGATGTTCTGCAGCATGATGGTCTTGCCCGCTTTCGGCGGGGCGACGATCAGGCCGCGCTGGCCCTTGCCGATCGGCGCGCACAGGTCGATGACGCGACCGGTGAGGTCTTCGGTGGAACCGTTGCCGGCTTCCATCTTCAGGCGCTTGTTCGGGAACAACGGCGTCAGGTTTTCGAAGAGGATCTTGTTCTTCGCGTTTTCCGGACGGTCGTAGTTGATGGTGTCGACCTTGAGCAGCGCGAAGTAGCGCTCGCCTTCTTTGGGCGGGCGGATCTTGCCGACGATGGTGTCACCGGTACGCAGGTTGAAGCGACGAATCTGGCTGGGCGAGACATAGATGTCATCCGGGCCGGCCAGGTACGAAGCGTCAGCCGAACGCAGGAAGCCGAAACCGTCCTGGAGAATCTCCAGCACGCCGTCACCGGAGATTTCCTCGCCGCTTTTCGCGTGCTTTTTCAACAGGGAGAAAATCACGTCCTGCTTGCGCGAACGGGCCATATTTTCTATGCCCATCTGTTCGGCCAATTCGAGCAGATCGGTAATCGGCTTTTGCTTGAGTTCAGTCAGATTCATAAGGGGAATGACGTAATCATGTAAGAAGGGGGAATTAAGCTTCTGGCTTAATGAAGCCGCGCCGCAGAGAAGGCGACAGGATCGCGTACTAATTCGAATTGAGGTGCGTCGGCGACGGCGTGCAGGGGGCACTGAAAGAAACAGTGCGAGGCCGAATGTATCACTTGCATTTTCTGGCGTCTAGTCACCAGACAGAGAAAAGCCCCGACGAATGCGGGGCTTTTTTCGACTCAGATATTGGCGTCGAGGAACGCCTGCAGCTGAGACTTGGACAATGCGCCGACCTTGGTCGCCTCGACATTGCCGTTCTTGAACAGCATCAGCGTCGGGATGCCACGCACGCCGTGCTTGGCTGGGGTTTCCTGGTTTTCGTCGATGTTGAGCTTGGCGACGGTCAGTTTGCCCTCGTAGGTAGCGGCGATGTCGTCCAGAACCGGAGCGATCATTTTGCATGGGCCGCACCATTCAGCCCAGTAGTCGACCAGCACCGGACCTTCAGCCTTGAGCACGTCGGCTTCGAAGGTGGCGTCGGTGACGTGTTTGATAAGATCGCTGCTCATGGAAGTCTCCAAGGTCGTAAGCAAAAAAACGTGGCCCATCATAGCCGCCATCGCCGTAGACAGGAAGCCACGCGCGATTGACTGTAACTATAGTTGTGCGAGACGTTGCATATCGACTGTCACACAAAAGTCATAAAAAAGACTCGCAACTGCGTCAGGTCAAGCCTTGCCACACTGCGCGTTGGCGTCGGCGGCGGATCGTGGCACGATTGCCGGGTTATCGACCGAGAACCCATCACCATGCCGCAAAACCCAGCCAAGAATCTGTCCCTGATAGCCGCCATCGACCTGGGCTCCAACAGTTTCCACATGGTCGTGGCCAAGGCCCACCACAACGACATTCGCATCCTGGAGCGGTTGGGGGAAAAGGTTCAGCTGGCCGCCGGCATCGACGAAGAGCGCCAGCTCAGCGAAGAGTCCATGCAACGCGGGCTCGACTGCCTCAAGCGCTTCGCCCAGCTGATCAACGGCATGCCTGACGGCGCGGTGCGCATCGTCGGCACCAACGCCTTGCGCGAAGCGCGCAACCGCGGCGAATTCATCCGCCGCGCCGAAGCCATTCTCGGACACCCGGTGGAGGTGATTTCCGGCCGTGAAGAAGCACGCCTGATCTACCTGGGCGTCTCCCATACCCTGGCCGACACCCCCGGCAAGCGCCTGGTGGCCGACATCGGCGGCGGCAGTACCGAATTCATCATCGGCCAGCGCTTCGAGCCCCTGCTACGCGAAAGCCTGCAGATGGGCTGCGTGAGCTTCACCCAGCGTTACTTTCGCGACGGCAAGATCACCCCGGCGCGCTATGCCCAGGCCTACACCGCCGCGCGCCTGGAGCTGATGAGCATCGAGAATGCCCTGCACCGCCTGACCTGGGATGAAGCCATCGGCTCCTCGGGCACCATCCGCGCCATCGGCCTGGCCCTGAAGGCCGGCGGCATGGGCAACGGCGAGGTCAACGCCGAAGGTCTGGCCTGGCTCAAACGCAAACTGTTCAAGCTGGGCGATACCGACAAGATCGACTTCGAAGGGGTCAAGCCCGACCGGCGCACCATCTTCCCGGCGGGCCTGGCGATCCTGGAGGCGATCTTCGACGCGCTGGAACTGCAACGCATGGACCACTGCGAAGGTGCCCTGCGCGAAGGCGTGCTGTACGACCTGCTGGGCCGCCACCACCACGAAGACGTGCGCGAGCGCACCCTGACCTCGCTGATGGAGCGCTACCACGTCGACCAGGGCCAGGCGGCACGGGTCGAGCGCAAGGCGCTGCATGCCTTCGACCAGGTGGCCAAGGCGTGGGATCTTGAAGACGGGATCTGGCGCGAACTGCTGGGCTGGGCGGCCAAGGTGCACGAAGTGGGGCTGGACATCGCCCACTATCATTACCACAAGCACGGCGCCTACCTGATCGAGCACTCCGACCTGGCCGGCTTCTCCCGTGAAGACCAGCAGATGCTGGCACTGCTGGTGCGCGGGCACCGGCGCAACATCCCCAAGGACAAGTTCGCCGAATTCGGCGACGACGGCGTGAAGCTGATTCGTCTGTGCGTGCTGCTGCGCTTCGCGATCCTGTTCCACCACATCCGCGGCACCCAGCAGATGCCGACGGTCAAGCTGCATGCCGCCGGCCAGAGCCTGGATGTGGAGTTCCCGGCCGGCTGGCTGGAACAGAACCAGCTGACCCAGGCCGATTTCGGCCTGGAAGCCGAATGGCTGGCCCGGGTCGGCTTTACCCTCAGCGTACGATAAGCACCGGGTTGCTCAGGCGCTCGAGCAGAGTGGCCTGGGCACTGCGCGGGTTCTGGTTGCCGGTCGGCGTGCTGCGCACATAGCGGCCGTCCGACTGCAGCAGCCACGCGTGGGTATTGTCGGTCAGGTACCCCTCCAGCTCCTTCTTCACCCGCAGGATCAGCTTCTTGCCCTCCACCGGGAAGCAGGTCTCGACACGCTTGTCGAGGTTGCGCTCCATCCAGTCGGCACTGGAAAGGAACATCTGCTCTTCCCCGCCATTGAGGAAGTAGAACGCCCGGGTGTGTTCCAGGAAGCGCCCGATGATCGAGCGCACGTGGATGTTGTGCGAAACGCCCGGAATGCCCGGACGCAGGCAGCACATGCCACGCACCACCAGGTCGATGCGCACGCCCGACTGGCTGGCCTTGTACAACGCCTTGATGATCTTGGGGTCGGTCAGCGAGTTGAACTTGGCGATGATGTGCGCCGGCTTGCCTTCCAGGGCGAACTGGGTCTCGCGCGCGATCATGTCGAGCATGCCCTTCTTGAGGGTGAACGGCGCGTGCAGCAGCTTCTTCATGCGCAGGGTCTTGCCCATGCCGATCAACTGGCTGAACAGCTTGCCGACGTCCTCGCACAAGGCGTCGTCGGAGGTCAGCAGGCTGTAGTCGGTGTACAGGCGGGCGTTGCCGGCGTGGTAGTTGCCGGTACCCAGGTGCGCATAACGCACGATCTCGCCGGCCTCGCGCCGCAGAATCAGCATCATCTTGGCGTGGGTCTTGAACCCGACCACGCCATAGATCACCACCGCACCCGCCGCTTGCAGGCGGCTGGCCATCTGCAGGTTGGACTCTTCGTCGAAACGCGCGCGCAATTCGATCACCGCGGTGACTTCCTTGCCGTTACGCGCCGCGTCCACCAGCGCGTCGACGATCTCGGAGTTGGCGCCGCTGCGGTACAGGGTCTGGCGCACGGCCAGCACGTGCGGGTCTTTCGCCGCCTGACGCAGCAGGTCGACCACCGGGGTGAACGACTCGAAGGGGTGCATCAGCAGGATGTCCTGCTTGCTGATGACACTGAAAATGTTCTCGCTGTTCTGCAACAGCTTGGGAATCGCCGGAGTGAACGGCGTGTACTGCAGCTCCGGGTGGCTGTCCAGGCTGGTGATGCTGAACAGGCGCGTGAGGTTGACCGGGCCATTGACCTGATACACCTCGTGCTCGCTCAGGCTGAACTGCTTGAGCAGGTAATCGGACAGGTGCTTGGGACAGGTATCGGCCACTTCCAGGCGCACCGCATCGCCATAGCGACGCGAGAACAGCTCGCCACGCAGGGCACGGGCCAGGTCTTCGACGTCCTCGGAGTCCAGCGCCAGGTCGGCGTTGCGGGTCAGACGGAACTGGTAGCAGCCCTTGACCTTCATGCCCTGGAACAGGTCGTCGGCGTGCGCATGGATCATCGACGACAGGAACACGTAGTTGTCGCCGGGGCCACCGACGTCTTCCGGCACCTTGATCACCCGCGGCAGCAGACGCGGCGCCGGAATGATCGCCAGGCCCGAATCACGGCCGAACGCATCGATGCCTTCGAGCTCGACGATGAAGTTCAGGCTCTTGTTCACCAGCAGCGGGAACGGGTGGGTCGGGTCCAGGCCGATCGGGGTAATGATCGGTGCGATCTCGTCGCGGAAGTAGCGGCGCACCCAGGTCTTGAGCTTGGTGGTCCAGTGACGCCGGCGGATGAAGCGAATCTGGTGCTTTTCCAGCTCCGGCAGCAGCACGTCGTTGAGGATCGCGTACTGGCGGTCCACTTCGCTGTGCACCAGCTCGCTGATGCGCGCCAGCGCCTGGTGCGGCTGCAGGCCGTCGGCGCCGGCCTGCTCGCGAGCGAAGGTGATCTGCTTCTTCAGGCCCGCCACACGAATTTCGAAGAACTCATCCAGGTTGCTGGAAAAGATCAGCAGGAACTTCAGTCGCTCCAGCAGCGGGTAGGACTCGTCCAGCGCCTGCTCCAGCACGCGGATGTTGAACTGCAGCTGGGACAATTCGCGATGGATGTACAGGCTGCTGTCGTCCAGGCCCGGCACGGCAATCGCCGGCACCGCCGGGGCCGGAGCCACCACGGGCGCCTCGGCTTCGACCACCGGCGCGGGCTCGAGGTCCGGCGGGGTTTCGACCAGTTGCTCGGGCACCGGCTGGGCATCCTTCACTTCGACTTCGGTAAGTGCTTCGTTATTCATCTAGCGTTCCTGAAGGGCGTTACTGCCCTCTCATCAATTGTGCGGCGCGAACAGCGAAATAGGTCAGGATGCCGTCGGCGCCCGCCCGTTTGAAAGCGGTGAGGGATTCGAGGATAACCCCTTCCGAGAGCCAGCCGTTCTGGATCGCGGCCATGTGCATCGCGTACTCGCCACTGACCTGGTAGACGAAGGTCGGCACCTTGAACTCGTCCTTGACCCGCGCAAGGATATCCAGATACGGCATGCCTGGCTTGACCATTACCATGTCGGCGCCTTCGGACAGGTCGGCGGCCACTTCATGCAGGGCCTCGTTGGTGTTGGCCGGGTCCATCTGGTACGAGGCCTTGTTGGCCTTGCCCAGGTTCAGCGCCGAGCCGACCGCGTCGCGGAACGGGCCGTAGTAGGCGCTGGCATACTTGGCCGAGTAGGCCATGATGCGCACGTTGACATGACCGGCCAGCTCCAGGGCTTCACGGATCGCCTGGATCCGCCCGTCCATCATGTCCGACGGGGCCACCACCTGGGCGCCGGCCTCGGCATGCGACAGCGCCTGGCGCACCAGGGCGTCGACGGTGATGTCGTTCTGGACGTAGCCTTCCTCGTCGAGGATACCGTCCTGGCCGTGGGTGGTGAACGGGTCCAGTGCCACGTCGGTGATCACCCCCAGCTCCGGGAAGCGGTCGCGCAGGGCGCGGGTGGCGCGCTGGGCAATACCGTCCGGGTTGTAGGCTTCGGCGCCATCCAGCGACTTCCTGTCCAGCGGGGTCACCGGGAACAGGGCCAGGGCCGGAATACCCAGCTTCACCCACTCCTCGGCGGCCTGCAGCAGCAGGTCGATGCTCAGGCGCTCCACGCCGGGCATCGAGGCGACTTCCTCGCGACGGTTTTCGCCGTCCAGCACGAACACCGGCAGGATCAGGTCGTCAACAGTCAGTGTGGTTTCGCGCACCAGGCGACGGGAAAAGTCGTCACGGCGGTTGCGACGCAGGCGAGTGGCAGGAAACAAACGGTTAGCGGGGGTAAAGCTCACGGCAGACTCCTGAGCCCGCGCAGGCGGGCGAGCGCGACAGTTATAAGCAGCCATTATGACGCCCGTATGACGACCTGAGGCAACCCTGCGACTTATGGACGCATTCATTCTCCTTGTAGGAAATGTTCACGTCGAGACACATTTGGACACTTTCCCTAAAGCCTCCCAGGGGGTAGGCTGCGCGTTCATTTCGCCAGCACCCAGAAAATGCTTGAACAATTCCTGCAGGATTTCGGCTATTTTGCCCTTTTTCTAGGCACCTTTTTTGAAGGTGAGACCATACTGGTTCTCGCCGGATTTCTTGCGTTCCGTGGCTACATGGATATCAACATGGTGGTGCTGGTTGCCTTCTTCGGCAGCTATGCCGGCGACCAGCTGTGGTACTTCATGGGGCGTCGTCACGGGCGCAAGCTGCTGGCGCGCAAGCCGCGCTGGCAGATGATGGGGGACCGTGCGCTGGAGCACATCCGCCGCCACCCCGACATCTGGGTGCTGAGTTTCCGTTTCGTCTACGGCCTGCGCACGGTGATGCCCGTGGCCATCGGCCTGTCCGGCTACCCGCCGCGCCGCTACCTGCTGCTCAACGGCATCGGTGCCGCAGTATGGGCACTGGCCCTGGGCGCGGCCGCCTACCACTTCGGCGCCATCCTCGAAGGGCTGCTGGGCAACGTGAAGAAGTACGAGCTGTGGGTACTCGGTGCCCTGGTGGTACTGGGCGCCCTGCTGTGGCTGCGCCGGCGCTTCAAGGCCGCGCGCATTGCCCGCCAGGAAGCCGCCGAGGCCCAGGCCGAACAGGCGCGGGCCCAGGCCCGGGAGCAGCACACTGGCGAAGGTGGCGACCGGCCATAGGCCTGGCTGCTCGCTCTCACGACTGAACACTCCCCCTGCATTGCGATCTATGTAGAGAGCCTGGCGAGAATGGCCAAATCAGGGGACATTTAGCGCCTTGAACGGGAGTAGTGAGCATGACCAAGAAAAAAGTTGCGGTGATCCTTTCCGGTTGCGGTGTGTACGACGGTGCCGAAATTCACGAGAGCGTCATCACCCTGCTGCGCCTTGACCAGCGTGGCGCCCAGGTGCAGTGCTTTGCACCGAACATCGCGCAGATGCATGTGATCAACCACCTTACCGGCGAAGAGATGCCCGAAACGCGCAACGTGCTGGTGGAGTCGGCGCGCATTGCCCGCGGCGAGGTCAAGGACCTGCGTGAAGCGAATGCGGACGACTTCGACGCACTGATCGTGCCCGGTGGCTTCGGCGCTGCGAAAAACCTCTCCAACTTCGCCGTGGAAGGCGACAAATGCTCGGTCAACCCCGATGTGCTCGCACTGGCCGAAGCCTTCGCCGAAGCGGGCAAGCCGGTGGGCCTGATCTGCATTTCGCCGGCCCTGGCGGCCAAGATCTACGGGCCAGGCGTGGTCTGCACCATCGGCAACGATGCCGACACCAGCGCGGCCGTGGTCAAGATGGGCGGCACCCATGAAGAATGCGATGTGCACGACATCGTCGAAGACACTCAGCGCAAGCTGGTCAGCACCCCCGCCTACATGCTGGCGCAGAGCATCGGCGAGGCGGCGGGCGGGATCTACAAGCTGGTCGACCGGGTGCTGGAACTGACCCACGAGGCCGACTGAGGCATCACTGCGGGTAGGCGCGTGCCAACCGCGTGAGAATGCGGTCCAGCGCATTGGCGAAGGCCTGTTTCTCACGCTCGCCGTAGGGCGCCTGCCCACCACCGACCTGGCCCTGCTCGCGCAGGTCGGTGAACAGGTTGCGCACCGCCAGCCGCTCGCCCATGTTGCGCTCGTCGAATTCGCGGCCACGCGGATCGAGCGCGGCCACCCCCTTCTTGACCAGCCGATCGGCCAGCGGCACATCGCTGCAGATCACCAACTCGCCGGGCACGGCGTGTTCCACCAGGTAGTCGTCGGCAGCATCCGGCCCACTGGGCACCACGATGAGCCTGACGCAGGCAAAGGCCGGCTTGATCTGGCCCTGACCGGCGACCAGCACCACCTCGAACTGGCGCTTGAGGGCAAATTTGACCAGTTGGTCCTTGGCCGCCTTGGGGCAGGCATCGGCGTCGATCCAGACACGCATGGTTGGGTTATCCACCGCAAAGAGAACAAGGGGCACAGTATCCCTGCATTGGCGCGGCGTTGCAGCATTCGCCGACAAGCCAGCGCAGGGGCCCTCGATCAGTGCACCGAAACCCGCCGCCCTGCCAGCCAGCTGCGCCCGTACAACACTGCAATGGCCACCAGCGCCAACGCCTGCGCAGCCAGCGAATACGCATCGGCATGAATCCCCAGCCAGTCGAAGTCGAAGAACGGCACTGGCCGCGTACCGAACACCCCCGCCTCCTGCAACGCCTTCACCCCATGCCCGGCGAACACCACCGACAACGCGCACAGCAGCGCCGCGTTGATGCTGAAGAACAACGACAGCGGCAATTTCGCCGACCCGCGCAGAATCACCCACGCCAGCCCCACCAGCAGCACCAGCGCCGTCGCCCCGCCGGCCAGCACCGCATCGTGCGCCGCAGGCCCGGCCTGCAGCCACAGGGTTTCGTAGAAAAGGATCACCTCGAACAGTTCGCGGTAAACCGAAAAGAACGCCAGCACGGCAAAGCCGAAGCGGCCGCCGCCCCCCACCAGGCTGCTTTTGATGTAGTCCTGCCAGGCCGCCGCATGGCGCCGGTCGTGCATCCACACCCCCAGCCACAGCACCATCACGCAGGCGAACAGGGCGGTGCAGCCCTCCAGCAGTTCACGCTGTGCGCCCCCCACGTCGATCACGTAGGCAGCCAGTGCCCAGGTGGCAAAGCCCGCCACCAACGCCAGCGCCCACCCCACGTTGACGCTGCGCACCGCCGACTGCTGCCCGGTATTGCGCAGGAAGGCCAGAATCGCCGCCAGCACCAGGATTGCCTCCAGCCCCTCGCGCAGCAGAATCAGCAGGCCGGAGATGAAGCTCAGCGACCAACTCAGGCCATCGCCACCCAGCAGCTTGGCCGATGCTTCGAGCTTGGCCTTGGCCGCCGCCAGGCGTTGCGTCACCTGCTCCACCGGCAAGCCGTCCTGCAACCCCTGGCGGTAGGCCATCAGGGCCTTTTCGGTGTTCTTGCGCAGGTTGGCATCGACGTTGTCCAAAGCGCTTTCCACCAGCTCGAAGCCCTCCAGGTACGCCGCCACCGACAGGTCGTAGGCCTGCTCGTGGTCGCCGGCACGATAGGCGGCCAGGCTCTGTTCGAGGGTGGTGGCGGTGTAGTCGATCAGTTGGCCAGGGCCGCGTTGCGCAGCTGGCGGCTTGGCGCGCTGGGCGCGAAAGGCGGCCGCCGCCTCGCCACCCTGGGTGTCACGCACCTGCGCCGGGGTGAGCTGCGCCAGCTCGGCCAGGCTGAAGCGCCGGTCGGCCTGCACAGCACCAGGCTCGGCGCTGAAGCCGGCAATGTAGCTGGCCACATCCCAGCGCTGGCGCTCGTCGAGCTGGTCGGCGAACGCCGGCATGTCGCTGCCCTCGATGCCCTGCTCCATCACCCGGTACAGCTCGGCCAGGCTCAGGGTGTCGAGCCGCGCCGCCTGGCGCAGATCGCCCGGCGGTGGTTCCAGCCCCAACCCCGCCGGCCCATCGCCGGCGCCGCCGTCACCGTGGCACACCGAACAGTGCTGGGCGTACAGCGGTGCACCGCGGGCCGGGTCCGGGGTAATCAGCGGCGCTTGCGGCGCGGCACTGCCCAAGGCACTGCCCAGAGCCAGCAGCGGCCCTAGCAGCCAGGCGAACACACGGGGGCGGGGCATCATGGGAGCCAATCTCGAACAGGAATGAGGAGGATTGCATTGTTCACTTCCACTTGCGCCGGCTCAAGCATCACCCGGAAGTTTCATGAAAAATTTTGAAACAAGTTTATCTCCTACCCCGGGAATCGACTTATTCCTACACCACACGGGAAATGTGACTACTGGCACATCCAAGAAAAAATGAAGCACAAGGCCATTAATTAGCCAGTCATTGCGTCTATAATGCCGCGCCTTTCGTTATAGCGAATGGAAATACAGGCTCCTCTGCTAAGAGGATTTGGAACTAGCGTCCAAAGGGATCACCGCCACTCGCCGGCGCCTAACGTCACTTTTTCAGGGAAGAGATTCAAGATGGCCTCCCGTGTCCTCACCGTCGCCACGCTGTGCGCGATCGTCCAACTGACGGGCTGCGCAGCGTTTCGCAGCTACGACAGCGAACTCCAGGAA
The DNA here is from genome assembly GCF_024126555.1 of Pseudomonas sp. VE 267-6A. Classification (NCBI taxonomy): domain Bacteria; kingdom Pseudomonadati; phylum Pseudomonadota; class Gammaproteobacteria; order Pseudomonadales; family Pseudomonadaceae; genus Pseudomonas; species Pseudomonas sp. VE 267-6A. The sequence goes on from NZ_JAMYBY010000001.1 coordinate 341,125, forward strand.
ACCAACCAGCAGCTGGCCAGCGGCAACGTCGACGCGGCCCTGGCCCTGCTGGAAAAGAACAACAAGGGTGAGGACAAGGACCTTCTCTACTACTTCGAGAAAGGCGAACTGCTGCGCTCCAAGGGCGACCTGAGCGGCAGCCAGGATGCCTGGCGCGAAGCCGATAGCGTGGTGTTCAAGTGGGAAGAGTCGGTGAAGCTGGACACCGCCAAGTACCTGAGCCAGTTCGGCAGCTACCTGGTCAACGACAAGGTGCGCCGCTACGAAGGCTACGACTACGAAAAAGTCATGCTGACCACCCAGATGGCCCTGAACCTGCTGGCGCAGAATGATTTCGACGGTGCCCGCACCGAAATCAAGAAAACCCACGAACGTGAGGCCGTGATCGCCGAGCTGCGCGACAAGGAATACCTCAAGCGCGAAGAAGAGGCCGAGAAGGAAGGCGTCAAGACCGAGTACAAGGACCTGCAGGGCTACCCGGTGGCCGCCCTGGACGCGCCTGAAGTGGTCGGTCTGAAGAACAGCTACCAGAGTGCGTTCAGCCACTACCTGTCCGGCTACGTATACGAAGCACTGGGCGAAAAAGGCCTGGCTGCACCGGGCTACCGCAAGGCGGCCGAACTGCGCCCGAACACCGCGCTGCTCGAGCGTGCGCTGCTCGACCTCGACAAGCCTGCCGCCAAGGGCGCCGACAGCGACGTGCTGATCGTGGTGCAGAGCGGCCTGGCGCCGGCCCGCGACTCGGTGCGCATCCCCCTGCCCCTGCCAATCAGCGGCAATCTGGTGATCACCCCGCTGTCGTTCCCGATCATCAAGGAAGACACCTCCACCGCGCACTTCAGCGAGATCTACCTGAACGACAAGACGCTCTCGCTGACCGCGCTCAACAGCACCACCGCCATGTCGCGCCGCGCGCTGCGTGACGACATGCCAGGCATCATCCTGCGCACCAGCGTGCGCGCCATCACCCGTGGCGTGGCGCAAAAGCAGCTCAACGACGTCAACCCGCTGGCTGGTCTGGCCGTGGGCATCGCCTCGGCCGTCACCGAAGGCGCCGATACCCGCACCTGGCGCACCCTGCCGGACGACACCCTGGTTGCCCGCGTGCGCCTGGCCCAGGGCGAGCACCAACTGAGCCTGCCGTCGAACCTGGGCGGCAGCAAGATCGCCGTGAAGATCGATCGCCCCTATCAGGTCGTGGCCCTGCGCGTCGTGGGCAACCGCGTCTACGCCGGTGGCCCGGCCCTGCAAGTCACCCAGCCTGCGCCGGCCGCCGCCGTCGCCAGCCTCAAGTAAGCCAAGGAATCGCCATGCGCCTCAAGCTTCTCGCCGCGCTCGCCACCGCCACCCTGCTGGCCGGCTGCGCCACCCCACCACCGCCCGCACCGGGCAGCGCCGCCAGCAAGGTGGTCGTGATGGGCAAACTGAGCAACATCGATATCGGCCCGATGCGGGTTGCCCGCGAAAACGGCTTCATGACCGTCAAGGTCTCGCTGACCAACACCAGCCGCAGCAACAAGACGATGTTCTATCGCTTTGCCTGGCTGGGCAACGACGGCTTCCCGGTCGCCAGCGAAGAAAGCTGGAAGACCCTGAGCCTGTACGGCTCGCAGTCCACCGTACTGCCAGCGATTGCCCCGGTCCCCCAGGCCACTGACTTCCGCATTGAAGTCCAGGCCCAGTAATTTTCAATTTTCAGGAGATGCTCAACATGATGTTCGCTCGTTTTTCCCTGCTGGCCGTAGTGGTCGCGCTGGCCAGCGGCTGCGCCAACAACTCCCCTGTACTGGGCGGCAAGAACATTGGCTACGGCGACAGCAAGGCCGTTGAACTGGTCACCAACGAGTTCGGTTCCACCGACCTGCAGATGATCGCCGAAAGCATGACCCGCTCGCTGGCCCAGTCCGGCATCCTGCAGGGCCGTCCGGTGGTTCAGGTCTACGACGTGAAGAACAAGACCAGCGAGTACATCGATACCCGCGAGATCACCACCTCGATCAAGACCCAGCTGATGAAGACCGGCACCGCCCGCTTCGCCAGCGACAACAACCAGATGCAGAGCCAGGTCGACCAGCTCAAGCTGCAGAACCAGAGCGGCCTGTACAAGAAGAACACCGTGGCCAAGACCGGCAACATGATCGCTGCCAAATACCGCCTGGAAGGGTCGATCAGCTCGATCGTCAAGCGCAGCAGCGACTACAAGGACGTGTTCTACAAGTTCAGCCTGCAGCTGATCGACGTGGAAAGCGGCCTGGCCGAGTGGATGGACGAAAAAGAAATCCGCAAGACCACGGAGCGCTAAGCAATGCGTGCATGGATGGGCATCATCGGCCTGGCTTGCGCGTTCGGCGTGCAAGCGGCCCCCAAGGTAGCGGTCACCGACCTGGCTTATCAGGAGCGCGTGGAGCAGTACATCCACATGGTCTCGGCGAGCAGCAACTCGAATGCGAGCATGTACCACGCCAACGCGTCGTCCAGCTACAGCGAGTTCGAAAGCAGCCAGAGCTACATCGAGCAGACCGAGCTGCGCAAGTTCAGCGGTGACATCAAGGGCGAGATCCTCAAGTCCGGCATGTTCCAGTTGGTGCAGGGCACGCCGTACACGGCCAAGGCCAAGCAGGACGTGTATGACGTGATCGCGCGGATCAAGGCGGGCAACTACAAGGGCGCCGACTACGTACTGTTCGGCACCCTGTCGGATATCGACTTCCAGCGCGATATCACCTCGATCGACAACACCAACAGCTACTCGGCGATCCTGGGCCTGACCCTGGTGGCCGATTTCAGCCTGATCAACACCCGTACCTATGAGATCACCTCGGCGTTCACCGCCATGGGTGAAGGCCAGGACACCAAGCTGGTGAACAGCCAGGACGTGCGGGTCAGCCTGAACCGTCCGCGGGTGGTGCGTGAAGTGTCCAAGGAACTGGGCATGGATGTGGCCAGACAGCTCAAGGAGCAGCTGGTGGGTGTGATGCCGGATCAGGAACGTGCGCCGATGCGCAACAACCTGCCGCCGGATGAGCCGGCGCAGATCTTGCGCTGAGCATGCAAAAGGCGACCTTCGGGTCGCCTTTTTTATTGGGTGTCTGTGCTGGCCTCTTCGTCGGCAACGCCGGCTCCCACAAGAACAGTGGTGACCCGCGATGGAAGGCGCAGCCTTCCGGTCTTAGACCGGCGCCCGGCGAATGGTCGCCAGCAATGTCGCCGCACCCAGGAACAACCCGGCAAACGTGCGGTTCATGCGCCGCTGCTGCCGGGGTGTGCGCAACAGGCGCAGCACCCGCGCCGCCAACCCGGTATAACCCGCCATCACCAGCAGGTCCACCGCCACCATGGTGCCGGCGATCGTCAGGTACTGCGGCAGCAGCTCGGCATGCGGATTGATGAACTGCGGCAGCACCGCAAGCATGAAGATCAGCGCCTTGGGGTTGCTGACGTTGACCAGAAAACCACGGAACACCAGGCTCAGCGGCTTGCCGATGGGGCGTACCGTCGAGTCGTCGGCCAGGTCTGCCGGCAGCGCTCGCCACTGTTTCACGGCCAGGTAGATCAGGTAGGCAACGCCAAACCATTTGATGACCTGGAACGCAGTAGCCGAGGCAGCGAGTACCGCGCCCACGCCGGCGGCAATGATCGCGATCTGCATCACCAGCCCCAACTGCAGGCCCAGCGCGTTCCAGTAGCCGCGCCAGAAGCCGTACTGCAGACCGCAGGACATGGACGCAATGGCCCCCGCCCCCGGCGAAAGACTGATTACCCAACAGGCAGCAAAAAAAGCCAACCACGTTTCCAGCGACATCACACACCTCGGCCCGGACCCTTGTTCAAGGGTTCCACGCTAATGCGCCGCTGAAAAAATCACCACATTTTTTTGCAGCCGGTGTTCAGGCCCCGGGTTTCGGGCTTTCGCTTACCACGGCCAGGCCGTCCGAACCGCGCCAGCGGCGCACGCTCTTCTGGAAGAACTGGCTGTTGGGCACCTGCACCAGTGCGCCGCCCGCCTCGGGCAGTTCGACCAGGGTGGTGAACAGCAGGTTGATCGCGGTCACGCGGCCCTTGACCCCCGGCTTGTCGAGGGTCTCGACCAGCTCGACCACGTCGCCGATGCGAAACGGCCCCACGGTGAAGATCAGCACCGCGCAGAGCAGGTTGGACAGTACGCTCCACATCGCGAAGAAGGCCACCGCCGCCACCGCGACAAAGCCCGACAGGGCCGTCCACAGCACCGTGGCCGAAACACCCAGGCGCTCCAGCACGAAGATCAGCGCGCTGCCCATGATCAGCCAGCGCAAGCCGCCGCGCAGCGGCACCATCAGCTCCGGCGGCAACGGGTAACGCTCGCTCAGGCGAGTCAGGCAGCGCGCCACCAGGCGTTGCAGCAGGTACGCCGCGACCAGGATCAGCAGTATCTGCAGGCCCATCCAGAAGGGGCCGATCCACTCGACCGGCAGCAATCCCTGCATCGACTCCATCAGGACAACGCCTCCAGCTCGGCCTGCATGCTTTCAAGCACTTCGAGCGCTTGCATCCAGGCTTCTTCCAGCTCGCCTTCGCGCACCTTCAGCTTGGCCTGGCGGGCCAGCAGCTCGCGCAGCTCGTCCTTGCGCGCCGCTTCATACAGCGCGCTGTCGCTCAGGCTGGCATCGACCCCGGCCAGCTCTTCATGCAACTTGGCCAGCTCGGCTTCGAGCTTGTCGGCCTGGCGCTTGTGCGGGGCCAGTTGCTGGCGCAACGCCGCCGCAGCCTGGCGCTGGGCCTTCTTGTCGGTCTTGTCGGGGTTGACCGGTGTGGTGCTGACCGGGGCATTGCGCTGACGATACTCGACCAGCCAGCGGGTGTAGTCGTCGAGGTCGCCATCGAAGGTCTCGACCTTGCCGTCTGCCACCAGCAGGAAGTCGTCGGTGGTGCTCTTGAGCAGGTGACGGTCGTGGGACACCACCAGTACCGCGCCACTGAACTCCTGCAGGGCCATGGTCAGTGCCAGGCGCATCTCCAGGTCCAGGTGGTTGGTCGGTTCGTCGAGCAACAGCAGGTTGGGCCGCTCCCAGGCAATCAGCGCCAGGGCCAGGCGGGCCTTTTCGCCGCCGGAGAAGTTCAGCACCGGTTCGTCGATGCGCGCACCGCGAAAATCGAAACCGCCGAGGAAGTCGCGCAGGGTCTGCTCGCGCTCGGTGGGGGCCAGGCGCTGCAGGTGCAGCAGGGGGCTGGCCTTGCTGTCCAGCGAATCGAGCTGGTGCTGGGCAAAGTAGCCCACCACCAGGTTCTCGCCGCGCACCAGGCGTCCGGCCAGCGGCTCCAGCTCGCCGGCCAGGTTCTTGATCAGGGTCGACTTACCGGCGCCGTTGGGGCCCAGCAGGCCGATGCGCGCACCCGGGGTGAGCTGCAGCTTGACCTTCTCCAGCACGGTCTTGTCGCCATAGCCCAGGCGGGCTTCGGCAAGGTCGAGCAGCGGGCTGGAGATCTTCTCGGACTCGCGGAAGGTGAAGTCGAACGGCGAGTCGACATGCGCCGCCGAAAGCTCCTCCATGCGCTCCAGTGCCTTGATGCGGCTTTGTGCCTGGCGCGCCTTGGTGGCCTGGGCCTTGAACCGGGCGATGTACTTTTCCATGTGGGCGCGTTGCGCCTGCTGCTTCTCGTACGCCTGCTGCTGTTGCGCCAGGCGTTCGGCACGGGCGCGCTCGAAGGCGCTGTAGCCGCCGCGGTAGAGGGTCAGCTTGCACTGTTCCACGTGTGCCACGTGGTCGACCACGGCATCCAGGAAATCGCGGTCGTGGGAAATCAGCAGCAGCGTGCCGGGGTAGCTCTTGAGCCAGTCTTCAAGCCACAGGATCGCATCCAGGTCCAGGTGGTTGGTGGGCTCGTCGAGCAGCAGCAGGTCGCTGGGGCACATCAGTGCCTGGGCCAGGTTCAGGCGCATGCGCCAGCCGCCGGAGAAGTCGCCGACGCGCCGGTCCATCTGTTCGTTGCTGAAGCCCAGGCCGGCCAGTAGCTTGCGGGCGCGGGCATCGGCGGTATAACCGTCGGCGCTGTCGAGCTCCACATGCAGGCGGGCCAATGCATTGTTGTCGTGCGCGGCCTCGGCGGCTGCGAGCGCAGCCTGTACCTCGCGCAGGCGCACGTCGCCATCGAGCACGTAGTCCACCGCCAGGCGATCGAGGGTATCGACCTCCTGGCGCATGTGCGCGATGCGCCAGTCGCCGGGCAGCTGGCATTCGCCCGAATCGGGCGTGAGTTCACCGCGCAGCAAGGCGAACAGGCTGGATTTGCCGGCGCCGTTGGCACCGATCAGGCCGGCTTTCTGGCCGGCGTGCAGGGTCAACTCGGCGCCTTCTAGCAGGCGCTGGGGACCACGCTGTAAAGTGAGGTTCGAAAGTCTGATCATAATGGCCGCGGAGTCTACCAGCTTCGATGGCAACTGGCGCGAGTAGGACCATGCACACCGACCTGTGGAATTTCGCTCTGCACCTGTACGCCCGGCCGGGCGTGGAGGCTGCCTGCCTGGCCTTGCAGGACGAAGGGGCCGATGTGTGCCTTCTGCTGTGCGGGGCGTGGCTTGAAGCCGGCAGGGCCGGGGTGACCCCCGAGCGCGTACAGCACCTGCAACAGCTGGCCGCTGCCTGGCAGCAGCATGTGGTGACACCGCTGCGTCAACTGCGCCGGCAATGGCGTGCAGACGCGCAGCACGACCCGCAGCTGACGCACTTGCGCGAGCAGGTCAAGGCACTGGAACTGGAGGCGGAGCGAACATTGCTGGCGCGCCTGCAACAGGCTAGCGAAGGCTGGATGAATCAGGGTGTGGCAGGTGACTGGCTGGCCGTGCTGGCCCCCCAGGGCACCCGGCACCACGACGCGCTGCAGGTGCTGCGCGTCGTGGCGGTGGCGGATCAGGAAGCAGTCGAGGGCGACTGAGTCACTGGGGTCGTCACGGGTGCAGCGGCAGGCGAAGCAGCCGGTGCGGCCGTGGTGGCCGCAGCAGGTGCCGAAGTCGCCGGTTTGGCAGCAGCGGGTTTGGCGGCCGGCTTGGCGGGTGCGCGGGTAGCGGCGGGCTTGGCGGGGGCCTTGGCAGCAGCAGGCTTGGCAGCTGGCTTGGCCGGAGCCTTGGCAGCGGCGGGTTTGGCAGCTGGCTTGGCGGCTGCAGGTTTGGCAGGCGCCTTGGCCGCAGCAGGTTTGGCAGCTGGCTTGGCCGGAGCCTTGGCCGCAGCAGGTTTGGCAGCTGGCTTGGCGGGCGCCTTGGCAGCGGCAGGTTTGGCAGCTGGCTTGGCGGGGGCCTTGGCGGCTGCGGGTTTGGCAGCAGACCTTGCCGGAGCCTTGGCGGCTGCAGGTTTGGCAGCTGGCTTGGCCGGAGCCTTGGCAGCGGCTGGCTTGGCCGCGGCAGTTTTGGCCGCTGGCTTGGCGGCGGCTTTGGTAGCGGCTGGCTTGGCTGCAGCCTTGCGGGCCGGGGCCTTGGTGGCCGACTTGGCCGCTACCGGAGCAGCCTTGGCCGAACGCGAGGTCAGGGCCTTGGACGCTGCTTCCTGCACCTTGCCGACGCCTTGGGCGAGCTTCAGGCTTTCCTGCGCATCACGCTTGAGCTGCACGATGTACAGGCGGGTTTGCGACTGGCGATCCTTGAGCGAATCGAGCAGGGTTTCCAGTTCGCCTACGGCGCCCTTGGCCTTGTTCTGCGCCTTGTTCTTGCCGGCGACCGCAGCGTCCTGAAGTTTGAGACGCGACTTGTGAAGTTTTTCCTGCGCCTTGCCCCGTTGTTTTTCCAACTTGGCCAACAGTTTTTCAGCATCAGCCAGTGCTTGCGAGCAGGCACTTTCCAGATGCTCGAGCAAACTGCCCGAGAGTTGATGTAGCAGGTGTAATGGCGTACTGACTGGCTTCTTACTGGCCGACATGGCTTACCTCCTGGCTGACGAGAATGCGGCTCATACTAGACCTTCTGCTGCTACCGCCGCTAGGGCATGTTGACAGTAAGTAGGACGCCGCGTTGCATGCCTGGGCAAAGTTGTTATGGCTGCAGCTGCGCACAAGTGTAGATGCTGTTAAAAAGGCTGTCGGAATTTGCTCTATGCAAAGATTCATCCGGCCCTCACCATGCACTCAAACCACCTGGAGTGAGCCTGTGCCACGCTACCTGTTACTGCTCTTGCTGCTCGCCCTGCCCTGCGCATTCGCAGACACCACCGAGCCACCGGCAAGTGCTCACGACCTGTCCTATAGCGTCGGCGCCAGCCTGGGTGAACGGTTGCGCAACGAGATGCCCGAGCTGCAGCTCGATGCCTTGATCCAGGGGTTGCAACAGGCCTACGCGAACAAGCCCCTGGCAATCAGCCAGGCACGGCGCGAAGCGATTCTCAGCCAGCACGAGGCCCAGGCCAGCGAGGCCGCCGAGCAGTCGCAGGTGGAAATGCTGATGGCGGTGGAAACCCGTTTCATGGCCACCGAACGCGCCCGTGCCGGAGTACGAGAACTACCCGAAGGCGTACTGGTGACCGAACTGGTCAAGGGCAATGGTGCCTCACCCAGGGCCGATGGCCGGGTGCAGGTACGCTACGTCGGCAAGCTGCCCGATGGCAGCGTGTTCGACCAGAGCGAACAACCGCAGTGGTTCAGCCTCAAGAGTGTGATCGAGGGCTGGCAGGTGGCGTTGCCACAGATGGCTGTCGGGGCGAAATGGCGTGTGGTGATTCCGTCGGCCAAGTCCTACGGAGCCGATGGCGCAGGCGATCTGATTCCGCCGTTCACGCCACTGATCTTCGAGATCGAACTACTGGGGGTTGCCGACTGAATGTCGGCAACGGAGGAGACAGGGATCAGGCCTGGACGGCCTCTTCTTCCTTGTGCGCGTTGTGCAGCACTTCGATCAGGCAATCCTCAAGCTCGAAGCGCTCGTGGAGCAGGCTGCCCAGCTCGCTGAGCTTCTTGGCGAAGCGCTCCTGGTCGGTACAGTTGCCCTTGTCGCAGTGATCGTTGAAAGCCGACGCGATATCGGTAATGGCACTGATACGAGGGCTGATCTGCTTCGCCAGTTCCAGGCCCTTGTCATCTCCGAACGCCTTGGCTTCAGCCACCAACTGCTCACTGACCTCGAAGTGCCAGGCGGAGACGTAATCGACCAGTATCGCGCAGAAGCCGAGGTTCTTGTCCTTGTCCGCAAAAGCCGGTTTGGCATCGCGCAATGCGCGAAAGGCCGTGACCAGTTCGGCCCGCTCGTCCAGCCAGCGGTCAATCAGCTTGTGAACCCCACCCCAGCGTTCCTGAGCATTCTGACAACTATCTAACATGGCGGTGTCTTCCCTTCTGGGTCATGCCGCTGCGCCCCGTCGTGCGAGGTATGCACAACAAAGGGAGAAAGCAGCAGAACGGCATCGAGCAGCAGTGTTTTGGGTATGCGTGCAAGGGAGATTATTCCCGCGCGCCCTTGCCTTCAAGGTACGCAGGCGACAAGTTTCATACAAGTGTTTAATCGCCGCACCCGCGGCCATCGGTCGATTGCCTGGCCCCCGCCGGCAAGCGTCAGGGTTTCAATGACTTGCCCGTGGCCGCTGGCTGCACGTACAGCAGCCGCGCCAACGCCAGCGCCGCCAGCAGCAGGAAGGCCAGCAGGCTCCACTCCGGCAGGCTCAGGTCCAGAAAGCTCCAGGTGATCGACGCGCAATCGGCCGAACCGAGCAGCATGGCGTGCAGCACGTCGGCAAGGCTGCCTTGCTCGATGAGCGCACCGAGGGGCATCGAGCAGGCCTCACCCGCCGCCACCCCGCTGCCCTGCAACCAGATCTGGCGCACCGCCAGCAAGCCGCCCCCCAGCGCCAGGCCCAACGCCGCAGCCGCATAGCGACGTGCACCCGGCTGACCCGGTGCATGCAGGCGCGCGGCCAGGCAGACACCGGCAAACACAACCAGCAATACACGCTGGCTCTGGCACAGCGGGCAAGGCACCAGCCCTTTGGTGAATTCGAGGTAAAACGCACCGGCGAGAATCAGTAACGACGCGACGAAAGCCAGGGAGAACAATGAGCGCAAACAGGCCAATGGCATGGCAAGTCCAGGTGCGGGAAAGACATGTAACAACGGTAGAGGAAAATCGAGCCTTGTTTCAAGGCACGACAGGCGCGATAAATCGCTGAAACATAAGGGAAGTGTCGAAGAGTTGAGGTGGATATTTCCTCTGTAACTCAGCGAAAAGTTACCCACCCCCGCAACCAGCCAAACAGTACGGGTTTAACCTGGGGCTAAACCCGTACGACGTCAGGCCCGGACGGCTTCAGGCAGAGGCAAGGCCAGCAGGCGCTCATCCAACAGGCCCAGGCCCTCCTGAAACAGCTGGTTGCTGCGCTCGGTGTCGCCCAGGCCGGCCAGCAGACGGGCCAGCTCGGCGCAGGCCTCAGGGTTGCGCTGCCGGCGCAGGCTGTCTTCGAAGTAGTCGCGCGCCTTGCCCCACAGACGATTCTGCAGGCTCAGACGACCCAGGGTCAGCAACAGGCTGGGATCGTCCGGGTGCTGCTTGAGCCAGCCCTCGGCCGTCTGCAACTGACGCGCCGGGTCGCCGCCTCGCACCAGCCCGTACAGCCGGGCCAGGTGGCTTTCGTATTCGCGCTGCAGGGCCGTACGCAGGACCTTCTCGGCGTCGCTTTCGGCGCCCAGCTGGCGCAGTTGCTCGGCATACGCCAGCACCAGTTGCGGCTCCTGGCGTTGTGCCGAGGTCAGTTGCTGCCAGGCACGTTCAAGGGACTGCTGTGCGGTCTGGTCGTCCTGCTCGCGGCGTGCGGCCAGGCTCAGGTTTTCGCCCCAGGCCCGCCGCTCCAGCTCGGCCAGTTCCGCGGCAGACAACACCTTGTCCTTGCGCAGCTCCGGCAGCAGGCGGATCACCGCGCTCCAGTCGCCACGCTGCTGGTACAGACGCTGCAACTGGCGCAGCACCTGCACGTTGTGCGGGTGGCGCTCGTGCATCGCCTGCAGGGTCACCAACGCTGCCTCGGTGTCGCCGCGGTCGACCTGCAACTGCGCGTGGGTCAGGGCGATGGCCAGCTCGGCTTGCGGCTGGCGCTCCAGGGCACGTTCCAGCAGGTTGTCGCTGTCCTCGGTGCGCCCCAGCTCGTTGGCAGCGCGGGCCGCCCCGAGGTAATAGAGCAGCGGCTGGCGTTCGGCCTCGGCAGCGCGATGCAGATGGCGCTGGGCACTGGCCCAGCGGCCCTCGGCCAGGTCCAGTTGCCCCTGCTCGATGGCCAGGCGTGTACGCCGGCTGCGGTTGCGCCGCGACCATGGGTTGACCACCCCGCCCGAGGTGAACACCAGGCCCAGCACGAAGCGCACCATCAGCACCACGAGCACCACGGCCAGCAGCAGGGCCAGGGTCGCCCACAGGCTCGACTCGTAGCGGAAGCTGTCGTAGGCGATCAGCACGTATCCGCTATGCCGGGCCACGGCGATACCCAGCAGGGTCGCGGCGACGATCGCCACCACCACCCACAGGTAGGCACGTTTCATGGGGTGCCCTCCTCATGACCTTGTGCCGCCGGCTGGCGCGTGATCGATTCTTCGGCGGGCAGGTGGCGACGCTCGAGGTAGGCCTGGACCGCACCGAGGCTGTCGGCCAGGTCCGGCGTCACTACCGACACCGGCTCGTTCGCCACCGCGTTGAGCTGTTCGAGCATCGACTGGCTCTGCTCGTTGTCGTGGTTGAAGTTGGCCAGCAGCACGCTGCGCGCTTCATCCAGCGCCTGGGCATAGACCTTCGGCTCGCCGTTGAGCGCGGCCCACTGCGCCTGCTCCAGGGTCAGGCTCAGGGCCAGGCGCACCTGGTTCAGGGCCTGGCCGGCCAGCAACGGCTTGACGTTCTTGTCGGCATTGAAATCGATACGGAAGTAGCGCGACAGCTGCGCCCACCACTGTGACCAGCGGCTGGCACCGTCGCCGTCGGCAGCCAGGCCGAACAGCGGTTCGCCGCCTTCTTCGAATTCGGGGGCCATGGCGGTGAGCTGCACTACCTGCTCGCGCAGCGCGGCCAGCTTGAGGAACAGCCCGGTGCGGTCCGGTTGCTTGACGCTGTTCAGGGTGGCCAGGCTGCGTGCCAGCTGTTCGCGGGCAGCGAACGAGGCCGGGTCGCTCTGCTCGCGCAGGATCTGGTCGGCGCCTTCGACCAGCGCCCGAGCGCTGGTGATGTCCTGCAATGCCGACAGGCGCAGGCTGGCCAGGCGCAGCAGGTGCTCGGCCTCGGCCAGGCGCCAGTCCTTGCGGCTGGCACCGAGCACGGTCTCCAGGCGCTGGCTCAGACGTTGCTGGTCGCCCTGCAATTGCGCCACCAGGCGCCGGCGCTCTTCGAGCTCGGCGGCCGGTGGCAGGTCGGCCAGGCGTGACGACAGTCGCTGCTCGCCCTGCTGCAAGGCCTGGGCCTGGGCATTCAAGGCCTGCAATTGTTCGCTCTGGAGCTGGTTGGCGCCCTGCAGGTGGCGCACCTGCCAGACACCCCAGCCACCGATTGCGACACCTGCCGCACCCAGCAGCAGGGCGAACAGTGCCAGACCGGTGCCGGCCCGCTTGGCAGGGGCGGCGGGCGTTTGCGCGGGCGCTTCTGGCGCCGGCTGCAGATCATCGTTGGGCAAGGCAGTTTCGCTCACGTATCCATCCTTTGCATTGGGGCACCTCGCCAGACAGCTTAGCGCCTTAGGAGGCGGGCGCAGGGGTTTCCTGCAACGCCGCCAGCAAAGCCGTGGCACTGGCACCACGGCAATCCACTACATTCTGTGCGCCAGCGGCGCGGGCCTGCTCGGCAACACGCGGGCTCGGCACGAACAGCGGCCACGCGGCCAGTCGCGACCAGTCGCTGCCAGCCAGCTGGCGCAGGTGTTCAAGACCCTGCCCACTGCTGACCACCACGCCGTTCAGGCGTTCCGCATCGATGCGTCGCATCAGCGTGCCGACCGGGTACTCGGGCAGGCAGCGGCGGTACAGGGGCAGATAATCGACACTAGCACCCTGCGCGGTCAATCGCTCGGCCAACAGCTCGCGACCGTCTTCGCCACGCATGATCAGAAAGCGCGGCTGGGGCTGTGCGAAAACTTCCTGCAGCCGGGTCAGTTGCAGCAGGGCTTCGCTGTCATCCCCCTGTGGCGGGAAGTGCACTTCGCAGCCATGGGCCTGCAGGATCGCGGCGGTAGCCGCCCCCACCGTGAACCACGGCAGGGCCGGCGTGCGGGGCCAGTACTGGTCGAGCAGGGCCAGGCCGAGCCGGGCTGCCGGCTTGCTGACCACGATGACCGCAGCATAGTCGGCCAGGCCGAGCACGGTGCTGCGCTGCGCATCGGTCACCGGCAGCGCTTCGATCTCGAGCAGCGGCAGGCTGCTGCCGAACACCCCGGCCTGGGCCAGGGTCGCGGCCAGTGCCGCGCAGTCGTCGGCCGGCCGGGTCAGCAGCAGGCGCCAGCCGTTCACGGGTGACCGGCCTCGCCATATACCGCCTTGAGAATGTCTTCGGCGCCCTGGTTCAGCAGGTCTTCGGCGACGCGTACACCCAGTGCATCCGCGTCTGCGCGCGGTGCACGTGCCTCGGCGCTGAGCAACAGGCCGCCGGCCGGTTCGCCCACCAGGCCGCGCAACCACAGCTGCTCGCCCTCGAGCACGGCGTAACAGGCGATCGGTACCTGGCAGCCGCCGTTGAGGTGCTTGTTCATGGCTCGTTCGGCCACCACGCGGTCAGCCGTATCGGCGTGGTGCAGCGGCGCGAGCAAGGCATGGATTTCGGCGTCGGTGGTGCGGCACTCGATGCCTACCGCGCCCTGGCCACCGGCTGGCAGGCTGTCGTCGACGCTGATGCTGGCGGTGATGCGGTCTTCGAAACCGAGGCGGATCAAACCGGCAGCCGCCAGGATGATCGCGTCGTACTCGCCGGCATCGAGCTTGGCCAGGCGGGTGTTGACGTTGCCGCGCAGGAAGCGGATCTCGAGGTCGGGGCGGCGGGTCAGCAACTGCGCCTGGCGACGCAGGCTGGAGGTGCCGACAATGGCGCCTGCCGGCAGTGCATCGAGGCTGGCATAGGTGTTGGAGACAAAGGCATCGCGCGGGTCTTCGCGTTCGCAGATGCAGAACAGGCCCAGGCCTTCGGGGAAGTCCATCGGCACGTCTTTCATCGAGTGCACGGCGATGTCGGCTTCCTGCTCCAGCAACGCGGTTTCCAGCTCCTTGACGAACAGGCCCTTGCCGCCGATCTTCGACAGCGGCGAGTCGAGCAGCTTGTCGCCGCGGCTGACCATCGGCACCAGGGTCACCACCAGGCCGGGGTGTGCCTGTTCGAGGCGGGCTTTTACATAGTCGGCCTGCCACAGGGCAAGGGCACTTTTGCGCGTGGCAATGCGGATTTCACGAGTGGACATGGATCGATCCGTACGAGATAGATGCGCGGGATGATAACAGCTCAATCCGGGCTGCTAGCAGATCTATGTCAGTGGAGGGGTCGACCGTCCCTGGTCAAGCAGTGCTCCCGCCCCGCCCTAAAGCTGCTGCATCATCTTGCGTACGCCGGCCACATGGCGGCGGCTGACAATCAGGGCATCGCCATTGAGGCCCTTGAGAAAAAGCTGGAAATGCCCCAGCGGCGTGCGCTGCAGGCGTTCGATACGGTCGCGGGCCACCAGCGCGTTACGGTGGATACGCACGAAGCGCTCGCCGAACTCGTCTTCCAGAGCCTTGAGCGGTTCGTCCAGCAGCACCTCGCCGCCCTCATGACGCAAGGTCACGTACTTGTGATCGGCGATGAAGTAGATCACCTGGTCGATGGGAATCAGCTCGATGCCCTTGCGGGTCCTGGCGCTGATGTGGCTGCGCGGCCCGTTGCCGCTTTCGGCGCCGGGGCGGGTCAGCGCCGCCAGCTGCACGCGGTTCGGGCGCTCGGCCTTGCGCAGCGCGTCGCGCAGGGCATCGGCCTGAACCGGCTTGAGCAGATGGCCCAGGGTGCTGTCCTTGAACGCCTGCACGGTGAATTCGTCATCCCCCGTACAGAACACCACGGCCGGTGGCGCTTCGCGCTCGCACAACCGGGCCGCCACCTGCAGCCCGTCCATGCCGGGCATGCGGATGTCGAGCAGGACCACCTCGGGCTTGAGGCTGTCGATCAATGCCAGGGCCTCTTCGCCATTGGTGGCGCTGGGCTCCAGCACGGTATAGCCCTCCAGCTCGCCGAGCATTCGGCTCAGGCGTTCCCGGGCTTGGGGTTCGTCATCAACGATCAGGACATTCATATAGCGCTGGATTCCTGCGTGAGTCTCGCACAAGGATAGCGTAGACAGGTGAAGTGACGACCGTCACGGCGATCCACGCTCAGACTCGCACGAGGGCTAAAGATTCACTGGGAGGGCGAAACCTGCCAATCCTCTGTCCAACTGTAGACGGTTGCAGGCACGCTGCCGTTCAATCGATAAATATCCTTTTGCATCGCCCCTGTCGTGGCCCCCGGCTGCGACACAAACCCGCAGTTGCGCCGACCGCCGAGCCCCGTGAGCCCCGGCAACCCTGCTATCATCTGCGCCACTTTTTCCGTTCACGCCTTACACGAGTGAATCCATGAGCACCGACAAGACCAACCAGTCCTGGGGCGGCCGTTTCAGCGAGCCGGTCGACGCCTTCGTCGCCCGCTTCACCGCCTCCGTCACCTTCGACCAGCGCCTGTACCGCCACGACATCATGGGTTCGATCGCCCACGCCACCATGCTGGCCAAGGTCGGCGTGCTCACCGATGCCGAGCGCGACAGCATCATCGACGGCCTGACCACCATCCAGGGCGAAATCGAGGCCGGCAACTTCGACTGGCGCATCGACCTCGAAGACGTGCACATGAACATCGAGGCACGCCTGACCGACCGCATCGGCATCACCGGCAAGAAGCTGCACACCGGGCGCAGCCGCAACGACCAGGTGGCCACCGACATCCGCCTGTGGCTGCGCGACGAGATCGACCTGATCCTGGCCGAGATCACCCGCCTGCAAAAAGGCCTGCTGGAGCAGGCCGAGCGCGAAGCCGACACCATCATGCCGGGCTTCACCCACCTGCAGACCGCCCAGCCGGTGACCTTCGGGCATCATCTGCTGGCCTGGTTCGAAATGCTCAGCCGCGACTACGAGCGCCTGGTGGACTGCCGCAAGCGCACCAACCGCATGCCGTTGGGCAGCGCCGCACTGGCCGGTACCACCTACCCGATCGACCGTGAACTGACCTGCTCGCTGCTGGGCTTCGAAGCGGTGGGCGGCAACTCGCTGGACGGCGTGTCCGACCGTGACTTCGCCATCGAATTCTGCGCGGCGGCCAGCATCGCGATGATGCACCTGTCGCGCTTTTCCGAAGAGCTGGTGCTGTGGACCAGCGCGCAGTTCCAGTTCATCGACCTGCCGGACCGCTTCTGCACCGGCAGCTCGATCATGCCGCAGAAAAAGAACCCCGACGTCCCCGAGCTGGTACGCGGCAAGACCGGCCGCGTGTTCGGCGCCCTGACTGGCCTGCTGACCCTGATGAAGGGCCAGCCGCTGGCCTACAACAAGGACAACCAGGAAGACAAGGAACCGCTGTTCGATGCCGCCGATACCCTGCGCGATTCGCTGCGGGCATTTGCCGACATGATCCCGGCGATCAAGCCAAAGCACGCGATCATGCGCGAAGCCGCGCTGCGCGGGTTCTCCACCGCCACCGACCTGGCTGATTACCTGGTACGCCGCGGCCTGCCGTTCCGTGATTGCCACGAGATCGTCGGCCACGCGGTGAAGTACGGCGTGGACACCGGCAAGGACCTGGCCGAGATGAGCCTGGACGAACTGCGCCAGTTCAGCGACCAGATCGAGCAGGACGTGTTTGCCGTGCTGACCCTGGAAGGCTCGGTGAACGTGCGCAACCACATCGGCGGCACCGCACCGGCCCAGGTACGTGCAGCCGTGGCCCGCGGCCAGGCACTGCTGGCCAGCCGCTGAGGCATTCGCCAGGCCCGCCTGGCGGGCCTGGCTGCGCTGAAGTCAGCGCTTGCCGGTACGCACCATTTCGAGGAAGGCCGGCATCTGGGCTTCCTTGTCTGCGGCGTTTCTCTGCACGTTGGGGTTCTGCTTGAAGTGTTCGAGCAGGGCCTTGGCCTGCGGGAAGTCCGCCAGCACATCCATGTCGAACACCTTCTTGCCCACCGCATACGCCAGGTCGACGCTGTAGCAGAACAGGATGTCCGCCAGGGTCATCTGCTCGCCCGCCACATAGGGAGCGAAGGCACCGTTGCGCTTGAGGGCGGCAAGACCCGCCAGCAGCTCGGCCTTGGCCTTTTGCTTGATGGCCGGGTCCACCTGGGCACCGAAGAATGCCTCGGGGTAGCAGGCTCGGGCCGGCAGCTCGATGTACAGCTCGATCTCCTTGGCCAGTTCGCGCACCTTGGCCTGGGCGAACACGCCCTGGGGCAGCAGCGCCTTGCCGGGCTGGGTCTGCTCGATATAGTCAAGGATCAGGTTGGTCTCACTGAGAAAGCCGTGCTCGGTCTCCAGCACCGGCACCTTGCCGCAGGGGCTGATCTTCAGTGATGCGGGGCCGGGGCCGCCGAAAAACAGCACCTCTTCGAAGGGCACGCCCTTTTCCAGCAGCGCCAGTTTGACCATGTTGTAGTAGTTGCTGACTGCAAAACCGTGAAGCTTGAGCATGAAACATGCCTCCAGGCCGAAAGGGGTTGGCCTGGCCTTTATAGACGCTACCGCAGGCACTGACCAGCATCATGCAGTTGCTCGATAGCCAGGCATTGGCGTGCACTGCATGGCAAACTGGATGCCCATTCCGAGGAGAGCGCCCATGAGCGAGCCCACCGATATCGACAATGACGAAGAAGCGTTCGCCGAATCGACCCTGATCCAGGCCATCGAGAACCAGATCGAGAGCGACAACCCGCCAGCGGCCAAGGCCACGTTCAACAAGCTGACGCTGGTGGGCTACGAGCGCGAGGACATCCTCAACCTGATGGCCCACGTGCTGGCCTGCGAGATCGACGCCATGCTCGAGGACGACCGAGCGTTCGATACGCAGTGGTACGAAACCGCCCTGCGTGCGCTGCCTGAGTTGCCACCCGAAAAGGACTGAAGCAATTACCGGCTGGCGTGGCTACACTGCAACTTCATGTACCCCTGCAAGGGTGCTGCCCTCCACTTCAGGAAAGTCCGGAGTATCTATGTCGTTTACCCCCGAGCTGATTGCCGAACTGGAAATACTCGCGCTGTTCAACCTGGACAGCACGCAGGAAGGACTGAAAGTCCATGCCACCGCAGCACCCCAGGCGATTGCCGCCGCCAAGCGCCTGTTCTTCAAGGAACTGATCACCCAGGAAAACGGCGGCTACCTGACCCCGCTGGGCCGCGATGCGGCGCAGAACGTACAGCAGTTGCTGATCATCCTGAACACGGTCGCCGAGCCGGCTTGAGAGCTTCGCTGAAGCCTTCGCCGGCAAGGCCGGCTCCTGCAGATCGGTACAGGAGCCGGCCTTGCCGGCGAAGGCCACACCCGGTCAATACGTCAGGCGCTGACAAAATGGCGCCAGAAATCAAATAGATTTCAGCCCCTCGCCCCGTAGCGGCTAAACTCGCCATTGCTCCCGTGATGGCCAGTTAGAGCCCTGCAATGAACCACCCCCACGAAATTCGACCCGACCTCGACGAAGGCATCGATCGCAAGGTGCTCAGCCAGTTGCGCAAGCGCTTCCTGGCCATCAACCAGGGTCGACTGGCACGCGCCATGGAAGGGTTGTCGAGCCGCCAGCAGCAGGTGCTCAACCTGCTGGCGCTGTTCTTCCACGTCAATCACCCGCTGCTGCCCGGCTACGTATCTGGCACCACTCCGGCGGGCATCTCGTGCTACGAGCCCGACGACGAGGCGCTGGCCGAGGCCCAGCGCCTGACCCGCTCGTTCACCTACCGCAAGCGCCACGGCCAGCCACCGCGCCCGCTGCTGGGGCTGTACCTGATGGGCAGCCTGGGCACCCTGGCCCAGGCCGATGAAAGCGACATGGACGTGTGGCTGTGCCACGCCCCCGGGCTCAGCGAGGCCGAGCTGAGCGAGCTGCGCAGAAAGTGCGTGTTGCTGGAGGTCTGGGCCGCGTCCCAGGGCGCCGAACTGCACCTGTTCCTGATCGAGCCGGAGCGCTTCGTCACCGGCGAGCGCAATACCGCACTGAGTTCCGACGACTGCGGCACCACCCAGCACTACCTGCTGCTGGACGAGTTCTACCGCACCGCGCTGTGGCTGGCCGGGCGCACGCCGCTGTGGTGGCTGGTGCCGGTCTACGAGGAAGGCAGCTACGCGCATTACACCCAGACCCTGCTGTCCAAGCGCTTCATCCGCGCCGACGAGAACCTGGACCTCGGCCACCTGGCCCACATCCCGCCCGGCGAGTTCGTGGGCGCCGGGTTGTGGCAGCTGTTCAAGGGCATCGAGTCACCCTACAAGTCGCTGCTCAAGCTGCTGCTGACCGAGGTGTATGCCAGCGAACATCCGCACGTGCAGTGCCTGAGCCTGCAGTTCAAGCAGGCGGTGTTCGCCAACCGCCTCGACCTCGACGAGCTGGACCCGTACATGATGGTGTACCGGCGTATCGAGCAGTACCTGCAGCACCGCGGCGAGGCCCAGCGCCTGGAGCTGGTGCGACGCAGCCTGTACCTGAAGGTGAACAAGAAGATCAGCCTGCTGGCGCGCCAGCGCAGCGGCGGCTGGCAGCGCGATCTGCTCGAGCGCCTGACCCGCGAGTGGGGCTGGGACGAGCGCCAGCTGATGCTGCTGGACAGCCGCAGCCAGTGGAAGGTGCGCCAGGTGGAAGCCGAACGGCGCATCCTGGTGGCCGAACTCAACCACAGCTACCGTTTTCTCGGCCAGTTCGCACGCAACCCGCAAGCTGCCACGCGCCTCGACCAGCGCGACCTCAACGTGCTGGGCCGACGCCTCTACGCCGCCTTCGAGCGGCGCGCCGGCAAGGTCGAGTTCATCAACCCGGGCATCGCCCCAGACCTGGCCGAAGACACCCTGACCCTGGTCCAGGCACCCAATCGCCAGGAGCCTGGGCAAACCCACTGGAGCCTGTACAGCGGCAACCTGAACGCCCATGAGTGGGAGCAGTTCGTGCCGTTCAAGCGCTGCCGCGAACTGCTCGAACTGCTGGCCTGGGCGCACCGCAACGGGGTGATCGACAGCACCACGCGCCTGGCGCTCAACCCCGGCAGCAGCGACCTGAGCGAGTACGAGCTGTTCAACCTGCTGGGCAGCCTGCAGCAGAGCGTGGCCCTGCCGTTCAAGGAAGTCAGCGAGGCGCGCCTGCTGCAACCGAGCGTGGCGGACGAGATCCTGCTGCTGGTCAACGTCGGCATCGACCCGCTGCAGCATCACCGCGACCTCAACATCCTGATGACCACCGAGCGCACCGACTCGCTGAGCTACGCCGGGGTGCGCGAGAACCTGGTGCTGACCCTGGACCAGGTGACCCTCAACAGCTGGAACGAGGTGCTGGTGCAGCGGTATGACGGCGAGCACGCCCTGATGCGCAACCTGCGCGACTACCTCAACAGCCTGGGCAGCAAGGGCCACCTGCCTACGCTGAACGTGCGCTGCTTCTGCCACAACCGCGCCCAGGCCATCGCCCAGCGGGTCGAAGAGGTGTTCGCCACCGCTCAGGCGCTGCTTGCCGAAGGCCTGGGGCATCGCTACCTGATACAGGTGCAGCATCACACCCATGTACTGGAATTGCACCACGGGGCGGTCAACCTGGTCAGCCTGGACAGTCAGGATGCACTGTTGGCATACCTGGGCGAGGAACGTGCCGAGTACACCCCGCTGCACCTGGACGCCAACGTGCTGGAAGACCACGACCTGGCGCTGGTGCTGCCCCAGGGCCAGCCGCAGTGCCTGCAGGTGTTCTACCGGGTGCAGGAGAACTGGGCCGACGTCTACGTGCTGGATGAATTCAATGCGCTGTGGCAGCAACGCCTGCCCTACCACGACGACAGCAGCCTGTTGCTGCCGCTGCAGCGCTTTCTGCAATCGGTGGTGTTCCGGCACAACGCACGGCTGCCGCTGGAAGAGCTGCCGGCACAGGGCGCGCTGGACATCCTCTACTATCAGCTGTCGCCCCCCGGTATCGGCCGGGCACGCCAGCTGGAGCCGCGCCAGGCACCGCCCACCACGCTGGGCAGCACCGCCTACGAAGTGCAGGCGATCATCCAGGCAGGCGTCGAAGACGCCCTGCAGGTGACGTTGTACTGCAACCAGAAGGAGTTTTCGGAGCTCGAGTATGGCGACCAGCTGTATGCGGTGGTCGCCCGCGAGATCGTCGGCCAGCGCCGTGACGCCCAGCGCTACCGCTGCTACATCACCGACCTGGACCTGTCCGACCTGCTTGCCGAAGGCCAGGGCTCGAGCATCCTGTACCTGCGCTACAAGCAGGAACTGGAGCGGGTGCTGAACCAGGCGCTGGAAGCGGCCTGATCAGAGGTCGAAGTCGCCTGCGGCTTCGGGCTGGTACTCGACTTCGAGCAGCTTGAGCTTGAGGGTCTTGCCGCCGGGCACCGGCCAGTCGATCTGCTCGCCCACCGACAGGCCGAGCAATGCGCTGCCCATCGGCGCCAGGATCGAGACCGTGCCTTCGGCGCCGGCGTCCTTCGGGTACACCAGGGTCAGGTGGTAGTCCTTGCCGCTGACTTCATCGCGGCAATGCACGCGCGAGTTCATGGTCACGACACCGGCCGGAACCTCCTCGTGGCTCACTACCTGCTCGGCGCGGTCCAGCTCGTCCTGCAGGGCGAGCACACCCGGCGAGTCCTGCGTCTTTTCATCGAGGCCATCGATCAGACGCTCGAGACGCTGTACGTCCAATCGGGTGAGGATAAGGGAAGGCTTGGTGCTCATGATCCAGTCAGACTCCTTGTTCATGGGTAAAAGTGCTGGGCGTTATAAAGCAAAACCCCGCCCAAGGGCGGGGTTTGCATGTTTTTCGGCCAGGCCGATCAACCTCGACACTACCACAGCACAATAAATACACAAGAGGCTCGCCGTCGCAGCCTAGCCGGCCGCCTGGCGTCGTGCCTGTGCCTGGGCGCAGATCTCGCGGCGGCGCTGGTCGTCGGCGCTGCGCCACTGGCGAATGTCCTCGACATGGCGAAAGCAGCCCAGGCACACCTTGGCCTCGTCCAGCCGGCAGAGGCTGATGCAGGGCGACGGCACCGCCGGGCTGACATTGCTGTACAGCGGCTTGGCCGGTTTGGCCGGTTTGGCCGGTTTGGCAGCAGTGCTCATCTCAGATCTCGTCGAAGTCGAGCTTTTCGCCGACCCGCTCCCAGACGATGCGCTCGAGCATCTCGCCGAGCAGTTCCTCGGTCTTCTCACAGGTCCATTTGCCGCTGGCTTCGTCATAGTCGAAATGGAAACCACCCGACTTGTCGGCCAGCCACAGCTGGCGCAGCGGCTCCTGGCGGCTGAAGATCAACTGGCTGCCGTTGTCGAACTTGATGGTAAGAACGCCCGCCGAGTTCTCCATGTCCAGGTCCAGGTCGGTTTCATCGAACAGGTCTTCCAGGGCCTGTTGGGTCGCGTCGACCAGGTCGTGAAAACGCGCTTCGCTCAAACTCATTGCAAGAACCTCGAAAATGTCTGCACACACGCAAGCCGGGCAAGATACGAGCGCCGCGCCACGAATGCAAAGGTTAACGCCCGCAGCCGACACCCTGCACGGGCGCCTGTCCGACGGCGCAGCGGCTACATAGGCAAGGCGCCGGGCGCTCGGTATACTCGGGCGCAATACTGCTTAAATTCAAAGGATTTCGCCATGAAGCGCCTGATTTCCTCCCTCGCGGCGCTAGTCGCGATTGCCTGCCTCGTCTCCGCTTGCGGTCAGAAAGGCCCACTGTACCTGCCTGAAGACGGCAAAGACGGCAAAAAGTCGCAATCGCACCAGCACTGATTAAGGGATCCCCATGGACGCTTTCAACTACCGCGACGGCGAGCTGTTCGCGGAAGGCGTGGCGCTGTCGGCGATTGCCGAACGCTTCGGCACGCCTACCTACGTGTACTCGCGGGCGCACATCGAAGCCCAGTACCGTAGCTACGCCGATGCATTGCAGGGTGTTTCGCACCTGGTGTGCTTCGCCGTAAAAGCCAACTCCAACCTCGGCGTGCTGAACGTGCTGGCACGCCTGGGCGCAGGCTTCGACATCGTCTCGGGCGGTGAACTGGAGCGTGTGCTGGCCGCCGGCGGGCGCGCCGACCGTGTGGTGTTCTCCGGCGTGGGCAAGACCCGCGACGACATGCGCCGCGCCCTCGAAGTGGGCGTGCACTGCTTCAACGTCGAGTCCACCGACGAGCTGGAGCGCCTGCAGGTGGTTGCCGCCGAAATGGGCGTACGCGCGCCGATCTCGCTGCGGGTCAACCCGGATGTCGATGCCGGCACCCACCCGTACATTTCCACCGGCCTCAAAGAGAACAAGTTCGGTATCGCCATTGCCGATGCCGAAGAAGTCTACGTGCGCGCCGCGCAGCTGCCGAACCTGGAAATCGTCGGCGTCGACTGCCACATCGGTTCGCAGCTGACGACGCTGGAGCCCTTCCTCGATGCCCTAGACCGCCTGCTGGCGCTGATCGACCGCCTCGGCGAGTGCGGCATCTACCTGCGCCACCTGGACCTGGGCGGCGGCGTGGGCGTGCGCTATCGCGACGAAGAGCCGCCACTGGCCGGCGACTACATCAAGGCCATCCGCGAGCGCGTGGGCGACCGCGACCTGGCGCTGGTATTCGAACCGGGCCGCTACATCGTGGCCAATGCCGGCGTGCTGCTGACCCGCGTCGAGTACCTCAAGCACACCGAGCACAAGGACTTCGCCATCGTCGACGCGGCGATGAACGACCTGATCCGCCCGGCGCTGTACCAGGCCTGGATGGACGTGACCGCCGTGCAGCCGCGTGATGGCGAGCCGCGCAGCTATGACGTGGTCGGCCCGATCTGCGAGACCGGCGACTTCCTGGCCAAGGACCGTGCGCTGAACCTGGCCGAAGGCGACCTGCTGGCCGTGCATTCGGCCGGTGCCTACGGTTTCGTCATGAGTTCGAACTACAACACCCGTGGTCGCTGCGCCGAAGTACTGGTGGATGCCGATCAGGCCTTCGAAGTGCGCCGTCGCGAAACCGTGGCCGAGCTGTTTGCCGGCGAAAGCCTGCTGCCGGAGTGACCCCATGCTGCTGCGTTTTACCAAGATGCACGGCCTGGGCAACGACTTCATGGTCCTCGACCTGGTCAGCCAGCACGCGCACATCCTGCCCAAGCACGCCAAGCAATGGGGTGACCGGCACACCGGCATCGGTTTCGACCAACTGCTGATCGTCGAGGCGCCGAGCAATCCGGACGTGGACTTTCGCTACCGGATCTTCAACGCCGACGGGTCCGAAGTCGAGCAGTGCGGCAACGGTGCGCGCTGCTTCGCGCGCTTCGTGCTGGACAAGCGCCTAACGGCGAAAAAGCGCATCCGCGTCGAGACCAAGAGCGGCATCATCGAACTCGATGTGCGCGGCGACGGGCAGATCAGCGTCGACATGGGCCCACCGCGCCTGGTGCCGTCCGAGATCCCCTTCGACGCCCCTGCCCAGGCCCTGAGCTACCCGCTGGAAGTGGCCGGTCGCACGGTCAACCTGGCTGCCGTGTCGATGGGCAACCCCCATGCGGTGCTGCGCGTCGACGACATCAACAGCGCCCCGGTGCACGACCTCGGCCCGCAGATCGAGAACCACCCGCGCTTCCCGCAGCGGGTCAACGTCGGCTTCCTCCAGGTCATCGACCGCCACCGCGCCCAGTTGCGCGTGTGGGAGCGCGGCGCCGGGGAAACCCAGGCCTGCGGCACCGGTGCCTGCGCCGCGGCGGTGGCTGCCATCAGCCAGGGCTGGATGGATTCGCCGCTGCTGATCGACCTGCCCGGAGGGCGCCTGTCCATCGAGTGGGGCGGCCCGGGCCGGCCTGTAGTGATGACAGGCCCTGCCGTACGCGTGTATGAAGGACAGGTTCGCCTATGAGTGAGTACCAGCCATGACCGACCAGCCCCACACGCCCACCGCAGAGCCCGAAGCCTCCGACGCCCAGGGCTCGACGCCCAGCGTCGGGGCCCAGGACGTGGTGGCTTACCTGCGCGCCAACCCGGCGTTCTTCGCCGAGCATGACGACCTGCTGCTGGAGCTGCAGGTCCCTCACCAGCGCGGCGACAGCGTGTCGCTGGTGGAGCGCCAGCTCAAGCTGCTGCGCGACCGCAACATCGAGATGCGCCACCGCCTCTCGCACCTGATGGACGTGGCCCGCGACAACGACCGGCTGTTCGAGAAGACCCGCCGGCTGATCCTCGACCTGCTCGACGCCGACAGCCTCGAGGCCGTGGTGATGGCCGTCGAGGACAGCCTGCGCCAGGAGTTCAAGGTGCCGTTCGTGAGCCTGATCCTGTTCGGCGATACCGTGGCCCCCGTGGGCCGCTGGGTCAACCCGACCGAAGCGCAACAGGCCATCGGCGGCCTGCTGTGCGCGGGCAAGACGGTCAGCGGCACCCTGCGCGACCACGAGCTGGACTTCCTGTTCGGCGAGGCCCAGCGCCCCGAAGTCGGCTCCAGTGCCGTCGCCGCGCTCGACTATCAAGGCCTGCATGGCGTGCTCGCCATCGCCAGCCACGACCCGCAGCACTACAAGAGCAGCGTCGGCACCCTGTTCCTGAGCTACATCGCCGAAGTGCTCGGCCGCGTGCTACCGCGCTTTACCCAGACCCTGCGCCCGGTACGCTGATGGAGCGCCAGCTGGACGCGTTCATCGCGCACCTGCGCAACGAGCGCCAGGTGTCGGAGCATACCCAGCTGGCCTACCGGCGTGACCTGGCCAACGTGCTGGCCTACTGCGGGAAAACCGGCATCGCCAGCTGGAGCGCCCTGCAGATCCAGCACCTGCGCCAGTTCGTGGCGCGCCAGCACCATGCCGGGCAGTCGTCGCGCAGCCTGGCGCGCATGCTTTCGGCGGTGCGCGGCCTGTACCGCTACCTGAACCGCGAAGGCCTGTGCGACCACGACCCGGCCAACGGCCTGGCCGCGCCCAAGGGCGAGCGCCGGCTGCCCAAGACCCTCGATACCGACCGCGCGCTGCAATTGCTCGAAGGCGCTGTGGACGACGACTTTCTCGCCCGCCGCGACCAGGCCATGCTCGAGCTGTTCTACTCCTCGGGCCTGCGCCTGTCGGAGCTGACCAACCTTGATCTCGATCAACTCGACCTGCCAGCCGGCCTGGTGCAGGTGCATGGCAAGGGCAGCAAGACCCGCGTGCTGCCGGTAGGCCGCAAAGCCAGAGAGGCATTGGAAAAGTGGCTGGCGCTGCGCGGCATCAGCGCCCCGCAGGACAACGCGGTGTTCGTCAGCCAGCAAGGCCGGCGCCTGGGCCCGCGGGCGATCCAGCTGCGGGTCCAGGCGGCGGGCAGCCGCGAGCTGGGGCAGAACCTGCACCCGCACATGCTGCGCCACTCCTTCGCCAGCCACCTGCTCGAATCGTCCCAGGACCTGCGTGCGGTGCAGGAAATGCTCGGGCATGCCGACATCGCCACCACGCAGATCTACACTCACCTGGACTTCCAGCACCTGGCGAGCGTCTATGACAGCGCCCACCCAAGGGCCAAACGCAGCAAGGACAGTGACTCATGAGCATTCAGCTGATCACCTTCGACCTGGACGACACCCTGTGGGACACCGCCCCGGTCATTGTCAGTGCCGAGGCCGTGCTGCGCGACTGGCTGGCGGCGAATGCACCCGACCTGGGCGCGGTGCCGGTGGAGCACCTGTATGCCATTCGCGAGCGCCTGGTGCAGGCCGAGCCGGGCCTGCGGCATCGCATCAGCGCCTTGCGGCGCAAGGTGCTGTTCCATGCCATGAGCGACGTCGGCTACAGCGAAGCCAGGGCCCACGCCCTGGCCAACGAGGGCTTTGAAGTGTTCCTGCATGCGCGCCACCAGGTGGATATCTTCCCCGAGGTGCAGCCAGTGCTGGAGGTGCTGCGCCATCGCTACACCCTGGGCGTGGTCACCAATGGCAATGCCGACGTGAGGCGCCTGGGGCTGGCCGACTATTTCAGGTTCGCCCTGTGCGCCGAGGACCTGGGCATCGGCAAGCCCGACCCGCAACCGTTTCTCGAAGCATTGCGCCAGGGCCAGGCCGAGGCCGGCAATGCCGTGCATATCGGCGACCACCCGGGCGACGACATCGCCGGGGCCCAGCAGGCCGGCCTGCGCGCGATATGGTTCAACCCGCAGGGCAAGGCGTGGACAGCCGAGGGGCAGCCGGATGCCGAGATCCAGCGCCTGTCGCAGTTGCCTGAGCTGTTGCTCAGTTGGCGTTAGCCCCGCTGGCCCCATCGCGGGTCAAGCCCGCTCCCACAAGGGTTGCGGTGACCGTTGTAGGAGCGGGCCTGCCCCGCCATAGCGTCAGCAGCGGCAACCGATAACGCCACCCACAAAAAAGCCCGCAGCGACGGCGGGCTCTTCTGTTCGACGGCACCCCTCAGATAGGACGGCTACCGTACTTGTTGTCTGGCTTCTTGGGCGGATCGGCGACCACGTTGGCCTCCACTTCCTGCACCTTGCCGCCACGCGACAGGAACTCTTCCATCGCCTTGGCGAGCGCGTCGCGCTCCTTCTGCTTGGCTTCCATGCTGGGCATTTCGTCGACCGAGACCGCAGCCTTGGACTTGCCCTTGGCTACCGGTGCGGGGCTGTCGTCACCGCTGTCATCGGCAACGTCGTCGGCAGCCGCTTCCAGGCCTTCATCGGTATCGTCTTCGTCGCCCACTTCGAGGTCGTCGTTTTCCAGATCATCGTCGCTCATGTTCTACCTCATGACTTGCGAAAAGCAGATAAGTTATAGACCAACAGCGCCAGGTGCGGCCACTGCCGGAAAAATCCAGGGCCACGGGTAGCCCGCGGCCAGCGGCGCCCGCCCTACCACCTGGCGAGCACCGTGCGGGCCCGTGCAGGGCCCGACAAAAAGAAAGAGCTGCCGGCATTGCTTCACCAGCTGACCCCGCCGTGAGCGGCCTGTTCAATGCCAAGCCTAGCAAAGGGTATCGAAGTGCGCGGACAGGTCATCCGCACCCTACGGCGCGCATTCTAGCGTGATGTGTGAAAAAGCAAAGTGCCTAAATATCCTTGTTCGCTGTAAGTTTTATGCTTGATGGCCATTACAGCGTCAAGCGCCTGCAAATGCCCCCGTGGAAACCGTTTGCGTGCCCTTGGATGGACAAAATCCAGGCAAAAAAATGCCCGGCAAGCCGGGCATGTTTTTTCGAGCATGTTACAGGTTGTAGCCACGCTCGTTGTGCTGCGCGAGGTCGAGGCCGACCGCTTCTTCCTCTTCGTTGACCCGCAGGCCCATCACCAGGTCCAGCACCTTCAGAATCACGTAGGTGACGATAGCGGTGTAGATCACCGTGAAGCCCACGCCCTTGGCCTGCACCCAGACCTGTGCGCCGATATCTTCGACGGTACCGAAGCCGCCCAGTGCAGGGGCCGCGAACACGCCGGTGAGAATCGCGCCGACGATGCCGCCGATGCCATGCACGCCGAAGGCGTCCAGGGAGTCGTCATAGCCCATCTTGCGCTTGAGGCTGGTGGCGCAGAAGAAGCACACCACACCCGATACCAGGCCGATCACCAGTGCGCCCATCGGGCCTACGGTGCCCGCAGCCGGGGTGATCGCCACCAGGCCTGCCACCACACCGGAGGCGATGCCCAGGGCGCTGGGTTTGCCGTGGGTGATCCACTCGGCGAACATCCAGCCCAGCGCAGCGGCGGCCGTGGCGATCTGGGTCACCAGCATGGCCATGCCGGCGGTGCCGTTGGCAGCGGCTGCGGAGCCGGCGTTGAAGCCGAACCAGCCGATCCACAGCATGGCCGCGCCCATCAGGGTGTAGCCCAGGTTGTGCGGGGCCATCGGGGTGGTCGGGAAACCCTTGCGCTTGCCCAGCACCAGGCACGCCACCAGGCCCGCGATACCCGCATTGATATGCACCACGGTGCCACCGGCAAAGTCCAGTACGCCCCAGTCCCACATCAGGCCGCCGGCACCGGACCAGACCATGTGCGCGATCGGTGCGTAGACCAGGGTGAACCACACGGCCATGAAGATCAGCATGGCCGAGAACTTCATGCGCTCGGCAAAGGCACCGACGATCAGGGCCGGAGTGATGATGGCGAAGGTCATCTGGAAGGTGATGAACACCGCCTCGGGGAACAACGAGGTCAGGCTTGCGGGGGTGACGCCGGCCAGGAAGGCCTTGGAGAACCCGCCGACGAAGGAATTGAAGTTGACCACGCCCTCTTCCATACCCGTGGTATCGAACGCCAGGCTGTAGCCGTAGACCATCCACAGAATGCTGATCAGGCCGGTGATGGCGAAACACTGCATCATCACCGAAAGCACGTTCTTGGAACGCACCATGCCGCCGTAGAACAACGCCAGGCCCGGGATGGTCATGAACAGCACCAGCGCGGTGGCGGTCAACATCCAGGCGGTGTCGCCGGAGTTGAGCACGGGGGCGGCTGCCTCCTCTGCCATGGCCATGCCAGGCATTACGAGGGACAAAAGGGCTCCTAGCCCTGCGAACTGACGCAGAGTCATATTGTTATCTCCTGGGGCGTTGGGGTTTGGGGCGGCGTTACTTAGATCGCGTCGGTATCGGTTTCACCGGTACGGATGCGGATGGCCTGTTCCAGATTGACCACGAAAATCTTGCCGTCACCGATCTTGCCGGTGTTGGCCGCCTTGGTGATCGCCTCGATGACCCGGTCCAGGTCCTTGTCGTCGATGGCAACATCGATCTTCACCTTGGGCAGGAAATCGACTACGTATTCAGCACCGCGATACAGCTCGGTGTGGCCTTTCTGCCGTCCGAAGCCTTTGACTTCCGTGACGGTAATGCCCTGCACGCCGATTTCGGACAGCGACTCGCGCACGTCGTCCAACTTGAATGGCTTGATGATGGCAGTGACTAGCTTCATGAAACTCTCTCCCGAATTGGTGGACTTGCCCCAGGAAAACAAACCCGTCTCAAGTCTAAGCGCAGTGCCTGGCTTTGTAACGCTTCGTCGGCCTCAATCCCAAGGCCCGACACCAGTGCATGAGTCACTTGGCTCTAAGCAGAAACCTTGCCATGTCTGCCAAAGCCACCAATTACAAGGGCTTGCGTGCCTTGCTTGGAATTGGCCAGTCGCCAGCAGGGCAAACACGCACAAAAACGGTGCGCTACCGATCGGGGGAATGCGCGAAAAGCGTGCGGGGCGAGCGGGCGTGGGGTGCGTGTTACACTGGCCGCCTCTTTGCATTTACCGGACGGACCAACATGCTCGCGCCCAAAGCCTTTCTCGATGCCCTGAGCGACCAGGCCTCGCGCCTGTTCAGCGGTGACACCGCGCAGCCGCGCAGCGAACTGGAAAGCCAGTTCAAGGCGCTGCTGCAAAGTGGTTTCAGCAAGCTGGAACTGGTCAGCCGTGAGGAGTTCGACAGCCAGATGGTAGTGCTGGCCCGCACCCGCGCACGCCTGGAGGCGCTGGAGGCCAAGGTCGAAGAGATGGAAGCGCGGCTGAACCCGGCGGCTGCCGAGTAGAGCGCAGCGCAGCCTTCGTCGGCGGGGCCGGCGCCTGCAGGGTCATGCAGGGGCCTGCCTCACCTTCTCATACCGCACATCCCCCTCCTCCAACTGCGCCACCACCTCCCACCCCCAAGCGGCGATAGAAGCCATTGGCACGCACGCCGTCGCGGCCCGAAGGCTGCACCGGGGCGCCGTGATCTTGACCAGCGCCCCTGGCCCCGTCAACCGCTGCAAAACCTCGACTCACTCTCCCCCGCGCACCCTGCGCGCGCACCACTATCCTTGCCCCAGCCGCAGGACGCGGCATTGTCCCGATCATGGAGTGTGCATGTCCCTCGCCCTTGTCCACAGCCGCGCCCAGGTGGGCGTGCTGGCCCCTGCGGTCACCATCGAAGCGCATCTGGCCAACGGCCTGCCCAACCTGACCCTGGTCGGCCTGCCCGAAGCCACGGTAAAGGAAAGCAAGGACCGTGTGCGCAGCGCCATCCTCAACTCCGGCCTGGATTTCCCCGCGCGGCGCATCACCCTCAACCTCGCCCCCGCCGACCTGCCCAAGGATGGCGGACGCTTCGACCTGGCCATAGCCCTGGGCATCCTGGCCGCCAACGGGCAGATGCCGATCGCCTCGCTGCACGCAGTGGAATGCCTGGGCGAGCTGGCGCTGTCGGGGGCGGTGCGCTGCGTGCAGGGCGTGCTGCCTGCCGCCCTTGCCGCCCGCGAAGCCGGGCGCGCGCTGGTGGTGCCACGGGAGAATGCCGAGGAGGCCTGCCTGGCTTCGGGCCTGGTGGTGTACGCCGTAGACCACCTGCTGGAACTGGTCGCGCACCTCAACGGCCAGCAGCCCCTCGAACCCTACAAGGCCAACGGCCTGGTCCTGCACAGCCAGCCCTACCCCGACCTCAACGAGGTACAGGGCCAGCTCGCCGCCAAGCGTGCCCTGCTGGTCGCGGCGGCCGGGGCCCACAACCTGCTGTTCAGCGGGCCACCCGGCACCGGCAAGACCCTGCTCGCCAGCCGCCTGCCCGGTCTGCTGCCACCGCTGAACGAGCGCGAAGCGCTGGAGGTGGCGGCCATCCAGTCGGTCGCCAGCCCGCTGCCGCTCAACAGCTGGCCGCAGCGTCCTTTTCGCCACCCGCATCACTCGGCGTCGGGGGCCGCACTGGTCGGCGGTGGCAGCCGCCCGCAACCCGGCGAGATCACCCTGGCCCACCATGGCGTGCTGTTTCTGGATGAGTTGCCGGAGTTCGAGCGGCGCGTGCTGGAAGTGCTCCGCGAGCCACTGGAATCGGGCGAAATCGTGATCGCCCGGGCCAAGGACAAGATCCGCTTCCCGGCCCGCTTCCAATTGGTGGCGGCGATGAACCCCTGCCCCTGCGGCTACCATGGCGACCCCACCGGTCGCTGTCGATGCAGCAGCGACCAGATCCAGCGCTACCGCAACAAGCTCTCCGGCCCGTTGCTTGATCGCATCGACCTGCACCTGACCGTCGCCCGTGAAGCCACGGCGCTCTCGCACTGCACCGACAACGGCCCCGCCAGTGCCCACATCGCAGGGCAGGTGGCTGCCGCACGCGAACGACAACAACAGCGCCAGGGCTGTGCCAACGCCTTTCTCGAGCTGCCCGGCCTGCGCCAGCACTGCGCGCTGTCCACTGACGATCAGCACTGGCTGGAAACCGCGTGCGAACGACTAACCTTGTCGCTACGGGCCGCGCACCGCCTGCTCAAGGTGGCACGTACGCTGGCCGATCTGGAACAGGCCGCACACATTGCGCGTGTGCACCTGGCCGAGGCCCTGCAGTACCGCCCCGGGCCTTAGGTGCCTTGACGCCCATCGGTTTGTGCAATGCCGGGCGCAGCCTCATCATGCGCCCTCACTGTTCAACGCTGCCGCCGTAGCAGCCCCCTGGAGCCGAGCGATGCCACACGAAGGCAGCCTTTTGCAAACAGCCGTCATCTTCCTGCTTGCCGCGGTCATTGCGGTGCCCCTGGCCAAGCGTTTGCAACTGGGCGCCGTGATCGGCTACCTGCTCGCAGGCGTCGCCATCGGTCCCCAGGTCCTGGGGCTGATCCGCGACACCGAAAGCGTCGCGCACATTTCCGAGCTGGGTGTGGTGCTGTTGCTGTTCATCATCGGCCTGGAGCTTTCGCCGCGCCGCCTGTGGCTGATGCGCAAATCGGTGTTCGGCGTGGGGCTGGCGCAGGTGCTGCTGACGGGCGCCGTGATCGGCGCCATTGCCCTGTTCGGCTTCGGCCAGCCGATGCCCGCCGCCGTGGTCGTCGGCCTGGGCCTGGCGTTATCGTCCACCGCCCTTGGCCTGCAGAGCCTGGCCGAAAGCAAGCAGCTCAACGCCCCCCATGGACGCCTGGCCTTCGCCGTGCTGCTGTTCCAGGATATCGCGGCCATTCCGCTGATCGCCCTGGTGCCCCTGTTGGCCGCCAGCGGCCCGGACACCAGCCACGGCGACAGCCTGGCACATGGCCTGAAGGTGTTCGCCAGCATCGCGGTGGTAATCGTCGGCGGCCGCTATCTGCTGCGCCCGGTGTTTCGCATCGTCGCCCGTACCGGGCTGCCGGAAGTCTCCACCGCCACCGCGCTGCTGGTGGTGATCGGTACCGCCTGGCTGATGGAAGAAGCCGGCATCTCCATGGCACTGGGCGCCTTCCTCGCCGGCCTGCTGCTGGCTGACTCCGAGTACCGCCATGAGCTCGAATCGCAGATCGAGCCCTTCAAGGGCCTGCTGCTCGGGCTGTTCTTCATCAGCGTGGGCATGGGGGCCAACCTGGGCATGCTGCTGCAGAGCCCGGGCCTGCTGTTGGGCCTGACCCTGTTGCTGGTGGCAGTCAAGTTGCCACTGTTGATGCTGGTCGGCCGCATCGGGGGGCTGAACGCGGGCAATGCGTTGCGCCTGGGGGTGGTACTGGCGGCAGGCGGCGAATTTGCCTTCGTGGTATTCAAGCTGGGCAAGGATCAGGGCCTGTTCGACACCTACACCTATGACCTGCTGCTGATGACCATCACCCTGTCGATGGCCGTCACGCCTCTGTTGCTGCTGGCCTGCACGCGCCTGCTCAAGCACCGCCAGGCACCCCGTGAAGTGCCCGAGCAGTACCGGCAGATCCAGACCGACGCGCCGCGCGTGGTAATCGTCGGCATGGGGCGCATGGGCCAGATCGTCTCGCGCATATTGCGTGCCCAGAAGATTCCCTTCGTTGCCCTGGACACCTCGGTGGACGCCATCGAGCTGACCCGCACCTTCGAGCAGGCACCGGTATTCTACGGCGACCCGCTGCGAGCAGAAGTGCTGCATGCCGCCAAGGTGGGCGAGGCCGAGTACTTCGTGATCACCACCGATGACCCCGAAGTAACGACTCGCACGGCTGAACGGGTCAAGCGCCTGTACCCGCACCTCAAGGTGCTCGCCCGTGCGCGTAACCGCCAACATGTTCACAAGCTGACCGATGTGGGCGCGGTGCCGATCCGCGAGACGTTCTACTCAAGCCTGGAAATGACCCGTCGCGCCCTGGTGGGGCTGGGGCTTTCCGAAGCGCAGGCAGCAGACCGTATCCAGCGCTTCACCGAACATGACGAGCAGGTGCTGGAAACCCAGGGCCTGGTGCGCAATGACCGCGCCAAGGTCATGCAGAACGCCAAGGAAGCACGAGCGGAGTTGGCGCGGCTGTTCGAGTCGGATGCAGACTGAGCGCTACAGCAACGCGCTCAAGCGCAGCTGCGACGCCTGCGAGCAGAACACCAGCCGCGCATCCCCGGCCGACATCACCACGGGCACCAGGTCCAGGCGAATGCGCGGCAGCAGGCGGTTGAGCATCTGCTGGCAATCCCGGCGCAGGTAGCTGTCTTCGCCGGTCAGGCGACTGACCAGGCGGAAAGTCAGCGAGTCCCGCGCCAGTACCAGCAAAATGTAGCGCCGTGTGCCGGTCTCGCGCAGCAGCCACACGCCGGTCGCCAGTTTCAGCAGCGGCGTGAGCGTCTCGATCAGCTTGTTGCGCTCCACGGGCACCAGGTCGTGGGGCCCCCACTCGCCGTCTTCACCGTCATCGTCGCTATCGGCACGCTGCAGGGCATCGGCCTCGCGCCGATAGTGCTCGGCCGCGCCGCGGTCATCGCTGCGCAGGGCCAGCACGCTAAGCTTGCGCAGGCTGTACAGCTGCAACGGCCCGCGCTGCTCGGCCACCTGCCGCCACAGTGCTGCGGCGGCGTCCGGGCGCCCGGCCTGGGCATGACACTCGGCCAGCTGATAGCGCACCGCCGCGTCCGGCGCCTGCTGCAGTGCGTCTTCCAGCAAACGCTGCGCCTCATCGCCCGCCTCGCCAAGGGTGCGGTACAGCCAGGCCAGCCGGGCAATCTCGTGGCCCGACAGCGCACGGATACGCCGTTTGCGCTGCAGGTCGTGCTGCTCGGCCACCAATGCCTCGCGCTCGTCACGGGCGCGCTGGCAATGCCGGGCATTGTCATCGGCCTGCTGTTCGTCCAGGCGCTGCGCCAATGGCAGGTGCTGCTCACCCAGCCAGGCCTGCGCCGCGCTGGGCTGGCTGCGCTGCCACACCAGTGCCGCGTCGGGCTGATCGGGTGCCCCCCCCAGCGCCGCCAGGCGGTCGGCCAGCGCCGGGTGGGTATCGCTGTCGTCGGTCTCGTTGCACAGTGCGCCATGCAGCCAGCTGCGGGCCTCGGCAATGTCCTGCGGCATGTCCAGCGCACCGCTGCGGGCCAGGTCGGTCAATGGCGTGGTGCTGCCGGCAAGAAACACCTTGGGCCAGAATGCCTGCTCCAGCGCCCGCCCCTGCAAGGCCAGGCCGACCAGCGCCTCGCGCATCGCCTCGACCCCGCCTACCCGCGCCGCCTCGGCGTCGGCCTGGTACTCGCAGCGCCGCGCAAAATCCATGCTCACGGCCAGAAAACGTGGCACGTACCAGCCCACGAACAGACGCAGCGGCGCGCTCGACAACGAGCGATGGCGCTCCAGCCGCTCGCTCGCCGCCTGCCATTGCAGCCGTGCGAAATACACGCGGCTGGCATAGCGGCCATGACGCTGGGCGATGTGCGCGCACTCATGCGCCAGGATCGCCGCACAGGCCCGTGGCGACAGCGTGTCGAGCAAGGGCAGGCCCAGCCACATCACGTTGCGCGTCCTGCGAAACAGTACGTGGTGCTGGCGGATACTGGCGTTGAAGTCGTCGTTCAGGTACACCGCATCCAGCGCAGGCGCGCCGAGTGCCAGGCGCAACCGCTCGATTTCCGCGAACAGCTGCGGCGCGTCCACTGCCTGCAGGGCGATGCCGTCCTCGCTGGAATCGGCACGCGTCGCAAAGGGCAGCTTGAGCATGCTGTAGCCGAACATGCCCGCTGGCAGGGTCACGAACCCGGCCAGCAGCCCCGCAGCACCGGGCAGCCACATGCACATCGCCAGCGGCAGCGCGCACAGGGCCAGCCCGCCCACCAGCAGAAAGCCGTTGCCCAGCAGCAGCCAGGCACGAAGTCGCAACCGTTGCAGTGCGGCCATGGGCATTACTGCGCCGGCTTGGGCGGCAGGTCGTCGGCGCCGACCTTGCCACGCCCCAGGAACGCACCGAACACGCTGGTGACACTCTTGAGCAGGCTGTGGGAGTTGAGCACCTCGTACTGGACTTCTTGGATGCCTTCGTTGTCGGGCAACTGGGTCACGGCATGCTGCGCCCACTCGATGGCAGCGAAGCGGCTTTGCTGAACGCCCTGCCCGCGCAGGTAGGCCAGTGCGATCTCGGCACTGGTACGCGCCGAGACCCAGTCATCGTCACAGTCGACCAGCGAACGCAGGTACTTCACGCCGGTTTCCTGCTCTTCGGCAGTGCCGAAGTCGCGCAGCAGGATGCCGATGCGGATGCGCGCGCGCTGTTCTGCCCGCGACGATTGGCGGGCGCCTTCGAACAGGCGCAGCACCTCGTCGAGGTTGGCACGCACACGCATGTCCAGCTCGTCGTCGAAGAGCTTTTTCCAGGCCAGGTTGAACATGCTCTGCGGGCAGCCGTCCTGGGCACCGCGTTCCAGCCAGCGCAGGCTTTCGCCCTCGTCCACATAGCGTTGCGGGGCCTCTTCACGGGCACCGGTGTGTACCTCGTGCAGGAAATAGGCCGCGCCCGGCAGGCCACGCTCGCCCCATTGCACCGCCAGGAAGTAACCCTCGTCGTGGCGCCCACCGTCCCACAGGAATGACGGCAGGCTGACGATGTCCAGGCCCGAGTCCCCCAGGTCGTGTTCGCCCAGCACCCGCGCGCGGTCCAGCAAGGCCGGCACACACTGCGGGTCCTTGTCGAAACCCCACAGGCCGAACTGGTGACCGACAGCCTTGATCGCCACCGGCACGCCCAACTCGTTCATCGCGCACATGCGCTCGACCGCCACCTTGAAGGCACCGGTTTCGTCGGCCATGTTGGCCACCATGGTGAGGTAGACGAAGCTGTGGAACGGCCCCTCGACATGGCGGAAGTACTCGCCTTCGGGGAAGGCCTGCACGCTCGCGACCTGCATCGCCATCGCACGTGGCTGGTTGTCCAGCGAATAGCTGCAGAACTGGCCGAAGTAACCCAGCGCATAACCGCGGTAGGCTGGCAGCAGGTCGCGCTGCAGCCAGGCCTCGAAGTGCTCGAGGTACTCGCGTGCAGCGTTGAATTCCTCCTTGGCGGGGTAATCCTCGTGGATGTCGTAGAACGCCAGCCAGCGGATCGCATTGCGCTGCGCCTCGCTCAGCGCGGCGCACAGCGGCCCGCTGGCAAAGCCTTCGATGTCTTCGTAGCTGCCGCCCCAGCGCGGCAACAGGTAGTTGGCATAGTTGAGCAGCGCTTCCAGGCAGTCCGGGCGCCACTCCATCACGCGGTGCAGCCAGTAATCCTGACCCTGGTCCATCTCGTGCGCCTGGCGTTGCGGCAGGCCGGCCGGCAGCGCCGTGGGGGCCTGTTGCAAGGGCGTCAGGCCGTAGTGGGCCAGGTGTTCGACCGCCATCTCCAGCAGTTCGGGGTCCTGGTTGTCGCTGGCCATGCCCTTGGCAGGCTCGCCACCGAACAGCGCGTTCAGCCACGCCGGCTCATGGAAGTGCGCGCACAGCTCCATCAGGGTGACGCCTGCAGCCACCGGCTGCGGCGAACGTTCGAGCGCCGCCAGCAGGTGCACCGCCGACAGTTCACAGGCCAGCGCCGCGCCCAGCCAGCAGTCGTCGGTCACGCTGTTGGCCCAGCCGCTGCCGCGGATATTGCCGGCGCGGCCATAGCAGTAGTTGCCCAGGAACAGGCGCGGATGGAAGGCATCCGGGCAGGCGGCGACCCACGCCTGCAGAAAGCGTGCGATCTCCGGCGCGGGGGTCACACTGAAGTCGAACAGCGTGCCGGTGCGGGCGGTGTCCAGATAATGGTGGGTACCAGGCTCAGCGCTGCTCCACTCGGCCTGCAGGGTATCGAAATAGCTGTTCAGCTCGGCGAAGGACTCGGTACGAACCAGGTCACGCAGGTGGAGGCGAATATGGGGAATGTTGTGCAAGTGGCACCCTTCAAGTCCGTTTTAGCGAGCGCGTTCAGCGCAAAGGCGCTCATGATGGCGGCGAAGGCTAAACGACACTACCGATTGGATCCAGTCCAATTGAAAAAATCGCGGGTGTTAATGATTCTCGACCGGGCGCGAGCGGTACGGGGCGTTGAAAATGCGGGCAGGTGGACGGCATGCGGGCAATGCCGAAGGCCATCGACCAGGGCATCCCTGTCGATGGCCGCGCACTGGAGCGGGGGTTACAGCAGCACGCGCAGGCACTGCCCGGCGTGGTACAGCGAAAAGCCGGTTTCGTAGAAGCCGGTGCGCAGCAACGGGGCCGATACCGGTTTCATCGGGGCGAACGGGATCGGCAGTGCATCCGGATCGTCCTGCAGCAGGTACTGTGCGAAGGCCCTGCCGATCACAGTACCGGTGGTGTTGCCACGGCCGTTGTAGCCGGTGACCGCAACGATGCCCGGGGCCGGTTCGAACAGGCGCATCAGGTGGTCCGGGGTGAAGTCGATACAGCCGGTCCAGTGCATTTCCCAGTCGACCTTGCCCAGTTGCGGGAAGTAGTGCCCCTGGATGCGGTCGGCCCAGCTGCGCACGAACCACGCCGGCTTGTTGTCGACCCGGCCCATGCTGCCCAGCAGCAGGCGGCCCTGGTCGTCGCGACGGATGCTGCTGAGCACCGTGCGCGTGTCCCACGAGCCCTGGCCGTGCTTGAGCACGTTGTCGGCCGCAGCGCCCTGCAGGGGCTTGGAAGCCACCTGGTAGTAGTAGCCGCGAAAGTACTGCTTCTGCAACGCGGTCCAGTCGCCCTCGGTGTAGGCACCGGTGGAGATCACCACCTTGTCGGCGCTGACCGCGCCATGGGCAGTCTTCACCAGCCAGGCGCTGCCTTCGCGGGTGAGCCCGGTGACAGCGGACTGTTCGAACACCTGCCCACCCAGACGGCGTACCGCAGCGGCCAGGCCACGGGTGTAGCCCATGGGGTTGATGGTGCCGGCGCGGCGGTCGAGCAACGCGGCGGAAATCTTGTCGGTACCGCAGTATTCCTGGCACTGCGCACCGGTCAGCAGCTCGACATCGGCACCGCGTCGGCTCCATTGCTGGTGACGCGACTGCAGGTCGGCTACGCCGTTGGCGTTGTGCGCCATGTGCAGGGTGCCTTCGTTGCGTGCCTGGCAGTCGATGCCCAGGCGTTCGATCATGGCGAACACCTCGGCCGGGGCTTCACCCAGTACCTTGTTCAGGCGGCTGCCCTGTTGCTGGCCCAGGGTGGCCTCGACATCGTCGGGGCGGATCCAGGTGCCGGCATTGACCAGCCCGACGTTGCGCCCCGAGCCACCATGGCCGATGACACGGGCTTCGAGCAGCGCGACGGACTTGCCCTGCTCGAGCAGGTTGATGGCCGTGCACAGACCGGTGATACCCCCGCCGATCACGCACACATCGGCCTTGATCTGTGCCGTCAGTGCGGCGGCAGGCGCCGCAGGCGGAGTGACGAACTCCCACAGACATTCTTGACGCAGGTCGGTCATGGCCGCCTCCGTTGGTTGGCCTTGGAACGGGAAGTACCCTTCACCGGCAAGGCCGGCCCCTACACGGTTGCGGTAGGAGCCGGCCTTGCCGGCGAAGGGGCCGACGCGGTTATCAGTCGAACACGATGCCCTGCGCCAGCGGCAGCTCGCGCGAGTAGTTCACGGTGTTGGTCTGACGACGCATGTAGGCCTTCCACGAATCGGAACCCGACTCACGGCCACCGCCGGTCTCTTTCTCGCCACCGAACGCGCCACCGATCTCGGCACCGCTGGTGCCGATGTTGACGTTGGCGATGCCGCAGTCGCTGCCCGCCGCGCTCTGGAAGCGCTCGGCCTCACGCAGGTCGGTGGTGAAGATGCACGAGCTCAGGCCCTGTGGCACTTCGTTGTTCAGGCGCAGCGCTTCGTCGAACTCGTCATAGGCCAGCACGTAGAGAATCGGCGCAAAGGTTTCATGGCGCACCACCTCGCTCTGACCAGGCATCTCGACGATCGCCGGGCTCACGTAGTAGGCATCCGGGTACTGCTGCTGCAACTGGCGCTCGCCGCCGAACACGCTGCCGCCTTCATCACGGGCACGGGCCAGGGAGTCCTGCATGGCGGTGAACGAACCCTTGTCGATCAGCGGGCCGACCAGGTTGTCCTGGCGCGGGTCGCCGATACGTACCTTGGCGTAGGCGGCTTTGACGCGGGCCACCACTTCGTCCTTGATTGAGCGGTGCACGATCAGGCGACGCAGGGTGGTGCAGCGCTGCCCGGCGGTACCCACGGCGCTGAACAGAATGCCGCGCACGGCCAGGTCCAGGTCGGCGCTCGGGGCCAGGATCATTGCGTTGTTGCCACCCAGCTCGAGGATGCTGCGACCGAAGCGTGCCGCCACGCGTGGGCCGACTTCGCGCCCCATGCGGGTGCTGCCGGTGGCGCTTACCAGCGGTACGCGCGGGTCGTCGACCAGTGCCTGGCCGGCGTCGCGGTCGCCGATGATCAGCTGCGCCAGGCCTTGCGGCGCTTCGCCAAAGGCTTTCAGGGCTTTTTCGAACAGCGCCTGGCAGGCCAGTGCGGTCAGCGGGGTCTTTTCCGATGGCTTCCAGATCACGGCGTTGCCGCATACCAGCGCCAGGGTGGTGTTCCACGCCCACACGGCCACCGGGAAGTTGAAGGCGCTGATCACGCCAACCACGCCCAGCGGGTGCCAGGTTTCACGCATGTGGTGGCCCGGGCGCTCGGAGGCGATGGTCAGGCCATACAGCTGGCGCGACAGGCCGACGGCGAAGTCGCAGATGTCGATCATTTCCTGCACTTCGCCCAGGCCTTCCTGGGTGATCTTGCCGGCTTCGATGGATACCAGTTCGCCCAGTTGCGCCTTGTGCTCACGCAGCACTTCACCAAACAGGCGGATCAGCTCACCGCGACGCGGCGCCGGCACGTTGCGCCAGGCCAGGAAGGCCTGTTCGGCCTGTTCGATCTTGCCCAGTACCTGAGCCTTGGACTCCAGGTGCACCGAGGCAATCGCGCTGCCGTCGATCGGGGTGTGAACGGGATGGTTGCCATGGGTGTAGGCAGAGGCCGGTACACCCAGGCGGTCGAGCAATCCATCAACCATTATTCTTCTCCTGCAAGGCGGTGAGTGGTTGTAATTGGTGATGGGATCAGTATTAATCCGATCACTC
Source organism: Pseudomonas sp. VE 267-6A (assembly GCF_024126555.1). Taxonomy (NCBI): domain Bacteria; kingdom Pseudomonadati; phylum Pseudomonadota; class Gammaproteobacteria; order Pseudomonadales; family Pseudomonadaceae; genus Pseudomonas; species Pseudomonas sp. VE 267-6A. The sequence continues at coordinate 382,469 of NZ_JAMYBY010000001.1, forward strand.
TGGCGCTACAAACGACCTTTATTCTGCACATCATTCCGCCAGGTAATGATTCGACAGGTGAGTGATACCGCTATGTCCAAACGTCTGGTGCCGTCGATGGCCGCCCTGCAATGCTTCGAGGCGGCCGCCCGACACCTGAGCTTCACCCGCGCTGCGCAAGAGCTGCACCTGACCCAGAGCGCGGTGAGCAAGCAGGTGGCGCAGCTCGAAGACATGCTGCGCCATCACCTGTTCCTGCGGATCCGCCGACGCCTGCAGCTGACCCCGGCGGGCGCGCTGTACCTGGCCGAAGTGAACAAGATCCTCACCCAGGTCGACATGTCCAGCCGCTACATCCTGTCCTACGGTCAGCAGACCGAAGTGCTCAAGGTGGCCACCCAGCCGAGCTTCGGCGTGCGCTGGCTGATCCCGCACCTGAAGGGCTTCGGCAAGCGCTACCCGAATATACACCTGGATATCTGCAACGAGATGGAGCCTTTCGCCCTGCTGCAGAACACCGCCGACGTGGTGTTCTTCTATGGCCAGGGCACCTGGCCGGGGGCCACGTGCATCGAGCTGTTCGGCGACGAGGTGGTGCCGGTGTGCGCCCCGGAACTGCTGCAGGGGCATACCTTGACCGAGGCCGGCGAGCTGGCCGAGCGCGTGTTGCTGCAAAGCACCTCGCGCCCGGAGGCCTGGCACGAGTGGTTTCTGGAACAGGGCCTGCACTCGGCCAACAGCTACCACGGCCCGCGCTTCGATACCTTCTATATGTGCGTGGGCGCCGCGTTGTCGGGCTGCGGCGTGGCGCTGGTGCCGCGCTATCTGGTGGAGCAGGAACTGGCCGAGGGCAAGCTGGTGATACCGTGGCCCTACGCGATGCGCAGCAGCGGCGCGTACTTTGTGGCGTTCGCCGAGCATGCCGCCGAGGTACCGAAGGTGCGCAGCCTGGTGGAATGGATCCGTGAACAGGCGACCGCGCCGAGGTCCTGAATTACAGGAATGATCCCTCGAATTTTTTTCGCTTGTGCCCGGCCTGCATTCCTCGCTTTCATGTAAGGGTGACTTTTACCACCAGGAAGCTTTCGATGCCCGCTCAAGATTTCGTCAGCCCGGACAGCATTCGCGCGCAGTTTTCCGCGGCCATGTCGCTCATGTACAAGCAGGAGGTGCCGCTCTACGGCACCCTGCTGGAACTGGTGAGCGAGATCAATCAACAGGTGATGACCCAGCAGCCCAAGGTGGCCGAGGCGCTACGCTGGACCGGCGAGATCGAACGCCTGGACCAGGAACGCCACGGCGCCATCCGCGTCGGCACCGCCCAGGAACTGGCGACCATCGGCCGCCTGTTCGCGGTGATGGGCATGTACCCGGTGGGCTACTACGACCTCAGCTCGGCCGGCGTACCGGTGCACTCCACCGCGTTTCGCGCGGTGCACGAGCAGTCGCTGCACATCAGCCCGTTCCGCGTGTTCACCTCGCTGCTGCGCCTGGAGCTGATCGACAACCCGGCCCTGCGCGAGCTGGCCGCATCGATCCTGGCCAAGCGGCAGATCTTCACCCCGCGTGCCTTGCAGCTGATTGCCCAGTTCGAAGCCGACGCAGGCCTGAATGCCGCCGACGCCGAGGCGTTCGTCAATGAAGCACTGCACACCTTCCGCTGGCACCACGACGCGACGGTCACGGCCGAGCAGTACCAGCAACTGCACGACCAGCACCGCCTGATCGCCGATGTGGTGGCCTTCAAGGGCCCGCACATCAACCACCTGACGCCGCGCACCCTGGACATCGATGCGATCCAGGTCGGCATGCCGGCCAAGGGCATTCCGCCCAAGGCCGTGATCGAGGGCCCGCCACCGCGTCGTTGCCCGATCCTGTTGCGTCAGACCAGCTTCAAGGCCTTGCAGGAGCGCGTGGCATTCACCGACCAGCAGGGCAGCGAAGGGGGCAGCCATACCGCACGCTTCGGCGAGATCGAGCAACGCGGCGCGGCGCTGACCCCCAAGGGTCGCGTGCTGTATGACCAGTTGCTGGACGCAGCGCGGGCCGACCTGGGCGGCGTGCCGGCCGAGGCCAATGCCGAGCGCTACATGAGCCTGCTGGGCAAGCGTTTCGAAGCCTTCCCGGACGACCTGGCGCAGATGCGCGAGCAGGGGCTGGCGTACTTCCGCTACTTCCCGACCGAAGCCGGCCTGAGTGCCCGCGACCAGGCGCAGCGGCCGACCTCGCTGAGCGCGTTGATCGAAGCCGGGCATGTGCACTTCGAAGCCCTGGTGTACGAGGACTTCCTGCCGGTGAGTGCGGCGGGGATCTTCCAGTCCAACCTGGGCGAAGGCGCGCAGAGCGAGTACGGCAGCAATGCCAACCGCGACGCGTTCGAGCAGGCGCTGGGCAAGTCGGTGCAGGATGAGCTGGCGCTGTATGCCGAGAGCGAGCGGCGCTCGCTGGCAGCGTGTGCGCAGGCGTTGAACCTGCCTGGGCTGATTTAACAGCTTCGCCGGCAAGGTCGGCTCCTACACTGCAGGAGCCGCCTTGCCGGCGAAGGGGCCCTCAATGCCCCACCTCAAACCGCCCCACTTCTGCCCGCAGTTGCCCCGCCAAGCCCTCCAGCTCCCGCGCCGTAGCCGCCAGGTTGGCTGCCACCTCGCGCTGCTCGCTGTTGGCCAGCGCAATACTCTGCAAGTTGCTGCTCAGCAACGTCGCCGTGCTGCTCTGCTCCTGAGTCGCGGTGGTGATCGCGGCAAACTGCTGCCCCGCCGCCCGGCTCTGCTCATCGATGCGCGCCAAGGCCTCGGCGACCTTGGCATTGCGTTGCAAGCCGTCCTCCATCAAGCGGTTGCCCTGCTCCATGGTGCTGATGGCGTTGCCGGTCTCCTGCTGAATGCTGGCGATCATGCCGGAGATCTCGTCGGTGGCTTCGCGGGTGCGCGCCGCCAGGTTGCGCACCTCGTCCGCCACCACGGCGAACCCGCGCCCCTGCTCGCCCGCCCGTGCCGCCTCGATGGCCGCGTTCAGCGCCAGCAGGTTGGTCCGCTCGGCAATCGAGGTGATGGTGCCGACAATGCCGCCAATCTCCTTCGAGCGCACCCCAAGGGTATCGATCACTGTCGCGGTGCTGCCCAGCGCCTGCGCGATCTGCTGCAACGAGGTGGACGCTTCGTCCATCGACGCACGGCCAATGCGCGTCTGCTGCGCGTTGTCCTGGGCCATGCGTTCGGTGCTGCTCATGTTGTCAGCGATGTTCAGGGAGGTGGCGCTGAACTCCTCGACTGCACCGGCCATGCTGGTGATTTCGCCCGACTGCTGCTCCATGCCCTCGCAAGCACCCGACGACAGCCCCGCCAGCGCCTGGGCACGCTGGCTGACCTGCTGCGAGGCATCACGAATGTGCAGCACAGTGCTCGCCAGCGCTTCGCTCATCTGATTGAAACTGCGTGCCAGTTGGCCGATTTCGTCGTGGCTGGCCACCGCCAGGCGGGCACTCAGGTCGCCCGCGCCCAGGGCCTGGGCCTGACGCACCAGGTCGGCCAGCGGCCGCAGCTTGCGGCGCAGCAGCCACAGGGTGGCGCCCACCGCCAGCATCATGGCCAGCAGGCTGCCAATGGCCAACCTTGCGCCCACGCTCCAGGTCACGGCACGAATCTCGGCCTTGGGCATGCTTGCCAGTACTGTCCACGGGCCGTCGGCAAAGGGCATGGCCACGCTATAGAGGGTTTCGACCCCATCGTTCCAGAAGCGCCCTTCCCCTGCATGCGCGGCAAACCCGCCCAGTTGGTGGGCAGCCAGTGCCGTGTCGCTGACACCTGCTGGCGCCACCAACCAGTGTTGCTGTTCGTCCAGCAGCGCCAGCGACCCCGTCTGGCCGATACGGAAGCGCCGGAGGTTGTCGAACTGGGCGTTCTGCGCGTCGGTATAGTCGAAGCCGACGAACAGGACCGCGATGACCCGACCCGACACGTCACGCACCGGTGTGTACTGGGTCATGTACGAGCGCTCGAACAGCACGGCACGCCCCACGTAGGGCTGCCCGGCCATCAGCCGCGCGTAGGCCGGGTGCTGGTGATCGAGCTGAGTGCCGATGGCGCGGCTGCCGTCCTGCTTGGTCAGCGATGTGCTGATACGAATGAAGTCCTCACCGCTGCGCACGAACACGGTGGCAACACCCGCCGTCATCTGGCGAAAGTCGTCAACCTCGCGAAAATCGTTGTTCAGCGCATGGTCCGCCAGGTACAGCGCCGGCGTGGCCACTCCGGCCACGCTGAGTGACTGGTCGGAGGCAAGCCGCAGCCCGCCGGCAAAGCGTTTTTCGAACAGGCCACTGAGGCGCTGGGTACTCTCGCGCAAGGTGCTGTGGAACGTGTCGAGCTGGTCGGCGAGCAGCCGTGCCTCGCTGGCCAGGTGTTCCTGGCGGGTGATCAGGTTGGCGCTGTCGAGCGAGCGCAGGGCAAACAGCGTACTGCCGGTAATGACGACCGCCAGCACGGCGGCCAGGGCAATACCGAGTTGCGAGGCAATTCGGGCACGGGGTTGGGACATGGAAGCTCCTGGCAATGGGGGCCGGATCATCCTGATCACGCTGCACCGTCGGCATGGGGAAGTGGAGCCATTCTGGTTGCGGCTCTCGACCCCACTGATTCGGCGGCGTCATCGATTACTTGAGTGCATCACAGGGATATTCTGCGCAAACGTTCAATCGCCGATGTTGGGCTCATTTGCCCCCAGTATCTGCACCTTGGGCAGGTCCATCGCACGGGCCTCGCCCTGCAGGAAGTCGCTGAGCCGGCGCAGACGCTCGCCACCGGGACGCGTGCGTGGCCACACCAGGTAGTAATTCAGGCCGCTGGCCACCGCCGTCGGCCAGGGCAGGCTCAGGCGCCGCTGGGCGACATCCTCGGCCACCATCAGCAAGTCCCCCATCGACACACCATACCCTCGCGCGGCAGCGATCATGCCCAGCTCGAGGGTATCGAACACCTGGCCGCCCTTGAGCGAGACCTGTTCGGTCAGCCCCATCTGCGCCAGCCAGCTGCGCCAGTCGCGCTTGTCGGGCGTGGGATGCAGCAGTTCGCAGGCCTTCAACTGCTCCACGTCCCAGGGCGTCTGATCAAGCAGCGCGGGCGCACCCACCGGTATCAGCAGTTCAGGGAACAGCGGGCTGACTTCCCAGTCCGGCGGAAAATGCCCGTCGCCCAACAGCACTGCGCAATCGAAGGGTTCATGGTTGAAATCCACATGGTCGACGTCCATCCAGGCACTGGTGAGCTGCACCTCGTTGCCCGGCTGCAAGTGGCGAAAACGGCTCAGGCGCGCCAGCAGCCAGCGCATGGTCAGGGTCGAAGGGGCCTTCATGCGGATCACCCCATCTTCGCTGTGCAGGGTGTTGCAGGCACGCTCAAGTGCGGCGAAACCCTCGCGCACACCGGGCAACAGCAGGCGCGCCGCCTCGCTCAACTGCAGGGTGCGGCCATTGCGCAGAAACAGCCGGCAGGCGAAGTGCTCCTCCAGCGTGCGGATGTGCCGGCTGACCGCGCTCTGGGTTATCGATAACTCATCGGCGGCACGGGTGAACGAACTGTGCCTGGCAGCGGCCTCGAACGCCCGCAAGGCGTAGAGAGGCGGTAAACGGCGTGACATGCGGGCGTGCTCCAGCAATGAAATACGGGTTGGCACGGATCATACTCACATGAGTTTTAATCATGCCAATGATCGTTTTTATCCTTTTGTGCAATGGCCCGCAAAGGCCGAGAATCCACGGCTCACCCTTCCCTTTTCAGGAGCTGCATCATGCAGGCTGCGCCCGTTACCGAACTCAAGGCATTGCTACGGCTGGCCGGGCCGCTGATCGCCTCGCAGTTGGCGCACATGCTGATGCTGCTCACCGACACCCTGATGATGGCCAAAATCAGCCCCGAGGCCCTGGCTGGTGGCGGGCTGGGCGCGGCCAGCTATTCCTTCGTGTCGATCTTCTGCCTGGGAGTGATTGCCGCCGTCGGTACCCTGGTCGCGATTCGCCAGGGTGCGGGCGACAACCCCGGTGCCACGCGCCTGACCCAGGCCGGGCTGTGGCTGGCCTGGGGCATGGCCATCGTCGCCGCGCTGGTGCTTTGGAACCTGTCGCCGGTGCTGCTGATGCTGGGCCAGACACCTGGCAACGTGGCTTTTGCCAGCCAGTTCCTGCTGGTGCTGCCGCTGGCCCTGCCCGGCTACCTGAGCTTCATGGCGTTGCGCGGGTTCACCAGTGCACTGGGGCGTTCGACGCCGGTGATGGTGATCAGCCTGGTCGGCACCGTGGTCAATTTCCTGCTCAACTACGCCTTGATCGAAGGCATGTTCGGCCTGCCGAAGCTGGGCCTGATGGGCATCGGCCTGGTGACCGCGCTGGTGGCCAATGCCATGGCCATCGCACTGGCGCTGTACATCCGCCGCCACCCGGCCTACGCGGACTTCCCGATACGCCAGGGCCTGAGCCGCCCGCACCTGCCGGCGTTGCGCGAGCTGTGGCGCCTGGGCCTGCCGATTGGTGGCACCTACACCGTGGAGGTCGGGCTGTTTGCCTTCGCAGCGCTGTGCATCGGCACCATGGGCACCACCGACCTGGGCGCGCACCAGATCGCCCTGCAGATCGTCTCGACCGCGTTCATGATCCCGGCGGGCCTGTCATACGCGGTGACCATGCGTGTGGGCCTGCATTACGGCGCCGACCGCCTGCTGGCGGCGCGTCAGGCCGGGCGCGTGGGCATCGGTTTTGGCGCGGCGATGATGCTCGGTTTCTCGCTGCTGTTCTGGCTGATGCCCGAGGCGCTGGTGGGGCTGTTTCTGGACCGCCAGGACCCGGCCTTCGCCGATGTGATCCGGGTGGCGGTGAGCCTGTTGATGGTGGCGGCGTGGTTCGAGCTGTTCGACGGTATTCAGACCATCGCGATGGGCTCTATTCGCGGGCTCAAGGACGCCAAGACCACGTTCCTGGTGGGGTTGGCCGGGTACTGGCTGATCGGCGCACCGGCGGCGTGGGTGTTCGCGTTTCCCATGGGCGGCGGCGCGGTAGGCGTGTGGTGGGGGCTGGCGCTGGGGTTGGCGTGTGCGGCAATCGGGCTGACGGTGGCGTTCGAGTGGCGGATGCGGCGGTTGCTGGGCAGTTCGCAGATGGCACAGATTTCTGTACAACCTTGAGGGCCTGTTCGCCGTCAAGGCCGGCTCCTACCCTGTTTCGCGCATGCCGGCGACGGGGCCTACAGCGCCACTGCGCCCTGCCCCGCCCCCTGCACCAGATACTCGACCAGTTGCTCGATCGGCAGCGGCCGGCTGATCAGAAAGCCCTGCACCTGGTCGCAGCCAAAGCTGCGCAGCAACGCCAGCTGTTCCTCGGTCTCCACGCCCTCGGCCACCACCTCCAGGTTCAGGTTGTGCGCCAGGTTGATCATGGCGTGCACCAGCTTGCGGTTCTCTTCGCGCTGCTCCATGCCACCGACAAAGCTGCGGTCGACCTTGAGCAGGGCGATCGGCAGGCTGTTCAGGTGCACGAACGACGAAAAGCCGGTGCCGAAGTCATCCAGCGAAAACCGCACCCCCAAGCGTCCCAGCGCGTCCATGGTCTGCTTGACCAGGTCGTTGCGCCGCATCACTGCGGTCTCGGTCAGCTCGAACTCCAGCCAGCCCGCATCCACCCCGTGCTCGACGATCAGCCGCCCCAGCGTGGCCAGCAGCTGGCTGTCCTGAAACTGGCGAAATGACAGGTTGACCGCCATGTGCAATGGCGCCAGCCCCTGCTCGCGCAGTGCCTGCATGTCGCGCAGGGCACGCGAGATCACCCAGTACCCCAGCGGCACGATCAGCCCGCTCTGCTCGGCCAGCGGCACGAATTCGCTCGGTGGCAGCAGGCCACGCTCGCTGTGGCGCCAGCGCACCAGTGCCTCCAGGCCGACGATGCGCCCGTCGCTCAGGTCCAGGCGTGGCTGGTAGTGCAGTTCCAGTTCGTCGCGGCGCAGGCCTCGGCGCAGCTCGCTTTCCAGGTCGGCCAGGCTGCGTGCGTTGCGGTTGATGCGCTCGTTGAAGATGTGAAAGGTGCAGCCCTGGGTGCTCTTGGCCTGCTGCATGGCGATGTGCGCGTGCCACATCAGCGGGTCGGCACCAGCCTGCGCACGGGCATGCGCCACGCCCAGGCTGCACCCCAGCAGCAGGCTTTCGCCGTCGATCCAGTAGGGTTCGGCCAGGGCCTCGGTGATGCGCTCGGCCATCCACTCGGCACGCTGCGGCTCGCGCCGGGTGTCGATCAGCAGGGCGAATTCGTCGCTGCCCAGGCGCGCCACCTGATCGCCTGCCTCGAGCTGGCGCTTGAGCCGGCTGACCACCTGCAGGATCAGGCGGTCACCGGCCTGGTGGCCGAGGGCATCGTTGGCGTGGCGGAAGTTGTCCAGGTCCAGGTGCCCGAGGGCCACACCGCGCCCGTCGTTTTCGGCCAGGCGCGCGGCCAGCAGGGTCTGGAAGCCCTGGCGGTTGGCAATGCCGGTCAGCGGGTCCTGCTCGGCCAGGCGCTGCAGGGTGGCTTCGAGCACACCTCGCTCGCGCACATGGCGCAGGCAGCGGCGCAGCATGTCGCCGCTCAGCTGCTCGAACACCAGCCAGTCGCTCACACCCGGCGGCGCCTCGGGCGGCTCCTGCTCCAGCAGCAGCACCATGGGCAGGTCGCAACGCCCGGGCGCCGGCTGCAAGCCCGGGGTGGCCAGCACCAGCGCGTTGCGGTCGCGGGCGAACAGGCTGTCGACCGCGTCCCAGCCGGGTGCGGTCACCAGCACCGCGCCACCGCCCAGCGGCAGCAGGCATTCACCAAGGGCAACGGCCCAGTGCGGCCCGTCCGCCAGCAGAAGCAGACGCAACGGTTCGACAAGCGTAGACAAGCTGGCTCCTTAGCACGAGAACGCGGTCAATGACGATGTGGGCGGGATGCTCGATCCTGAACCATCAAATGTAAATGGTTTTCACTTTAACTCACGACATTCCTTCGTCCTGATCCCGCGGTATTTCGCCACGCATCCTGCGGGAAAGTATCAAAAGCGGCAAATTAAGATCGCGTGGTACGTCACACTGTCAGACGGTCGCGGCACAATTGCTCTGCGCCTGCTAAAATGCCCGGCTATTTTTCAGCGACCCCCGGTTAACGTCATGTCCCGACTCAACCCCCGGCAACAGGAAGCCGTGAGCTACGTCGGCGGCCCTCTTTTGGTGCTCGCCGGTGCTGGCTCCGGCAAGACCAGCGTGATCACGCGCAAGATCGCCCACCTGATCCAGAACTGCGGCATCCGTGCCCAGTACATCGTGGCCATGACCTTCACCAACAAGGCGGCGCGCGAGATGAAGGAGCGCGTGGGCACCCTGCTGCGCGGCGGCGAGGGGCGCGGCCTGACGGTATCGACCTTCCACAACCTTGGCCTGAACATCATTCGCAAGGAGCATGAACGGCTGGGCTTCAAGCCGGGTTTCTCGATTTTCGACGAAACCGACGTCAAGGCCCTGATGACCGACATCATGCAGAAGGAATACTCCGGGGACGATGGCGTCGACGAGATCAAGAACATGATCGGCGCCTGGAAGAACGACCTGATCCTGCCGCCCGAGGCCCTGGAGAACGCGCGCAACCCCAAGGAGCAGACCGCCGCCATCGTGTATGCGCACTATCAGCGCACGCTCAAGGCGTTCAACGCGGTGGACTTCGACGACTTGATCCTGCTGCCGGTCAAGCTGTTCCAGGACCACCCCGACATTCTGCAGAAGTGGCAGAACAAGGTGCGCTACCTGTTGGTGGACGAATACCAGGACACCAACGCCAGCCAATACCTGCTGGTGAAGATGCTGATCGGTACGCGCAACCAGTTCACCGTGGTGGGCGACGACGACCAGTCGATCTATGCCTGGCGCGGCGCGCGCCCTGAAAACCTGATGCTGCTCAAGGACGACTACCCGTCCCTGAAGGTGGTGATGCTCGAGCAGAACTACCGCTCCACCAGCCGCATCCTGCGCTGCGCCAACGTGCTGATCTCCAACAACCCCCACGCCTTCGAGAAGCAGCTGTGGAGCGAGATGGGCCACGGCGACGAGATCCGCGTGATCCGCTGCAAGAACGAGGAAGCCGAGGCCGAGCGCGTGGCGATGGAGATCCTCAGCCTGCACCTGCGTACCGACCGCCCGTACAGCGACTTCGCCATCCTCTACCGCGGCAACTACCAGGCCAAGCTGATCGAGCTGAAGCTGCAGCACCACCAGATCCCCTACCGCCTGTCGGGCGGCAACAGTTTCTTCGGGCGCCAGGAAGTAAAAGACCTGATGGCCTACTTCCGCCTGCTGGTGAACCCGGACGACGACAACGCCTACCTGCGCGTGATCAACGTGCCGCGCCGCGAAATCGGCTCCACCACCCTGGAAAAACTCGGCAACTACGCCACCGAGCGCAAGGTGTCGATGTATGCCGCCAGCGAGGAGCTGGGCCTGGGCGAGCACCTGGACAGCCGCTTCACCGATCGCCTGCAGCGCTTCAAACGCTGGATGGACAAGGTGCGCGAGCAGGTCGCGCTGGAAGACCCGATCGCCGCGCTGCGCAGCATGGTGACCGACATCGACTACGAGAACTGGATCCGTACCAACAGTTCCAGTGACAAGGCCGCGGACTTTCGCATGGGCAACGTCTGGTTCCTGATCGAGGCGTTGAAAAACACCCTCGAGAAGGACGAGGAAGGCGGCATGAGCATCGAGGAAGCCATCGGCAAGCTGGTGTTGCGCGACATGCTCGAACGCCAGCAGGAAGAGGAAGAAGGCGCCGAGGGCGTGCAGATGATGACGCTGCATGCCTCCAAGGGCCTGGAGTTTCCCTACGTGTTCATCATGGGCATGGAAGAGGAAATCCTCCCGCACCGCTCCAGCATCGAGGCCGACACCATCGAGGAGGAGCGGCGCCTGGCCTACGTGGGCATCACCCGCGCACGCCAGACCCTGGCCTTCACCTTTGCCGCCAAGCGCAAGCAGTACGGCGAGATCATCGATTGCGCGCCAAGCCGCTTCCTCGATGAATTGCCCGATGACGACCTGGCCTGGGAAGGCCTGGACGATACACCCACGGAAGTCAAAGCCGTGCGTGGCAATACGGCCCTGGCCGATATCCGCGCCATGCTCAAACGATAGATAATCCACCTTTGCCCTGGCTTGTTGCCGGGGCCTTTTGGCTACATCGAGGAATTACACCAGTGGAAGCACTGCACCAGAAGATTCGCGAAGAAGGCATCGTGCTTTCCGATCAGGTTCTCAAAGTCGATGCGTTTCTCAACCATCAGATCGACCCTGCGCTGATGCAACTGATTGGCGACGAGTTCGCCCGTCTGTTCGCCGATGCGGGCGTGACCAAGATCGTCACCATCGAGGCCTCGGGGATTGCCCCGGCGGTGATGACCGGTTTGAAGCTGGGCGTGCCGGTGATCTTCGCCCGCAAGCACCAGTCGCTGACCCTGACCGAGAACCTGCTGGTGGCTTCGGTGTACTCGTTCACCAAGCAGACCGAGAACACCGTGGCGATTTCGCCGCGTCACCTCAACAGCAGCGACCGCGTGCTGGTGATCGACGACTTCCTGGCCAACGGCAAGGCGTCGCAGGCGCTGATCTCGATCATCAAGCAGGCCGGCGCAACCGTGGCCGGGCTGGGCATCGTGATCGAGAAGTCGTTCCAGGGCGGGCGTGCCGAGCTGGACAGCCAGGGCTATCGCGTCGAGTCGCTGGCCCGGGTGAAGTCGCTGGACGGTGGTGTGGTCAGCTTTATCGAGTAAGGCTTACCGACCGCTTCGCCAGCAAGGCTGGCTCCTACAGGTGCTCCACCGCCTGCAGGAGCCGGCCTTGCCGGCGAAAGCGTTCTACGCGGTAGTTTGCAAAGCCGCCAGCAGCAACCGCTGGTACAGGTCCTCCTTCAGCCCGTCCGGCTCGCTCAGGCCCATGCGCCGCAGATGCTCGGGATACCGCTCCGGCCCCGGCGCATCCAGTGCCGCCTTGCCCAGCTCCAGCGCCTCGCTCAACTTGAACTTGCTCTTGAGCCAGTTCAGCGCGCGCAGCAGGTCCTTCTCTTCAGCGGTGAAATCGCTGCCCAGCGGATACTCGGCAAACAACCGCGCATGCCGCCCACGCAATGCCTCAAGCCGCTGCGGCGTGTTCTGCGTGAAGCGCGCATCCAGCTCGAAATCCTGCGCCAGCTTGCCGGCCTTTTTCGCCTGCTCCATCAGCCCGGGCTGGAACCGCGAATCGCTGATCGCCAGCAACCGCGCAATCACCTCGGCGTCGGTCTGCCCGCGCAGGTCGGCAATGCCGTACTCGGTCACCACGATATCGCGCAGATGCCGCGGGATGGTGCAGTGCCCGTAGGTCCACAGCAGGTTGGAACTGACCTCCCCGCCGGCTTCGCGCCAGCTGCGCAGCAGCAGGATGGAACGCCCGCCTTCCAGCGCATGGGCCTGGGCGACGAAGTTGTACTGCCCGCCCACGCCGCTCAGTACGCGACCGTCCTCGAGCTGGTCGGCCACCCCCGCCCCCATCAGGGTCATGGTGAACACCGTGTTGATGAAGCGTGCATCGCGGCGCTGTTCGCGCTTGAGGGCCTCGTCGCCGTACAGCTCGTTGATGAAGCTGATCGCGTGCATGGCAAAGGATTTGCGCTGCGCCAGCGGCATCTCGCGCAGGCGCTGGTAGAACGCCTGCGGCCCGAGGAAGAAACCGCCATGCACCAGCACCCCGTCGGCCACCGGCCGGCGCACCACGCCCGCCTCCGCCAGCGCGAGCAATCCGTTCACGAACATTTCGCTGCAGCCATACAGGCCCTGGGCAAACGGCGCAGTGCCGCCTTCACGCTCGATCAGCACCTGCCAGGGCGCCAGGTCGAGGTCGGCGAGCAGCGCCTGGTACTCCGGCGCGCCCCCCTGGCGCGCCAGCAACGCGGCGGCCAGCGCATCGCCCATGGCGCCGATGCCGATCTGCAGGGTGCCGCCGTCGCGCACCAGGGTGCTGGCGTGCACGCCGATGAAGTGGTCCTGGGTGGTGACGGGCATGTTCGGCGTGGAGAACAGCCGAGTGGTTTCCGGGGCGTCGATCAACAGGTCGAAATCGTCCTGCGCCAGTTCGCTGTCGCCCGGCATGTAGGGCAGCTCGTCGTGCACGTGCCCCAGCATCAGGATGGTTTCGCCGGCTGCACGCCGGCGCGCGATCATTGGCAGCAGGTCGAGGGTGATGTCGGGGTTGCAGCTCAGGCTCAGGTGCCCGGGGCGCTCGGGGTGGGCGGCAACGATCTGCGCCACCAGGTTCAGGCCCTTGGCATTGATGTCGCGGGCCGCATGACTGTAGTTGCTGCTGACGTAGTCCTGCTGGGCCATGTGGCTGTGCAGCATGCTGCCCGGCTGCATGAAGAACTGCTCGACGCGGATGTTGGCCGGCAACCGGTCGCGGCGCAGGTCCTGCAGGTAGTCGAGTTCGGGGTAGTCGGCGAACACGCGCTCCACGAAGGGTTCGAGAAAGCGCCGCTGCAGGCCGTCACCCAGGTCCGGGCGGCCCAGGGTCAGTGCGGTGTAGATGGTCAGTTGCCGCTCGGGCAGCTCACGCACCCGTGCATACAGCGCATTGACGAAGCGGTTGGGCTTGCCCAGGCCCAGTGGCAGGCCCATGTGGATGTGCGCCGGCAAACGCGCCAGCACTTCGTCCACGGCGATCTCGATCGAACAGCGGTGCGCCATCTCGGCCTCCTAGGCATCCGTGATTCCAGGGTTGGACCGAGCATGCCCCGCGTTTGCTGCAATGGCCAGCGTCAGAAACGACAAAGCCCGCACGTGGCGGGCCTTGTAGCTGCAGCGTCGGGCTTACTTGAGGCCGGACATCTTCTCGATGGCGGCCTTGAGGTCGTCATCCGAGCAGTCGGCACAGGTGCCTTTTGGCGGCATGGCGTTGATGCCGGTGATGGCCTTGGCCAGGATGCCGTCCAGGCCGCCCTGGTGGTCGGCGCGCTCTTTCCAGGCGGCGGTATCGCCGATCTTCGGTGCGCCCAGCAGACCGCTGCCATGGCACGCGTTGCAGTGCTTGGCGATGACTTCATCCGGGGTCTTGGCACCGCCACCGCCGGCAGTGGCGGCCACTTCCATGCCCTTGCATTCCTGCCCTTGTACACACACCTGACCGACCGGCTCCAGCCGCTTGGCGATGTCGTCATTGGTCACAGCCTGGGCGTTGACGGCCCATAGGGCTACTACGGCTGCTGGTACGGCCAGCATTGTCTTGATTAGATTCACGCGTACACCCTCATGGTGGCTAGTCACGCCCGCGGCCACGGTTTCGCAGGCCGCGCAAGTATAGCGGGAACCCCGCCTCACCGAAACAACCCTAAAGACCAAAGGGGTTTAGCCGCGACAATCCGCCGCGCATTGGCGACGCGCGTGGGCTCAGAAGTTGGCCGGGGTGGCGGCACTGATCAGCCGGGCCGGCTCATCGTAGGGATTGCGGAATCGATGCGGCTTGGTGCTCTCGAAATAGTAGCTGTCGCCCGCCTCGAGGATGAAGGTTTCAAGCCCCACCACCAGCTCCAGGCGCCCTTCGAGCAGGATGCCGGTCTCTTCGCCGTCGTGGGTGAGCATCTCTTCGCCGGTGTCGGCACCGGGCGGGTAGATCTCGTTTAGAAAGGCAATGGCGCGGCTGGCGTGGGCCTTGCCGACCAGCTTCATGGTGACTGCGCCGTCGGATATATCGATCAGTTCGTTGGCCTTGTACACGATCTGGGTCGGGTTCTCGGGCTGCAGCTCTTCGGAAAAGAACTCCACCATCGACATCGGAATACCGCCCAGCACCTTGCGCAGCGAGCTGATCGAAGGGCTCACGCTGTTCTTCTCGATCATCGAGATGGTGCTGTTGGTCACGCCCGCCCGCTTGGCCAGCTCGCGTTGAGACAGGCCTTTGAGCTTGCGAATGGCTTGCAGTCGTTCACCGACGTCCAAGGCCTGGGCCCTCCTAAACGAACACGTGGGGTCGAAATTGAACGGTATCATCGCAACAGCGTTCAGTATTTACAACACTTCGACCCGCAGCCCGTCCGCTTTGGCGCCTCAATTGCCGCTGTACACCATCGGCACCCGACGCAGGTTGCAGAAGATCTGATACGGGATGGTGCCCGCCTGGATCGCCACGTCGCTGGCCAGCACGTGCTTGCCCCACAACTCCACCGGGCTGCCCAGCCCGGCCTCGGGCACATCGGTGAGGTCGATGCACAGCATGTCCATCGACACGCGGCCAATCAGCTGGCTGCGCTTGCCGGCCACCAGCACCGGGGTACCGGTGGGTGCCAGGCGCGGGTAGCCGTCGGCGTAGCCCATGGCGACCACGCCCACGCGGGTGGGGCGCGGGCTGATGAATTTCGCGCCGTAGCCCACCGGTTCTCCGGCCGGCAGTTCGCGCACGCAGATCACTTTGGATTCCAGGGTCATCACCGGCTGCAGGCGCTGAGCCTGGGCCTGCGGCACCTCGAAGGGCGTGGCGCCATACAGCATGATGCCCGGACGCACCCAGTCGCTGGGCACCTGCGGCCAACCCAGCACCGCCGGCGAGTTGCGCAGGCTGACCTCGGCACTCAGGCCCTGGCGCGCGGCTTCGAACACCGCCACCTGCTCGCTGCTGGCCGTGCTGTCGAGTTCGTCGGCACGGGCGAAGTGGCTCATCAGCACGATGCGCGCCACCTTGCCGCTGGCCAGCAGACGCTGGTAGGCGCCGTGGTAGTCCTTGGGGTGCAGGCCGACGCGGTGCATGCCGGTGTCGAGCTTGAGCCACACGGTGATCGGGCGGGTCAGGCCGGCCTGTTCGATGGCTTCGAGCTGCCACAGCGAATGCACCACGCACCACAGGTCCTGCTCGGCAATCAGGGGCAGCTCGCTGGCTTCGAAAATGCCCTCGAGCAGCAGCACCGGGGCCTTGATGCCGGCAGCACGCAGCTCCAGCGCCTCTTCGATGCAAGCCACGGCGAACCCGTCGGCCTCGCCCTCCAGCGCCTGGGCGCAGCGCACCGCGCCGTGCCCGTAGGCGTCGGCCTTGATCACGGCCAGCGCCTTGGCGCCGGTCAGTTCGCGGGCGAGTTGATAGTTGTGGCGCAGCGCTTGGAGATCGATCAGGGCACGGGCGGGACGCATGACGGCAGCCTTCTGGCAGTCGGGTGAGTTGGGAAACGGATTACGGCAGGGCGGCGACGATCGAGATCTCGACCAGCATCTGCGGATTGCACAGCCGGGCCTGGACGGTGGCGCGGGCCGGGGCATTGCCTTTGGCCAGCCACTGGTCCCACACCGTGTTCATGGCCTGGAACTGGGTGTCGATGTCGCTGAGGTAGATGGTCGCCGACAGCACGCGGCTCTTGTCGGTACCGGCCAGGTCCAGCAGCCGCTCGATGTTGGCCAGCACCTCGCGGGTCTGCTGGCCGACGTCGCCGTTCAGGTCATTACCCACCTGGCCCGACAGGTAGACGGTGCCGTTGTGGGTAACGATCTGGCTCATGCGCTCATTGGTGAGCTGGCGCTGGATTGACATGCTTTGCAGTCTCCTGACTGTTGCTGTAGCGGGAAATGTCGAGGCCTTCGGCGCTGATCTGCGGCTTCTTGCGCGCCATCAGGTCGGCCAGCAGGCGACCCGAACCGCACGCCATGGTCCAGCCGAGGGTGCCGTGGCCGGTGTTCAGGAACAGGTTGCGAAACGCCGTGGCGCCCACGATCGGCGTGCCGTCGGGGGTGGTCGGGCGCAGGCCGGTCCAGAAGCTGGCCTGGCTCAAGTCGCCGCCGCGAGGATAAAGGTCGTTGACGATCATCTCCAGCGTTTCGCGCCGACGCGGGTTGAGCGACAGGTCGAAACCGGCGATCTCGGCCATGCCGCCGACGCGGATGCGGTTGTCGAAGCGGGTGATCGCGACCTTGTAGGTCTCGTCGAGAATGGTCGAGGTCGGTGCCATGGCCGGGTCGGTGATCGGCACGGTCAGCGAGTAGCCCTTGAGCGGGTACACCGGGGCCTTGATGCCCAGCGGCTTGAGCAGTTGCGGCGAGTAGCTGCCCAGGGCCAGCACGTAGCGATCGGCGGTTTCCAGCTTGCCGTCGATCCATACGCCGTTGACCCGGTCGCCCGCGTGATCGAGGCGCTCGATGTTCTGCCCGAAGCGGAATTCCACGCCCAGGTCGCGCGCCATTTCGGCCAGGCGCGTGGTGAACAGCTGGCAGTCGCCGGTCTGGTCGTTGGGCAGGCGCAGGGCACCGGCGAGGATGTCGGTGACATTGGCCAGGGCAGGCTCCACGCGGGCAATGCCGTCGCGGTCGAGCAGCTCGTAGGGCACACCGGACTGTTCCAGCACGGCGATATCCTTGGCCGCGTTGTCCAGTTGCGCCTGGGTGCGGAACAGCTGGGTAGTGCCCAGGGTGCGGCCTTCGTAGGCAATGCCGGTTTCGGCACGCAGCTCGTCGAGGCAGTCGCGGCTGTACTCGGACAGGCGCACCATGCGCTCCTTGTTCACCGCATAGCGGTTGGCCGTGCAGTTGCGCAGCATCTGCGCCATCCACAGGTACTGGTCGATGTCGGCGGTGGCCTTGATGGCCAGCGGGGCGTGGCGCTCGAGCAGCCACTTGATGGCCTTGAGCGGCACACCGGGTGCAGCCCAGGGCGAGGCATAACCCGGCGATACCTGGCCAGCGTTGGCGAAGCTGGTTTCCATGGCCACCGCCGGCTGGCGATCGACCACCACCACTTCAAACCCCTGACGAGCCAGATAGTAGGCACTGGCGGTCCCGATGACGCCGCTACCAAGTACCAGAACGCGCATGTTGTTATCCCTCGAGGCGGCGTACCGCACACATTTGTTGTTTAAGGCATGGATGGGCGCAGTATAGGAAGGTAGAGGCAGTGCTTTTCACTATATAAAAGCCTATATTTGGCGAGAATTCTCGGCAGGGTCGGCTTTTACGGAGGGGCATCCACTATGAGAACCCAGCATCAAAGCAAACGTGAACTGGACAAGATCGACCGCAACATCCTGCGCATCCTGCAGACCGACGGGCGCATCTCGTTCACCGAACTGGGCGAGAAGGTCGGCCTGTCGACCACCCCGTGCACCGAGCGGGTCCGGCGTCTGGAGCGCGAAGGCATCATCATGGGCTACAACGCCCGGCTCAACCCACAGCACCTCAAGGGCAGCCTGCTGGTGTTCGTCGAGATCAGCCTGGACTACAAGTCGGGGGACACTTTCGAAGAGTTTCGCCGCGCGGTGCTCAAGCTGCCCCACGTATTGGAATGCCACCTGGTATCGGGCGATTTCGACTACCTGGTGAAGGCGCGCATCTCGGAGATGGCCTCCTACCGCAAGCTGCTGGGCGACATCCTGCTCAAGCTGCCGCACGTGCGCGAATCCAAGAGCTACATCGTGATGGAAGAGGTGAAGGAAAGCCTCAACCTGCCGATTCCGGACTGAGCCTTACACCAGCACCTGGCGGGTGCTGGCGATGTACTGGTGCACCAGGCGCTCGGCCTGCGGGTCGATCATCTCGGCAGGGCCGCGACCATTGGGGCACGGCAGGCGCGGGGTGGTGCCGAACAGGCGGCAGATCAGCGGCCGCTCCTCGTACACGGTGCAGCCCTCGGGGCCCAGGTGCACACAGTTGAGCTCATCCAGCGCGGCCTGTTGCTCGGCCGCGCTCTTGCGTGGCAGGCGCGCCATTTCCTCGCTGGAGGTGGTCACCGGGCCGCAGCAATCGTGGCAGCCCGGCACGCAGGCGAACGACGGGATCTGCTCACGCAGGAAGCGGATCTTGTGACTGTTGCAACTCATGGCAGACTCGTGGCGGGAAAGGCTGAAGCGCCATTTTGCCCCACGGTTGCCTGCCGATCAAAGCACCGCCTATGCTGTGTCAAATTTTCCACACAGCCCCTACCAGGATCCTTCAAACGTGCATACCACTTCCTACTACGCTGCCCACAGCGCCGGGCAACCGGCGTACCCGCCCCTGCAAGGCGAGCTGAACTGTGATGTGTGCGTGGTGGGCGGCGGCTTTTCGGGCCTCAATACCGCCATCGAACTGGCCGAACGCGGCCTGAGCGTGGTGCTGCTCGAAGCGCACAAGATCGGTTGGGGCGCCAGTGGACGCAATGGCGGGCAGCTGATTCGCGGGGTCGGACACGGCCTGGACCAGTTCACCCCGGTGATCGGCAGCGAGGGAGTGCGCAGCCTCAAACTGATGGGCCTGGAGGCAGTGGACATCGTGCGCCAGCGCATCGAACGCCATGCCATCGACTGCGACCTGACCTGGGGCTATTGCGACCTGGCCAACAAGCCACGGGAATTCGAGGGCTTCAGCGAAGAGATCGACGAGCTGCGCGGACTGGGCTACACCCATGAGCTGCGCCTGGTGCAGCCCGACCAGATGCACACGGTGGTCGGCTCGCGTCGCTACGCCGGCGGCCTGGTGGACATGGGCTCGGGGCACCTGCACCCGCTGAACCTGGCGCTGGGCGAGGCCGAGGCCGCGCGCCAGCTGGGCGTGCAGGTGTTCGAGCATTCCCGTGTCACCCGCATCGAGCACGGCCCGCAGGTGCATGTGCACACCGCCAAGGGCTCGGTGCGGGCGAACACGCTGGTGCTGTGCTGCAATGCCTACATCAACGACCTGGACCGCGAGCTCAGTGGCAAGGTGCTGCCAGCCGGCAGCTACATCATCGCCACCGAACCGCTGAGCGAAGCCCTGGCCAACGAGTTGCTGCCGCAGAACATGGCGGTGTGCGACCAGCAGGTGACCGTGGACTACTATCGCCTCTCGGCCGACCGGCGCCTGCTGTTCGGTGGCGCCTGCCACTACTCGGGGCGCGATCCGCAGGACATCGGCGCCTACATGCGGCCCAAGATGCTCAAGGTGTTCCCGCAACTGGCCGACACCCGCATCGAATACCAGTGGGGCGGCATGATCGGCATCGGCGCCAACCGCCTGCCGCAGATCGGCCGCCTGCGCGACCGGCCCAACGTTTACTACGCCCAGGCCTATGCCGGCCACGGGCTCAACGCCACGCACCTGGCCGGGCGGCTGCTGGGCGAGGCGATCAGCGGCCAGCAGAGCGGGCGCTTCGACCTGTTCGCCCAGGTGCCGCACATCACCTTCCCCGGCGGCAAGCACCTGCGCTCGCCGCTGTTGGCGCTGGGCATGCTGTGGCACCGCCTCAAGGCACTGGCCTAGGGTCTCCAGAATGGCCTGAGACCTTCCTTCACGGCCTGTTCGCGGGTCAGGCCGATATCGCGCAGCTGCTCGGCATCGAGCTGCAGCAGCGCATGGCGTGAACGCCACCGCCGCATCATCACAGCCCAGCGACTCGGGCTGGCGGGCGCCTCATGTCGCGCCACCTCGCCTTTGGTGCACAGTGGCAGGCCTGCATCGCTCGCGCCGTTCATCGCTTCATTCCTCCAGGGTGGGTAACCGTGCAGCCATGATGCGCGGGGGCTGCAAGGCATTACAGATTCAACCGCCAGGTTTTATTTCCATACAGATGTGTCGATAACGGCGCTGAATGCTGTATTTTTGCCCAATCTGTACCGGTTGCCAGCCGCTTGCCCGCCCAGGAGTACGCCATGACCCTCTACGTCAACCTCGCCGAGCTGATTGGCGCACGCATCGAGCAGGGCCTCTACCGCCCCGGCGACCGCCTGCCGTCGGTGCGGGCCCTGAGCGTCGAGCATGGCGTGAGCCTGAGTACCGTGCAGCAGGCGTATCGGGTGCTGGAAGATCACGGGCTGGCGGCGCCCCGGCCCAAGTCCGGCTATTTCGTGCCTGACCATCGCCCACTACCCGCCCTGCCCGACGTCAGCCGCCCGGCCCAGCGCCCTGTGGATATCTCGCAATGGGACCAGGTGTTCGAGCTGGTGCGCAGCGTGCCGCGCAAGGACGTGGTGCAACTGGGCCGCGGCATGCCCGATGTCGGCAGCCCCACCCTCAAGCCGTTGCTGCGCAGCCTGGCGCAGCTGAGCCGGCGCCAGGACATGCCCGGCCTGTACTACGACACCGTCGCCGGCACCGAAGCCCTGCGCGAGCAGGTGGCGCGGCTGATGCTCGATTCGGGCTGCAGCCTGAGCACGGCAGACCTGGTGATCACCACCGGCTGCCAGGAAGCCCTGTCGATCAGCGTGCGCGCGGTGTGCCAGCCGGGCGACATCGTCGCGGTCGAATCACCGAGCTTTCACGGCGCCATGCAGACCCTCAAGGGCCTGGGCATGAAAGCGTTGGAGATCCCCACCGACCCGCTCACCGGCATCAGCCTCGAAGCCCTGGAGCTGGCCCTGGAACAGTGGCCGATCAAGCTGATCCAGCTGACCCCCAGCTGCAACAATCCATTGGGCTACATCATGCCCGAGGCGCGCAAACGCGCCCTGCTGACCCTGGCCCAGCGCTTCGACGTGGCGATCCTGGAGGACGACGTGTATGGCGACCTGGCCTACACCTACCCGCGCCCACGCACCATCAAGTCGTTCGACGACGACGGCCGCGTGCTGCTGTGCAGCTCGTTCTCCAAGACCCTTGCGCCCGGCCTGCGGGTGGGCTGGGTGGCGCCGGGGCGCTACCTGGAGCGGGTGATGCACATGAAGTACATCAGCACCGGCTACACCGCCACCCAGCCGCAGCTGGCGATTGCCGACTTCATCGAGGGCGGCCACTACCAGCCGCACCTGCGCCGTGTGCGCGGCCAGTACCAGCGCGCCCGCGATCAGATGATCGACTGGGTGAGCCGCTACTTCCCCGCCGGCACCCGCGCCAGCCGGCCCCAGGGCGGCTTCGTGCTGTGGGTGGAATTGCCGGAAAGTTTCGACACCTTGCGCCTGAACCGGGCTTTACTTGAGCAAGGTGTGCAGATTGCGGTGGGCAGCATCTTTTCGGCGTCGGGCAAGTTCCGCAACTGCCTGCGCATGAACTTTGCCGCCCGCGCCACTGCCGAAATCGAAGCGGCCGTGCGCAAGGTCGGCGAAACCGCCATTCGTCTACTGGCCGAGGATGAGCGCGGCGGGTAACGTTGCGCCGCCCCGCGTGGTCCAACCCCCAACTGCCTTCCTGCTCAAGGACATGCCCCTTTGACCAAACCCAGGGCCTTCGCGCTGTTACTGATGCTGGCGCTCACCCTTGCCGGGTGCGCTACCTCCAGCACGCCCCGTACCGTGACCCAGGCCCTGCCCGCCAGCGACTCGGCCTTTGGCCGTTCGGTGCAGCGCCAGGCCAGCGCTCATGAGGGGCGGTCCGGCTTTCGCCTGCTGCCCAACAGCACCGAGGCGTTCCACGCCCGCGCCGAGCTGATCCGTAACGCCCAGAGCAGCATCGACCTGCAGTACTACATCGTGCATGACGGGCTCAGCACCCGCGCGCTGGTGCACGAACTGCTGCAGGCTGCCGACCGTGGCGTGCGCGTGCGCATCCTGCTCGACGACACCACCAGCGACGGCCTGGACGAGGTCATCGCCACCCTGGCGGCGCACCCGATGGTGCAGATTCGCGTGTTCAACCCGCTGCACCTGGGGCGCAGCACCGGCGTGACCCGTGCCCTGGGCAGGCTGTTCAACCTGTCGCTGCAGCACCGGCGCATGCACAACAAGCTATGGCTGGTGGACAACAGCATGGCCATCGTCGGCGGGCGCAACCTGGGTGACGAATACTTCGACGCCGAGCCCAACCTGAACTTCACCGACATCGACATGCTGGGCGTGGGGCCGGTGGCCGAACAGCTGGGGCACAGCTTCGACCAGTACTGGAACAGCGCCCTGAGCCGACCGATTGGCGACTTCATGTTCAGCACCCCGAACGCCGACGACCTGCGTGTGAGCCGCGAGCGCCTGGAGGCTTCGCTGAGCGAGGCCAGGGTAAAGCGCAAGGCACTGTACGACCGCCTGATGGCCTACAAGACCCACCCGCGCCTGGATTCGTGGCGCAACGAGTTGATCTGGGCACACAACCAGGCGCTGTGGGATGCGCCAAGCAAGGTGCTGGCCCAGGCCGAGCCAGACCCGCGGTTGCTGCTGACCCAGCAGTTGGCGCCCGACCTGAACGACGTGCACCATGAGCTGATCCTGGTATCGGCCTACTTCGTACCTGGCGAGACCGGCCTGCTGTACCTGACCAGCCATGCCGACGCCGGGGTGTCGGTGAGCCTGCTGACCAACTCGCTGGAGGCCACCGACGTGCCGGCGGTACACGGCGGCTATGCGCCGTACCGCAAGGCGCTGCTGGAACACGGGGTAAAACTGTACGAACTGCGCCGCCAGCCCGGCGACCCCAGCAGCGGGCGTATCCATCACTTCGGCAGTGCATCGGACTCGAGCCTGCACAGCAAGGCGATCGTGTTCGATCGGCAGAAGACCTTCATCGGCTCGTTCAACTTCGACCCGCGCTCGGTGCTGTGGAACACCGAGGTCGGCGTGCTAGTGGACAGCCCGCAACTGGCCGAGTACACCCGCGACCTGGCACTGCAGGGCATGGCCCCGGCGCTAAGCTACGAGCCGCGGCTGGTCGACGGCAAGCTGGTGTGGGTGACCGAGGACAATGGGCAGTTGCACACGTTGACGACAGAGCCAGGCGGGCTGTGGCGACGATTCAATGCGTGGGTGAGCAAGGCGGTGGGGTTGGAGAGGATGTTGTAGGGTGAAGCTATACGGCTTGTCCGCAGCGGTGATCGCTTGGGTTAGCTTGCCGATACCGTTGCGGTCGTAGGCAGAGCGATAGGTTTGCGACTGACCACTCAGGTTGGCCGTAAGCTCGGCCAAATGACCCATGCTGTCGAACGCAGAGTCGATGCGGAGCTAGGGACCTGCGTGGAGGCAGTTCGTCAAGGGTTACCGGCGAGCCAATTTCTTGGTCTGGATGCGTATTCGAACACGTTCAATCCACCTGAAACCCGATCGGATGCTGCCCAATAAACCGCCCCCGGATCATAGTACCCGTACCGGTTTTGGTGCCGCTTCGCCTCACGATCGTGATGCTGCCTCTGAATCCGTATCGGATTAATCAGATAAATATATTTCGCCCAGTTCGATCGTTGCCTGCAAGTAGCTATAACAACCATAGTTTGCTGAACTGCTGCGGCACTGCACCTATAGCGTGGCGCCTAAAGAGGTTTACCGCCACATAATCACTCAATAGAGTCAGCTCTAAACCTACCTTTGACTTAGATTTTTTGATATTTTTTCAATTTCATTCATTGTATTAGAGTCTCGCTTGGATTGTTTTGCTATCGCATCAAGACCCAACGCGATACCTTTTCTGCCTTCAGAAGTTACATCATTAACCAAATCTCCAAATGCTTTTAGTGCAACAGAGCGTTCATAATTCCGAGCTACGATGTCACACAGCACCCAGCAAAACTCCAAATCAGAGTATCGTGAGTAGTTCAATTGCACAGCACTAAGCATTTGCGCCTTTTGAGTCAATGAAAACTTATTCATATCGAATGATATGTTCACTAGGAACGCACTCATTCCAGGCCGATTGAATAGCTCTTCGTTGGACAACAAGTCTAGGATAAACTCAAAAGCTTCATCTGAAATATCACTCGACATTAACTCTGCCATTTCAAATTCAGCAGCAAGATTTAAAAGCGTTTTTCGAGATCCTTTGCCCACAGCCTCACATATTGATTGCCTTATGTTTTTCATGCCGCCTCCGCCATGATAGCTCAATAAAAACAACAACCCACATGCTACTTAACGTTTGAACATGAGCATTTAGAGGATACGCTATCCTCCCTCCACTCATATACTGCGAGTAAAGTCACACAAAGACAGTCAATATCTACCTAACAATCAGAATCGAGAGCCGATAGTAACGAAGACCTCTCCAGTCTCTTCATCATATATACGTCGCGCTACTGCATACTCCGCACCAAATTCTTTAAATATTTTAGAGTTCCAGCTTTCAGAAATTATTAGGGCAACTTCCATGGCTTGCTTCGTAGGAAGCTCATCAAAAACTCCCGTTATCTCTAGCAGGTTCATCCAGAACTGAGCCTCCTCAAGATTTTTGCTCAAACTCAAGTGACGCTCAAACATCTCAGGATCGAACAGCTCAGTAACAAAAACCTTATCATTCAAAATATTGAAACTTGGCCATAAAAATCTTGCAAACCAAACAATGAAGTCCGACGCCAACTCGTGGTTCACATAAATTGCCCTTACATAATCAATACCGGTTACAGCGTGATCCCTATTGGCATCCACAAAAGAAGAGTAATCAAATGATTTAATACTATCCACGTTATTCACCTTTGGGATATTCGTCTGGTACTGGATGGCGCACGCGCCCTTTGTCTATGAATACACGACCGTCTGGCCTAGTATTTTTCGTCGCTTCTTTTATGTTCGGCCTAGCAATATTTCCGTGATCTTTGCCCGACCCACGGTGCTCCTTCCACGTACCATCCCCATAGTGTGTCGTGTACTGACCATCAACACCCGGACGCTCAATAATTGAGTGCGGCCTTCCTTCTGCTGCTTCCATTGGCGGCGGCGGTTTGTTTCGAGACGAACATGCCTTTTCGCAACCTTCCAACCCCAATGGGTATACCAAACCCACAGGGTTTGGCGCGTACTGGTGCAGATTCAGCCCACCCGCGTAACTAATCGGGTCGTTGCTAACGAACCGCCTCACCCCAGGATCATCGTACCGATACCGGTTGTAATGCAGCCCGGTCTCCCGGTCGTGATACTGCCCCTGAAATCCAGTAGTGCGCGGTGGATTGCCCACCTCGTCATGGAACCACTAAAGCTTGCTCGCCGCATTGAGCGCCTGGATCAGATTGCCATTGCCGGCATAGACAAAGCGCTCGGTCTGCGACTGGTTACCCTGGCTGGCGGTACGCTCGCCAGCCGCCCCATGGGGTCAAAACGCAGGTCATCACAACGCTGGCCACCCTACCAACAGGGCATCTCTCGCATCTTTTCGATGAACACTAGGCGTCCTTCATCGCCTACTAAGCTTTCTAACTTAGTCAAGAAACCATCCATGTCCCTGGAAATCAAATCAAATGCTCCCCAACCGTGTTCTTGAGCACGTTGAGAAATCCCAAAATACTCACAAGAAGACAACAGACTTTCATACAACGGGCTTTCAATCCTGCTTTCATTTTGCAAGAAGTGAGATAGCTCAGAAGGTTCAGGTTTTTTAATGCATCTATGCCGGGAAATAATACTATACTTTTTCATATCTAGAACATAACGCTCATGCATAGCAACCATCCTAGCAAATGCACCGCCTTTATCTTTAAAGAAAAAATTCGGCATGCGCCCCTTGGGGAATGCTCTTGGATGATTAATACTGCCAGAGCCGCGCAAGCAGTAGCATTCTCCTAGCAGATCATCCAAAATATTTTGTGAAATCGGGTTTGCATTGAACCCTAGCGTACCATTTAGATCGCGAACCATCACAGCAGAAAAATCATCGTCATCACTTGCTGGCAAAGACGAGATAAACCCATCAGCTCCTTTTTTGAAATATTCAAATTTCGACCTATGAATCAATACTTCAATCATTTCAGCACCCCCGGATAAGTAAATATTATGCCTTCACCCTTCTTGTTTTTCGCGTGCACATGCGGCCCGTCATGATGAGCAGGGAATCCTTCACCTACCAAATGAGGATGTCCGTCTGGATGATCAAAAACTTGCGCCTGACCGCCTATTTCCTCCCGCCCCAGCGTACTGTCTCTAGCGCACAGGCATGCATAATTCTTACCTCTGCTCTCAACTCTAAGTTGCTGAGTAGTAATGTCTTCGCCTCCTCGACCTACTCTCGGAACTTGAGCATGCTGTTGTGCTAGCCTCAACGCATGCGCACGGCTTCTAGCGGCAACAACTTTCTCCAGTCCGAGTGGGTCCGTCCATTCGATAGGGTTTGGTGCGTATAAGTAGAGATTCAATCCACCCGCGTAACTAATCGGGTCCTTGCTAACAAATCGCCCAACCCCCGGATCATAGTACCGATACCGGTTGTAATGCAGCCCAGTCTCCCGGTCGTGATACTGCCCCTGAAACCGTAGCGGGTTACTCAGCCCTACCTGCGTTGCCCAAACCGACCGCTCCTCACGCACCTCCCCCCACGCCTTGTACTGCCCCGCCCACGCCATCTCGCCATTGTGGTCGGTCAG